>NZ_CP045393.1:322701-645402 GCF_009363655.1 Roseovarius sp. THAF27
ATCGAGGCGTCCGAGATGCCCGACATGCCCGCACCTAGCGGCGACCGGGTGAGCGCCAAGATTGCCGATGTCATCAAGAGCCGGGTGCGCAAGAACCCCGCCGTGCAGGTCGAGACGGTCGCGCCGCTGACCCGTGGCCGGGGCCGGGGGCCGGACCCGCTGATCCTGAACACCGCGCCGCGCAGCGCGGTGCGGGCCGAGCCGCCGCTGACCGCCGAGCACGCCGTGCCGGATGCCGCCCAAACGCCGGTGCACGCACCGATGCAGGAGATGGTCGAGGCGACGCCGGAGGACGAGGTGATCGACGACGGCTACGGCGCATATGACAGCTACGGGGCGGAGCCGGAGGTGCCGGTCTATACCCGCGCCGCGACGCCCCAGGAGGTGCCTGTCGCCGAGCCGAAGAAGGTCGTGCAGCATCCGCCGCGCCGCGCGCCGCAGCCGTCCGCACGGGCGCAGGCCGAGGCGCAGCCCAAGCTGCAATTCGAGGAAAAGCCGCAGATCGAGTACGAGCTGCCGCCGCTGAACCTGCTGACCAACCCGGTCAATATCCAGCGCCATCACCTGAGCGACGAGTCGCTGGAGGAGAATGCCCGGATGCTGGAAACCGTGCTGGACGACTATGGCGTGAAGGGCGAGATCGTTAGCGTGCGCCCCGGTCCGGTGGTGACGATGTACGAGCTGGAACCGGCGCCGGGCCTGAAGGCGAGCCGGGTGATCGGCCTCGCGGACGATATCGCGCGGTCGATGTCGGCCCTGTCGGCGCGGGTCAGCACCGTGCCGGGGCGGTCGGTGATCGGCATCGAACTGCCCAACGACAACCGCGAGATGGTCAGCTTCCGCGAGATCCTGTCGAGCCGCGACTATGGCGACGGCAACCAGAAGCTGCCGCTGGCGCTGGGCAAGGATATCGGCGGTGACCCGATGGTGGCGAACCTGGCCAAGATGCCTCACCTGCTGATCGCGGGGACGACGGGCTCGGGTAAATCGGTGGCGATCAACACGATGATCCTGAGCCTGCTCTACAAGCTGACTCCCGAGGAGCTGCGGCTGGTCATGATCGACCCCAAGATGCTGGAACTGAGCGTTTATGACGGCATTCCGCACCTGCTGAGCCCGGTGGTGACCGACCCGAAGAAGGCCGTGGTGGCGCTGAAATGGGTCGTCGCGGAGATGGAAGACCGCTATCGCAAGATGTCGAAGATGGGCGTGCGCAACATCGACGGGTACAACAGCCGCGTGGCCGATGCGCTGGCCAAGGGCGAGATGTTCAGCCGGACGGTGCAGACGGGGTTCGACGACGAAACCGGCGAGCCGGTGTTCGAGACCGAGGAGTTCGCGCCCGAGAAGATGCCGTTCATCGTGGTCATCGTCGACGAGATGGCGGACCTGATGATGGTCGCCGGCAAGGAGATCGAGGCCTGTATCCAGCGGCTGGCGCAGATGGCGCGGGCGTCGGGCATCCACCTGATCATGGCCACGCAGCGCCCGTCGGTGGACGTCATCACGGGTACGATCAAGGCGAACTTCCCGACGCGGATTTCCTTCCAGGTGACCAGCAAGATCGACAGCCGCACGATCCTGGGCGAGATGGGCGCGGAGCAGCTGCTTGGCATGGGCGACATGCTGTACATGGCCGGCGGCGGCAAGATCACCCGCTGTCACGGGCCGTTCGTCAGCGACGAGGAAGTCGAGGAGGTGGTGAATCACCTCAAGGCCTTCGGCCCGCCGGTTTACGTGGGCGGCGTGCAGGACGGCCCCGAGGACGAGAAGGCCGACAAGATCGACGCGGTCCTGGGCCTGTCGACGGGCGGCAACACCGATGGCGAGGACGCGCTGTACGATCAGGCCGTGCAGATCGCCATCACCGACCGGAAATGCAGCACCTCCTATATCCAGCGCAAGCTGGCCATCGGTTATAACAAGGCGGCACGCCTGGTCGAGCAGATGGAGGATGAGGGTGTCGTGAGTGCCGCGAACCACGTGGGCAAGCGCGAAATCCTGGTGCCCGAGCAATAACGCCTCCGAAAAGGGCCGAGGGGAAACGTTTGCCGGTCTGTTGCGTTGGCGTGCAAGGAAACGCCAACGCGAAGAAGGACGGGTGAATGGCCGGAGATGCCGGGACGCTGCTGAACGAGATCGATGACCTGGCCGACGGCGGGGACACCGTCTCGGTCAAGGACGTGGTCGATGCGATTGGCGGGCGCGGTTTTGGGCCGATCATTTTCGTCACGGCGCTGTTGGGCGCGTCGCCCCTGGGCGGCATCCCGGGCGTGCCGACGCTGTTTGCGATCATACTGATCCTCATCGCGGTGCAGATCCTCTTCGGGCGGCGCAGTTTCTGGATGCCGGACCGGATCGGCAACAGGGCGGTGACCGATGACAGGGTCGCGCGCTCGGTCGACAAGGCGCGCCCCGCCGCAGAGTGGATGGACCGGCATTTCGGTCACAGGCTCGAGGCGTTGACCGGGCGTCCGGCGCAGCTTGCGGCGGCGCTTGTCGTGGTGGGTCTGTGCGCGATGATCCCGCCGCTGGAGGTGGTGCCCTTTGCGGCGCTCATTCCGTTCGCGGCCATAGCGCTTCTGGGCTTGGCGATCACGGTGCGGGACGGGGTGCTGATGGTGGTGGCGTTCGCGGCCAGCGCCGGGGCGCTTTTTGCGGCGATCCGATTTCTGCCGTTCTGATGCATTGGACCGGAAAAAAGGGCGTTCACACGCATTTGCACCGATTGCTATCGCATAACGCCGTGTGTGCGCCTATCTTTTGGCGAGAATGAAAAAGGAGAGGTTTCCCCTCATGCGTATGGTTGCTTTGGCCCTGACTTTCCTGATGGCCACGCCCGCGATGGCCGAAAAGCTGTCGTTGAACGAGATTTCGCAATACCTGAACAGCTTCAGTTCGGCGACCGGCGAATTTACCCAGATCAACGATGACGGCACGATCAGCACGGGGCAAATCTATATCAAGCGGCCAGGGCGGGTTCGGTTCGAGTACAACCCGCCGGAACAGACGCTGGTGGTGGCCGATGGCGATACGGTGGGTATCATCGACCCCAAGTCCAATACCGGGGGCGAGGCCTATCCGCTGGACCGCACGCCGCTGAAGATCATCCTGCAACGCAACGTGGATTTCGGCCGTGCGCGGATGGTGACGGGTCACAGCAGCGACGGCAAGACCACCACGGTGCGCGCGCAGGACCCGGCGCATCCCGAATACGGCAATATCGAGCTGGTCTTCACCGGCAGCCCGGTGGAGTTGCGTCAGTGGGTGATCAACGACAGCGGTGGCAGCAAGACCACCGTGGTGCTGGGCGATCTGACCACGGGCACGCAGCTGGGCAATGACAGGTTCGTCATCCCGGGCAAGGACAAGTTCAAGCGGATCGACAGGTAGGCCGGGCGAAGCGGGGCGGCTTAGCGCCGCCCACAGGCCCGCAACTGCTGATCGTAGACGACGGCGCGCTGGCCGACCTCTCCCGAAACGCGCAAGAGCCATGGCTTGGCGTTATAGCTGCCCCGGCTGTAGCCCGTGCGCCCCTCGTGATAGGCGAGGTAGTGGTTGCGGGCGTCGTGCATCGGGATGCCCAGACGCTGGTTCGACTGCGCCATGTACCAGCCCATGAAGTCGGTCGCGTCGCGGATGTCGTTGCGCCGCGCGGCCCGGTTGCCGTCCTTCACGTACTCGTCCCACGTGCCGTCCAGTGCCTGGCTGTAGCCGTAGGCGGAGCTTTGGCGGCCCATGGGAATCACGCCGAGGGTCCAGCGGAAGGGCGTGCGCGCCTCGCCGTCGAACTTGCTTTCCTGGTAGATCGTGGCCATCTGCACCGGCACCGGCACGCCCCAGCGACGCTCGGTCGCGCGGAAGGCCCGCAGGTAATGCGGTTTCTGCGCCACGATGGCGCAGGCATTGTCCAGATTGTCGGGCGGCGGGCCGCTGGGACCACCACCACAGGCGTTCAGGGTGGCCAGGGCCACCATTGATAGAATCGTGCGAAGACGTCTGCTCATCTGCCTCTCGCTATGTTTGTTTTTCTTTTCAGTTTAACCAAAATTTCGGCGCTTGGAAATGCCGGATTTGGGCCTTCGAGCCGGGGCGGAGGAGGGGCACTGTCTGACGGCGGTTCACAGACTGTTTCCCGACAAAATGCGCACAGCGATTGGACAAAACTCGGTTGAACGCAGTACAGTGTGTCGTTAGGGGCTATCTGAATGTTGAAGACACGCGCGAAATATCACCTGGGACAGGTCGTGAAACACCGCAAACATCCGTTTCGCGGCGTGATTTTCGATGTGGATCCCGAGTTTGCGAACACCGAGGAATGGTACGACTCGATTCCCGAGGACAGCCGCCCGGTGAAAGACCAGCCGTTCTATCACCTGCTGGCCGAGAACGATCAGACTTATTACGTGGCCTATGTCAGCGAACAGAACCTGATCGCCGACTATTCGGGCGAGCCGGTGGGGCATCCTGACATTCCCGACCTTTTCGGCCCGTTCGAGGACGGGCAGTACCCGCTGCATTTCCAACTGAACTGAGGCCGGGGCGCGCTGCCGCGCCCCATGCCGGTTTTTTGGCGCCGGTTCATGGCGCCGGTCTGCGGGGTCAGTAGCCCAGGGCGCAGCCGTCCTTGCGCGGGTCGGAGCCGCCTTCGAGAACCCCGTTCTCCTTGATCTCGATTGCCTGGGCGCCGCCGATCGCCTCGTCGGCCTCGACCACGTTGTGGCCCAGATCTGCCAGTTCGCGGTGCACGTCCGGCGCGTAGCCGGTTTCGACCCGAAGCTCGCCCGCGTCGGGGAAACAGCGCGGCGCGTCGATGGCCTCCTGCGGGGACAGGCCGAAATCGCGCAGGTTCGAGACAAAGCGGGCGTGGCCGTTTGCCTGGTACGCGCCGCCCATCACGCCGAAGGGCATGGTGACACGGCCCCCCTCGCGCAGCATGCCGGGAATGATCGTGTGCATCGGGCGTTTGCCGCCGTTCATCTCGTTCGCGTGGCCCTCTTCGAGCGTGAAGCCCGCGCCGCGGTTTTGCAGCAGGATGCCGAATTTTTCCGACGCGATACCCGAGCCGAACCCGTGGAAGATGGAATAGATCAGCGACACCGCCATGCGGTCGCGGTCGACCACGGTGATGTAGATCGTGTCGCGGTGCACGGCCTCGCTGAGCGAGGTGGCGGACGGCATCGCCTTTTTCGGGTCGATCAGGGCGGCGAGCGCGCGGGCGGTGTCCATCGACAGCATGTGATCCAGCCGCGCGGTGCGGTCGGTATCGGCCATGAAGCGGTTGCGGGCGTCGTAGGCCAGCTTGGTCGCCTCGGCCTCGATATGGGCGCGCGTTGTGCCGAACGGGTCCATCGACGCGATGTCGAACTGGGCCAGGATGTTGAGCAGCAGGATCGCCGTGGCGCCCTGGCCGTTGGGCGGATGCTCGACCAGGTCGATGCCGCCATAGCTGCCGCTGATGGGGTCGGTGGGCGTCGCGGCGGTGGCGGCGAAATCGTCGCCGGTGTGCACGCCGCCCTCGGCGTTGAGCGCGGCGACCATGTCGTCGGCCACCTCGCCCTTGTAGAAGGCGTCACGCCCGTCGCGGGCGATTCGGCGCAGCACCTCGGCCTGTCCGGGGGCGCGGAACATCTCGCCCTGCTTCAGCGGTTGGCCACCGTTGATGTAATGGGTCAGGCCGTGGCCCTGCAGGCTTTCGGCGGCCCGGGGCCAGTCATTGGCGACGCGGGGGGCCACCGGCACACCCTCTTCGGCGTAGTGGATTGCGGGTTGCAGAAGGGCGTCGAGACCCAGTTTGCCATGTGCGTCCGACAAGTGGCAGAAGGCGTCGACCGCGCCGGGGATGGTGACCGCTTCGGGCCCGTGCAACGGGACGGTGTCGAGGCCACGGGCGCGCAGGTCGGCGGCGCTGGCGGCGGCCGGGGCGCGGCCGGAGCCGTTCAGCGCATGGATGTCGTCGCTGCCGGGCCGGGTGAACAGCGCGAAGCAGTCGCCGCCGATGCCGGTCATCTGCGGCTCGCAGATGCCCAGCAGAACGGCGCCGGCAATGGCGGCGTCCATGGCGTTGCCGCCGCGTTTCAGAATGTCGATGGCGGCCTGGGCGGCCAAGGGGTGCGACGTGGCGCACATGCCGTTGGTGGCGAGGACGGCCGAGCGGCCGGGACGTTGGAAGTCGCGCATGGTTTTCCCGTTGATTGCAATGCTGTGCGGCACCTTAGGGGGCGCGCTCGGGAATGCCAATGTGATGGGAAGAAGAAGTACCTCGACGCCGCGCACTGGGTGGGGGCTGTTAAACGCGGCGCCGAGGGAAGCCATATGCAGCTACAGGTTGGTATATGCGGGGGCTTTGGGGCGGCGTTGCGATGGGAATTGGGCGATTTGGTGGCGCGGTTTGCCGCGCCGCGTGTTTCAGCGCGGAAACCGCAGGCTGAGCGTGTTTTGTCCTGACGTTCGGGTGTAGCTCAGGTCGCGGCACAGGCTGTGAATGAGGAACCAGCCGAATCCCCCTTCGGGCAGAGTCGACCGGGGGCCGGCGCTGTCCGGCAGGTGGGCCGGAGGCAGATCCTGGCCGGGGATGGCGCGGCCGCTGTCGATCAGGATCACGTCCACGCGGTCGGGCAGCAGGTCGACCGTCATGGTGACCGGACCAGGCGCGCGGTCGGCATAGGCATGTTCGGTGATGTTGTTGAGCGCTTCGCTGACCGCGAGCGCGATGGAGCCGCGCAGGTCCCTGTCGATCCCGGCCTCGTCCAGGTTGCTGGCCAAGCTTTCGACCATGTCGCGCACGTGCAGGTTCGTCGCTGTCGTGCACCACGAGATCAGCGGATCGGGCAGGGAGGGGGCGGTGGTGGCCACGGCCCAGGATCAGCCCGCCGCGCGTTGCAGCGCCGCGGCCATGTCGGGGTGGATGACGAAGATCGAATCCATGCGCGTGAGGCGAAAGACCTTGGCCACGTCCGGCGTCAGGCCGGCCAGGTCCAGCCGCCGGCCGTCGCCCATCTGCTTCATCGAGGCGACGATGGCGCCGAGGCCGCTGGAATCGACGAACGCCACGCCGGAGAGGTCGAGCACCACATGGGCGGGGCCATCTTCGGTGAGGCGGCGCATCTCGTCCTTGAACCGGATGGCGGAGGCGGCGTCGATCCGGTTGTCTTCGACGGTGATAACGTTGATGTTGTTGTGAGTGGCGCAGGTGAGTTGCATGATGCCTCCGGACACATGGATGTTGCGCGCAGCCTAGGCGCAATTCCTTACCAAACCGTGTGGCCCCGTGAGCTTTCCCGGCGTGGCACCCAAGGACGAAAGGACAATCAGCATGAAAGACGTTGTGATCGCAGGCGCGGCGCGCACGCCGATGGGCGGCTTCCAGGGGGATTTCGATGGCGTCGAGGCCAGCGTCCTGGGCGGCGCAGCGATTGCCGCGGCGCTGAAGGATGCGGGCGCCGCGACCGTGAGCGAGTTGTTGATGGGCTGCGTGCTGCCGGCGGGCCAGGGGCAGGCTCCGGCGCGCCAGGCGGGGTTCAAGGCGGGGCTGGGCGAAGAGGTGCCGGCGACCACGCTGAACAAGATGTGCGGTTCGGGCATGAAGGCGGCGATGATCGGGTTCGACCAGATCGCGCTGGGCCACACCGACACGATGGTGACGGGCGGCATGGAGAGCATGTCGAACGCGCCGTACCTCTTGCCCAAGATGCGCGGCGGGGCGCGGATCGGGCATGGGCAGGTGATCGACCACATGTTCCTTGACGGGCTCGAAGACGCCTATGACAAGGGGCGGCTGATGGGCACCTTCGCCGAGGATTGCGCCGAGAAATATCAATTCACCCGCGAGGCGCAGGATGCCTATGCCATCGGGTCTCTGGAAGGGGCGCTGGAGGCGCAGAAATCGGGTGCGTTCGCGGGCGAGATCGCGCCGGTGACGCTGGAGACGCACAAGGGCACGGTCGTGGTCGAGACCGACGAGCAGCCCGGCAAGGCGCGGCCCGAGAAGATCCCGCAGTTGAAGCCTGCTTTCCGCGAGGGCGGGACGGTGACGGCGGCCAATTCAAGCTCGATCAGCGACGGGGCGGCGGCCCTGGTGCTGGCCTCGCGCGAGGCCGCAGAGGCGCAGAGGCTGAAGATCCGGGCGCGGATCCTGGGCCATGCAAGCCACGCGCAGGCGCCGGGATGGTTCACCACGGCGCCGGTGCCCGCGGCGCAGAAGCTGCTGGAACGGATCGGCTGGACGAAGGACGACGTGGACCTGTGGGAGGTGAACGAGGCCTTTGCCGTGGTCCCCATGGCGTTCATGCACGAGATGGGCCTGCCGCGCGAGAAGGTGAACGTGCATGGCGGGGCCTGTGCGCTGGGGCACCCCATCGGGGCGAGCGGGGCGCGGATCATGGTGACGCTGCTGAACGCGTTGGAAAGGCGAGATCTGAAACGCGGTGTTGCGGCGATCTGCATCGGCGGGGGCGAAGGCACGGCCATCGCGATCGAGCGGGTCTGAGGCCGCAAATCTTTTGGGAAAAGATTTGCCAAGAGTTTTCATGAAAACTCTTGGCGTGGGAGGTGCGCGATGCGTGCGGATTATGAAGACCTGGCGAAAACCATCGGGGCGCTGACCGAGGGCGAGACCGATGAGGTGGCGCTGATGGCCACGTTGGTGTGCGAGTTGCACCACGCGGACGCGCGCTTCGACTGGACCGGGTTCTACCGGGTGACCGGGCCGGAGCTGTTGAAGATCGGCCCGTACCAGGGCGGGCATGGCTGTTTGCAGATCCCGTTTTCGCGCGGCGTCTGCGGGGCGGCGGCTCGGACGGGCGAGGTGCAGCTGGTGGACGATGTCGACAGTTTCGACGGGCATATCGCCTGTGCCAGTTCGACCCGGTCGGAGATCGTGCTGCCGGTATGGGACGGGCAGGAGCGGTTGCTGGGCGTGCTCGATATCGACAGCGACCGGCCAGCCGCGTTCGACGCGGCGGACGCCGACGGGCTGGGTGCGATCCTCAAGATGGTGTTCGGACGCCTGTAGAGATTCGCAGGCGCGCGCGGTGCGGGGGGTGAAGCCTCCGGCGGGCGTGTTTCGGGGGCAGTGAAATTTTTATTGATTTTTTCACGCGACTCGCGCAGCGTGAAAACTGACCGAAGAATTTCACGGGAAGAGTGCCCTTTGGAACAGAGCCAGATCTCCGCCATGCGCAGCCTCGGGGCCGATCTGCGGGCCTTGCGAAAATCACGGGGGCTGACGTTGAGCGATATGGCGCAGGCGTTGGGTCGGTCGGTGGGCTGGCTGAGCCAGGTGGAGCGGGACCTGTCGGAGCCGTCGATTTCCGACCTGCGGGCGATTGCGGGCGCGTTTGACGTGCCGATGTCGTTTCTCTTTGCCCATGCCAGTGCCCCGGCGGACGAGCAGGGTATCATCGTGCGCGAAGGATCGCGGCGGCGGATGGGGTCGGGCGAGGAAGGCCTGATAGAGGAATTGCTGTCGCCGGACCTGAGTGACGATTTCGAGGTGATCCACTCGACGTTCCGGCCCGGATCGAAAATGCAGCGCCCTGCCACGCGGCCGACGCAGGAGGTGGGCTACGTGGTGTCGGGCCGGCTGGACCTAAGCATCGGCGGCCGGGATTTTACCGTGGGGCCGGGGGACAGTTTTCGAATCCGGCATGAAACCTATGCGTGGTCAAACCCTTATGATGAGCCGTGTGTCGCGATCTGGGTGATCGCGCCGCCGGTTTATTGATGGTGATGGCATGAGCCTGGAGGGATGGACCGTGTTCGCGCTCTTCTGGGTGGTGTTCGTGACCACGCCGGGGCCGAACGCGGTCAATTGCATCACCAACGGCATGACGATGGGGTTTCGCCGCAGCCTGTGGGGGGTGGCGGCGATCCTGACGCAGGCGGCGCTGTTCCTGACCTTGTCGGCGGCGGGGGTGACGGCGCTGATCGCGGCCTCGCCGGAAGCGTTCCAGGTGGCGAAATTCATCGGGGCCGGGTTCCTGATCTATCTCGGGATACGCGGCTGGATCATGGCGCGGCGGCAGATGGTCGTGGCCGCGCCGGACGGGCGCGGCATCTACTGGCGGGCCCTTGCCATCGCCACGATCAACCCCAAGAGCGTGGCGGGATACCTGGCCGCGTTCAGCCAGTTCGTGCAGCCGGACGTGCCGATCTGGAGCCAGATGTGGGTGATCTTTCCCACCGCGCTGAGCCTGACGGCGCTGAGCTATATGGGCTACACGGCGCTGGGCGCGGGGCTGGGCCGGGCGGCGCTGGGGGCGGTGTTCAACGTGTGGCTGCGCCGGGGGCTGGCGGCGTGTTTCGTGATCTACGGCGTGCTGCTGGGCGCGGCTTCGACGCCGGGGAGGGCTTGAGATGATCAAGGGTGCGTGCCTGTGCGGGGCGGTGGCGTTCCGGCTGGAGGGCAAGGCACGGGACATCCTGGGGTGCCATTGCGGGCAGTGCCGCAAGCAATCGGGGTTTTACTGGGCGGCGACCTCGGTGGCGGACGAAGGCCTGGTGATGGAGCGCGACGATGGGCTGGCGTGGTTCCAGTCCAGCCAGATGGCGCGGCGGGGCTTCTGCAAGATTTGCGGGTCCGGCCTGTTTTGGAAGCCGGAGGATGCGCCGCGCACGGTCGTTGCCGCGGCATCGTTGGAGCCGGGGCATGGGCTGAAGATGACCGCCCATGTCTTTCTGGAGGACAAGGGCGATTATTACGAGATCGGCGACGGGTTGCCGCAGTTCGCGCGGTTCAGTGGAGGTGAGAATGCTTGAGGGAAGTTGTTTGTGCGGAAATATCCGGTTCAGCGTGACGGGTGCGCCGCAGGGCGTGTCGGCCTGTCATTGCGGGCAGTGCCGCAAGCAATCGGGGCATGTGTGGTCCTCGGCCTTCGTGCCGGAGACGGACCTGGAGATCACCGGCGAGGTGACGTGGTACGAGGCGACGCCACAGGCCAAGCGGGGCTTCTGCGCGACCTGCGGGGCGTTCCTGTTCTGGAAGGCGCATGACGAGGACACGATGAGCTTTGCCCTGGGGGCGCTGGACGGACCCACGGGGCTGCGGCTGGAGAAGCATATCTTTACCGCCGACAAGGGGGATTACTACCAGATCGCGGACGGGGTTCCGCAGAAATGATCGGGCCGCTTGATGGCCCTCGACCGGGGAGAGATGGAAATGGCTGATCTGCCGAAAAACGCGAAAGTGGTCATCATCGGCGGGGGCGTCGTGGGATGCTCGGTGCTGTATCACCTGGCCAGGAAAGGGTGGAGCGACTGCGTTCTACTGGAGAAGAACGAGCTGACCGCCGGCAGCACGTGGCACGCGGCGGGGAACGTGCCGACCTTCTCGACCAGCTGGGGGATTATGAACATGCAGCGGTATTCCACCGAGCTTTATGCCCGGCTGGGGGGCGAGGTGGACTATCCGATGAACTATCACCAGACCGGGTCGATCCGGCTGGCGCATTCCAAGGAGCGGATGCAGGAGTTCGAGCGCGCCCGCGGCATGGGCAGGCATCAGGGGATGGAGCTGGAAATCCTGACCCCCGACGAGATCAAGGCGCGGTATCCGTTCATCGAGACGCATGACATCGTGGGCGCGCTCTATGACCCGAACGACGGCGATATCGACCCGGCGCAGGTGACGCAGGCGCTGGCCAAGGGCGCGCGGGACATGGGGGCGACGATCGCGCGGTTCTGTCCGGCGACGGGCGTGACGCAGGATGGCGACAGCTGGATCATGCATACGGACAAGGGCGATATCGCTTGTGATTTCGTGGTGAACGCGGCCGGGTATTATGCTCAGACGGTGGGCGAGTGGTTCAAGCCCTATGGCGGGCGGACCGTGCCGATGATGGTGATGAGCCATCAATACGTGCTGACCGACGAGATCCCCGAGGTCGAGGCCTACAGCAAGGAGACGGGCCGCAAGCTGCCGCTGCTGCGCGACGTGGACGTGTCCTATTACTTCCGGCAGGAGAAGCACGGGTTCAACATCGGCCCCTACGAGCCCAATTGCCGCGCGCATTGGGTAGAGCCCTCGGACCCGATGCCCGAGGATTTCAGCTTTCAACTGTGGTCGGACGATCTTGAGCGAATCGAGGATATCGTGGCGGATTCGATGGAGCGGGTGCCGGTGGCGGGTACGGCGGGGATCAGCCGGATCATCAACGGGCCCATCCCCTATGCGCCCGACGGCCTGCCCCTGCTGGGGCCGATGCCGGGGGTGAAGAATGCGTTCGAGGCCTGTGTCTTTACCTTCGGGATCGCGCAGGGGGGCGGGGCTGGCAAGGTGCTGGCCGAGTGGATCGTGGACGGCGCGCCCGAGTGGGACATGTGGTCGGTCGACCCACGCCGCTATACCGACTACACCGATCACGACTATTGCGTCGCCAAGGGGATGGAGGTCTACGGCAACGAATACGCCATGCATTTTCCGTGGCACGAATGGCCCGCGGGGCGCGACAAGAAGCTGTCGCCCAATCACGGCAAGGTGCTGGAACTGGGCGGCGTGATGGGGGCCTATAACGGCTGGGAGCGGGCCAACTGGTTCGCGCAGCCGGATGACGACACGTCGGAGGGGAGCACGCATACGTGGAACCGCAAGGGCCCGTGGGATCAGCGCATCCGCGAGGAATGCGAAGCGGTGCGCGATGCCTGTGGCGTGCTGGACCTGCCGGGCTTTTCGCGGTTCAGGGTGCAGGGCGCGGGGGCCGATGAGTGGCTGCGCGGCTTCGTGACCGGCGGGCTGCCCAAGGTGGGGCGGATGAACCTGGTTTACGTCGCCAATACCCAAGGGCGGATCGTGACGGAGTTTTCCTGTATCCGGCTGGCGGAGAACGATTTCGTTCTGATCACTGCGGCCACGGCGCAATGGCATGATGGGGAGCTCATTCGGAACAGCGTGCCGGAAGGTGTGACCGTGACCGAGACGACGACCGAGCGGTCGGCACTGCTCGTGGCAGGGCCGAAGAGCCGCGAGGTGCTGGCGGGGATCAGCGATGCGGATCTGGAGGCCGGGTGGCTGAGCCATCAGCACTGCACGGTGGCGGGGCGGCCCGCGTTCCTGATCCGGGTGAGTTTCACCGGCGAGCTGGGCTGGGAGGTTCATGCCGACAATCCCGAGATGCCTGGGATCTACGAGGCGATACTGGAGGCGGGCGCGAAGCCCTTCGGGATGTATGCGCTGAACAGCTTGCGGGTCGAGAAAGGGTACCGGGCTTGGAAGGGCGACCTGAGCACAGATTACTCGATGTTGGAAGCCGGGCTGGAGCGGTTCGTGAAGTTCGACAAGGACCAGGACTTCACCGGCAAGGCGGCGCTGCTGGCGGAGAAACAGCAGGGACGCAAGAAAGCCTTTGCGCCGCTGATCATCGACGCGGGCGAGGCGGATGCGCCCTATATGTCGACGATCTGGAGCGGCGACGAGATCGTGGGCGAGACCACGAGCGGCGCGTGGGGCTACCGGGTGAATGCGAGCGTGGCGCTGGCGATGTTGCGGACGGACGTGGCGGCGGCGGGCACGGAACTGGAAGTGGAGATCTATGGCGAGCGGCGCCGCGCGGTCGTGCAGCCGGATCAGCCGCTTTGGGACCCCGAGAACGCGCGGCTGCGGGCCTGAGCCGATGACGTTTCAAGTGACATTCAAGGACAAGCCGCCCATCGCGATGGAGGTGCACAGGGCGGAATTGCGGCTTGCCTTGAAGCGGCAGAAAGGTCTTTTGCTGGATGTGAACCTGCTTGGCACGCGGCCGGGCCTGACGACTGATGACCGGGCCGCGCCGGGATGGGACGCGCCGGTCGGGCTGAACCTTGTGGTCAGCGACCACGTCGTGCCGGACGACCGCACGGGGTTGCGCGGGCGCACCGTTGTCTATGACGGCGTGCCTGAGTTTGACCAGGGGTTCTTCTATTACTGGGATCACGAAAGCCTTGCTCGTCTTGGTTTCGCTCTGCGATGTGATGCGACGGGCGATTATGCGGTCGAGGCCGAAGGGCAGAGTGAGAGCGGGCACGTGTTTCGCGTGGACTTGCCGCTGCACCTGCTGTCGGTGACAGCGGAGGCCGGGATGGAGCCGGGCGCGGATTTGGCACGCGCGTTGTTCCCGGATGGCGTGAAGGTGAGCGTGAAAGAGATGCGGGCGGGCGGCGTGATTGCGCAGCCGGAAGGGACAGCCCCATGAGTATCGAGACCTACCTGATCTATCTTGGCGTGCTGGCGGCGTTTTTCCTGACGCCGCCGGATACCAGTCAGTTGCTGATTATTTCCAACAGCCTGCGGCACGGGTTGCGGCGGTCGCTGGCGACGGTGGCGGGCGACCTCAGTGCCAACGCAGTGCAGATGACGCTGGCCGCCTTCGGCTTGACGGCGGTGATCGCGGCCAATGCCGATGCGCTGTGGGTCGTGAAATGGGCGGGGGTCGCGTACCTGGTCTGGATCGGGCTGCGGCTGATGTTTACGCGAGGCGGGGCCGAGGCCCCGGGGTCTGCGGCCAAGGGGCGGCTGTTCCGGCAGGGCTTTGTCACCTCGTCGGCCAATCCCTATGCGGTGGTGTTCTTCGGGGCGCTGTTTCCGCAGTTCATCGACGCGAGCGCGCCGATCCTGCCGCAACTTTTGGTGCTGGGCGTGACCTACCTGGTGGTGGACGGTCTGGTGCTGCTCTTGTGGGGGTGGGCCGCGACGCGGACCTTGGGGCGCGTCAAGGCGCTGACGGGGGTGTGGATCAACCGGGTCAGCGGGGCGCTGATGGTGGGCGCGGCGGTGCTGTTGGGGCTGAAGGATCTGGACAAGGGGGCGGCGCGATGAGCCTGCCGGAGACCATGTCGGGCGTGTACCTGACCGGCCATGGCGGGCCGGACAAGCTGGAATGGCGCGAGGATATTCCCGTGCCACGGCCCGGGCCGGGCAAGGTGTTGGTGCGGGTGCTGGCGGCGGGGGTGAACAACACCGACATCAACACGCGCGAGGGCTGGTATTCGGCGGATGTGACAGGGGCGACCGGAGAATTGCAGGATGGAGTCGAGGCGGGCGGCTGGTCCGGGGCGCTGGACTTTCCGCGGATCCAGGGCGGGGACCTGTGCGGCGAGGTCGTGGCGCTGGGCGCGGGCGTGCGCGCGGTGGCAGAGGGGATGCGGGTGATCTGCCCGATCAACCAGCCGCGCCCGACCGACGACAACCCGGTGGGGTTCGAGGCGTTGGGCTCGGAATATGACGGCGCGTTCGCGCAGTATTGCGTGGTGCCGGAGGGAGATCTATTCGACGTCACTGATGCGCCGTTGAGCGACGTAGAACTGGCGGCGATCCCGTGTGCCTTCGGCACGGCGGCGGGGCTGCTGGACCGGGCCGGTGTGAGTGAGGGGCAAAGCGTGCTGATCACCGGAGCATCCGGTGGCGTAGGGTTGGCGGCGGTGCAACTGGCCACGGCGCTGGGGGCGAAGGTCACGGGGGTGTCCTCGGCACCCAAGGCCGATTGTGTGAGCGATGCGGGGGCTGTGGCGGTGATCGGGCGGGATGACGTGCCGACTGCCGATACGTTTCACGCGGTGATCGACTTGGTGGCCGGGCCGGGCTGGGGCGCGCTGATCGACGCGCTGCGGCCGGGGGGGCATTACACGGTGGCGGGGGCCATCGCGGGGCCGGTGGTGGAGGCGGATCTGCGGCGCATCTATCTGCGGGACATCACGATCCACGGCTGTACCTTCCAGTCGCGCGCGGTCTTTGCCCGCCTGGTCGGGATGGTGCGGCACGGGGCCGTGAAACCGCTGATCGCCAAGACGTTTCCCATGCGAGAGATTGACAGTGCGCAGGAAGAGTTCATGTCGAAGCGACATGCCGGGAAGCTGGTGCTGATCCCGGATGGCATCGACATCTGAACAAGGGCGCGGGAGGAAAGACTTGGCACAAGTTACGCTGTTGGACGGCTCGATCGGGCAGGAGCTGGTGAAACGGTCCGGTGACCGGGCGACGCCGCTGTGGTCGACACAGGTGATGATCGACCATCCCAAGCTGGTGGGCGAGGTGCACCTGGACTATTTCAACGTCGGCGCAACGGTGGCCACGACCAACACCTACGCGGTGCTGCGCGACCGACTGGTGCGGATCGGGTTGGAGGACAAGGTCGGGCAATTGACCGATACGGCGGTGCGGGCCGCGCGCCGGGCCCGGGCGGCAAGCGGTGGCAAGGGCCGGGTGGCGGGCGCCATCGGGCCGCTGGTGCAGTCCTACAAGCCCGAGACCTGCCCGCCCCCTGCCGAGGCCGCGAAGATGTATGCCGAGCCGGTCGGTTTGATGAAGGACCACGTGGACCTGTTCCTGCTGGAGACGATGTCGTCGGTGGACCAGGCCGAGGGCGCGCTGAGGGCCGTGACGGGGCAGGGCCTGCCGGTGTGGCTGGCGGTGAGCGTTGATGATCATGACGGCACGCGCCTGCGCTCGGGCGAGCCGGTGGCGGACCTGGCGGAGACCGTGGCCAGGCATGCGCCCGACGCGGTACTGGTGAACTGTTCGCGCCCCGAGGTGATTGGGGCGGCACTGGAGGTGATCAAGGGGTTCGGCGTGCCGTTCGGCGCCTATGGCAACGGGTTCGCGGAAATCAGCGAAGGATTCCTGGGCGATGCGCCCACCGTCGACGCGCTGGAGCAGCGCAAGGACATGGGGCCGCTGGATTATGCCGAATATGTCATGGGCTGGGTCGGGCAGGGGGCCACCATCGTCGGCGGCTGCTGCGAGATCGGGCCGGCGCATATCGCGGAGATTGCCCGCAGCCTTCAGGCGGCGGGGCACGAGATCGTATGAAGGAGGTGACGAGATGAGTGACGGCACGCTTCCCCCCGGCATGGTCCCGGCAAGTGGGCGATTCCGCTATGAAAGCAAAGAGTTCGGGCGGCTGGATTTCGACGTGAGCCATGCGAAGTTCATCCTGTGGAAGAGTTTTGAGAACGAGCAGGAGACCGAGGGCGTTCAGCTGAACATCATGATCGCGGCGCGCCCGCAGGAGATCCCGCACGAGAGCGGCGATGCGGATATGGCCTATCTGCTGGCGCCCGCGCTGACGACGGAATGGCTGACGATTCGCGAGGCCGATCTGGCCAGCCGGGACCGGGGTGCGCTGGACGGTGTGACGGTCGATTTCGATTGGGACAGGACGCCCGATGTGCCGGAGGCGCCGGCGGCCATTCAGGAAGGGTCTTACGGGTCGACCGATGTGCTGAAGCTGTCGCTGAGCCATGTGCCGCCGGATCGGTACCGGGTGCAGGTGCAGGCGAAGGACGAGTTCGGGCGCGCGTGCGAGATCGACGCCGATCTGCCGCTGTTCGAGGTCGGGGCAAGCAACTATTCGATGTCGCGGCCAAGGGCGGTCGAGCACTGGCTCGAGCGGCATTTCGAGCGTGATGGCTTGCACGTCGAATGGCGCACGGTGGGGCCGATGACCAACCAGTGGCAGAACCTTTATGCCGCGTTCAAGGAGACTGGCGATGAGTGACCTTCCGAAGCACGCCCGCGTGGTGATTATCGGCGGCGGCGTGGTGGGATGTTCCGTGGCTTATCACCTGGCCAAGCTGGGCTGGCAGGACGTGGTGCTGCTGGAGCGCAAGCAACTGACCAGCGGGACGACGTGGCACGCGGCAGGGCTGATCGGGCAGTTGCGGGCCAGTGCCAACATGACGAAGCTGGCACGCTATTCGGCGGAGCTGTATCGCGGGCTGGAGGACGAGACCGGCGTGGCGACGGGCCTGCGGCAGGGCGGGTCGATTTCGGTCGCGCTGACGCCCGAGCGGCGCGAGGAACTGAACCGGCAGGCGGCCATGGCGCGGGCCTTTGGCGTGCCGGTTGATGAACTGTCGCCGGACGAGATCAAGCAGAGATACGGGCATATCAACCTTGATGGCGTGACCGGGGGTGTCTGGTTGCCGACTGACGGGCAGGCCGACCCGGCGAATATCGCGCTGGCGCTGGCCAAGGGGGCGCGGCAGAACGGGGCGCTGGTGAAGGAGCGGGTGAAGGTCACCGGCATCGCGCGGGATGGCCGTCGGGTGACGGGCGTGGACTGGGCCGCCGACGCGGGCGGCGAGACCGGCCATATCGCCTGCGACACGATCGTGAACTGCGCGGGCATGTGGGGCCACGCCGTGGGGCGCATGGCGGGCGTGAACGTGCCGCTTCATGCCTGCGAGCATTTCTATATCGTCACCGAGGGCATCGACGGGCTGGGGCAACTGCCGGTGCTGCGGGTGCCGGATGAATGTGCCTATTACAAGGAAGATGCGGGCAAGATCCTGCTGGGGGCATTCGAGCCGAACGCCAAGCCTTGGGGGATGAACGGCATTCCCGACAGTTTCGAGTTCGACCAGTTGCCCGAGGATTTCGACCATTTCGAGCCGATTCTTGAGGCGGCGGTTCACCGGATGCCGATGCTGGCCGAGGCTGGAATTCACACGTTCTTCAACGGGCCGGAGAGTTTCACTCCGGATGACGCCTATCATCTGGGCCTTGCGCCCGAGATGGACAATGTGTGGGTGGCTGCCGGGTTCAACTCGATCGGGATCCAAAGCGCGGGCGGCGCGGGGCACGCGCTGAGCCAGTGGATGGACAGCGGCGAGAAGCCGTTCGATCTGGGCGACGTGGACATTGCCCGGATGCAGCCGTTCCAGGGGAACCGGCATTATCTGTATCAACGGTCGAAGGAGACGCTGGGGCTGCTCTACGCCGATCACTTTCCCTTCCTGCAAAAGCGCACGGCGCGGGGCGTGCGGCGGTCGCCGTTTCATCATCACCTGCTGGAACGCGGCGCGGTGATGGGAGAGATTGCCGGCTGGGAGCGGGCGAACTGGTTTGCGACGGACGGTCAGGAGCGGGAGTATCGCTATGGCTGGGGGCGGCAGAACTGGTTCGAGAACGCCGCGGCCGAGCATCGCGCGATCCGTACCGGCGTGGGGATGTACGACATGTCGAGCTTCGGCAAGATCCGGGTCGAGGGGCCGGATGCGGAGGCGTTTCTGAACCATGTGGGTGGCGGCGACTATTCGGTGCCGAATGGAAAGATCGTCTACGCCCAGTTCCTGAACGACCGCGGCGGGATCGAGGCGGACGTGACGGTGACGCGTCTGAGCGAGACGGCGTATCTGGTGGTGACGCCCGCCGCGACGCGGCTGGCGGACCAGACCTGGATGGCGCGGCACCGGGGTGATCTCAACGTCGTGATCACCGATGTGACGGCAGGCGAAGGCGTGCTGGCGGTGATGGGGCCGGATGCCCGCAAATTGATGCAGGCGGTCAGCCCGAATGATTTCTCCAACGCGGCCAACCCGTTCGGCACGGCGCAGGAGATCGAGCTGGGCATGGGGCTCGCCCGGGTTCACCGGGTCAGCTACGTCGGAGAGTTGGGCTGGGAGATTTACATCGGTGCCGACATGGCGGGGCATGCGTTCGAGACGCTATACGACGCGGGGCAAGCGCATGGGCTGAAGCTTTGCGGGATGCACATGATGGATTCGTGCCGGATCGAGAAGGGGTTCCGGCATTTCGGGCATGACATCACCTGCGAGGATCACGTGCTGGAGGCGGGGCTGGGCTTTGCGGTGAAGACCTCGAAACCGGATTTCATCGGGCGCGACGCGGTGCTGCGCAAGAAGGAGGCGGGGCTGACCAAGCGGCTGCTGCAGTTCCGGCTGACCGACCCCGAGCCGATGGTCTATCATAACGAGCCCGTGCTGCGGGACGGGGAGATCGTGGGCTACCTCAGTTCGGGGGCGTATGGTCATCACCTGGGTGGGGCGATCGGCATGGGTTATGTGCCTTGCGCCGGGGAAAGCGCCGAGCAAGTGCTGGCCTCGAGCTACGAGATCGACGTGGCGGGCACGCGGGTGAAGGCGGAGGCGTCTTTGCGTCCGATGTACGACCCGAATTCGGAGCGCGTGAAGGTTTGATGCCTGCGGCGGGGGTATTCCAAAACGGATGAGAGGCGGGCGGCTTTCACTGTTCCGGAAAAACTCCGGGGGTTGGGGGCTGGCCCCCAATTCAACCTGAGTTTTGGGGCTGGTCCCCGATCAACGAAGACAGCGTGGCGCCGCCAGTCCGCCTAGATTGTCTGATCGTACTCGCCGACCGACGGTTCGGTGCGGATGACGGTGTCGATCTCGGCGAAGATGGCGCGCATTTCCTCGTCGGACGTGGCGCTTTCGCAGACCACGACGAGGTTGGGGGTGTTGGACGATGCGCGCACCAGCCCCCAGCTGCCGTTTTCGAGAATGACCCGCGCGCCGTTGACGGTGACGACTTCCTTGATGGGCTGCCCGGCGAAGGTTTCGCCGGCATCAAACTTGGCGACGAGTTTTTGCACCAGGCGCTCGAGCACGTCGTATTTCTCGGTGTCGGCGCAGTGGGGGGACATGGTGGGGGTCGACCACGTGGTGGGCAGAGCACGGCGCAGGTCGGACATGGACATGTCGGGGTTGCGGTCCATCAGCTTGCAGATTTCCACAGCCACCCTCATGCCGCAGTCGTAGCCGCGGCCCACGGGTTCGGCCAGGAAGTAGTGACCGGATTTTTCGAACCCGGCGAGTGCGCCCAGTTCCTTGACCCGCCGTTTCATGTGGCTGTGGCCGGTTTTCCAGTAGTCGGCTTTCACGCCGTTCTTCTGCAACTCGGGGTCGGCGGCGAAAAGCCCGGTGGATTTGACGTCGGCCACGAAGGTGGCATTGGGGTGCAGCTTGCTGAGGTCGCGGGCCATGATGACGCCCATCTTGTCGGCGAAGATCTCTTCACCCTCGTCGTCGACCACGCCGCAGCGGTCGCCGTCGCCGTCGAAGCCGAGGGCGAAGTCGGCGCCCGACTCTTTCACCGAGGCGGCCATGTCGTGCAGCATTTCCATGGCTTCGGGGTTGGGATTGTAGTTGGGGAAGGTGTAGTCGAGCCTGTTGTGCGAGGGGACGACCTCGACGCCGAGACGCTCGAACATCTCGGGCGCGAAGGCCGAGGCGGTGCCGTTGCCGGTGGCGCAGACGACGCGCAATTTGCGGGACATGCGGAAGTCGCCGACGAGGTCCTCGAGATAGGCCTCGCGCACGCCATTGACGAATTCGTAGCCGCCGCCGGAATGAGGCTCGCCTTCGCCATTCAGGACGATGTCGCGCAGCTCTCCCATCTCGTCGGGGCCGTGGGTGAGGGGGCGGTCGAAGCCCATCTTGACCCCGGTCCAGCCGTTCGGGTTATGCGAGGCGGTGACCATGGCGACGGCAGGCACGTCGAGGTGGAACTGAGAGAAATAGGCCATGGGCGAGAGCGCCGGGCCGATATCCTTGACGTGGATACCGGCCTGCATCAGGCCGACGATGAGCGCGTTCTTGATCGAGAGCGAATAGTCGCGGTAGTCGTTGCCGACCGCGATCACCGGATCGATGCCGCGACGGCGCATCTGGGTGCCGAGGCCGAGACCGAGGGCGGTTATTCCGGGCAGATTGATCTCGTCGGGGTATTTCCAGCGGGCGTCGTATTCGCGGAACCCCGTGGGCGTGATCATCGGGTCGCGGAGGAATTCCCAGGTGTTCTGGGTCACGGTGGCGGCAGGCTTGGTCACGGAAATACCTTTAGTTTGGATCAATGCGGCAGGGGTGTTCCTTGGCGAGCTTGTCGAATTGCATGAGGCTCTGCAAGAGGGCGGGCATCTGGTCCAGCGGGATCATGTTTGGGCCATCGGAGGGTGCGGTGTCGGGCGCCTCGTGGGTCTCGATGAAGACGGCGGCGATGCCCAGAGAAACGGCAGCGCGGGCCATGACGGGGGCGAACTCGCGCTGGCCGCCGGAACTGCCGCCCTTGCCGCCGGGCTGTTGCACGCAATGGGTGGCGTCCATCACGACCGGATAGCCGGTGGCAGCCATCTGGGGCAGAGACCGCATGTCGGCTACGAGGGTGTTGTAGCCGAAGGATGTGCCGCGTTCGGTCAGCAGGATGCGGGTGTTGCCGGTGCTCTCCACCTTGGAGATGACGTTGGGCATGTCCCAGGGGGCGAGGAACTGACCCTTCTTGACGTTGATCGCGGCGCCGGTCGCGCCGGCGGCGAGTAGAAGATCGGTCTGGCGGCAGAGGAAGGCGGGGATTTGCAGGATATCCACCACCTCGGCCACGGGGGCGCATTGGTCGGGCAGGTGGATGTCGGTCAGGACCGGAACGCCGAGCGCATCCTTGACGGATTGGAGCGCCTTGAGGCCGTCGTCGATGCCGAGGCCGCGCTTACCTGACAGGGACGTGCGGTTGGCCTTGTCGAAGGACGCCTTGAAGACGTATTGGGCGCCTGCGGCGGCGCAGGCCTCTTTCATCTGGCCCGCGATCATCTGGGCGTGATCGGCACTTTCCAACTGGCAGGGGCCGGCGATGACGGTGAGCGGCGCGTCGTTTCCGACGCGCAGGTCTGCGATTTCAACTGTTTTCATGTCTTACGACGAAACCTGTTCCTTGAGGACCGACGCGGTGAGCGACAAGAGCAGGTAGATACCGCCGAAGATCAGGAACGCAAGCAAAGTGTTCTCGAACTTGCGCGGATAGGAGGGATCCTGCGAAGCGACGGGTTTGACCGCGACCGTGAGGTAGCGCACCTGCTTGTTCGCCTCGATCTCGGACTGGCGCTTGGTTTCCAGCGCGGATTGCAGCACGAGGTCGGCGGTGGCGAGGTCGGCCTGCGCCATCTGGATCTCGGCGGCCTGGCTGGCGAGCGAGGTGCGTTCCTCGGTCGCCTCGGTCAGGCGGGCGTTCTGCTTGGCGAGTTCGCGCGACAGGACCTGCACCTCGGAGCGCAGCGCCTCGACCCGGGCGGTGTTGGGCCGGGCGTTGGCAAGCTGGGTGTTGAGCGCCAGCTGCTTTTCCTGGAGCTGCAATTCCACATTGCCGATCAGCTGACGGATATTGGCGATTTCGCCCTCGGGGTCGAGGATCGAGCCTTCCTGCAACTCGACGAGCCGGCGCTGGGCCGCGCGGCGTTCTTCCTTGGCCTCTTCAAGAGCGGCCTCGGCGGTTTTCACGGCGTCGAAACGTTTTTCCTGGCTGAGCGAGTCGACATTTTCCTCGGCATATTCGATCAGCTTTTCAGAGAACTCGCGGCTGGTTTCGGGGTCGGCGGTGGCGACCTCCAGCCGGATCACGCCCTCGGTCGGGTCATAGCCCAGCTTTACGTATTTCTGATAGACCTTGTAGGCCTCTTCGTTGGTGGCGTCGGGATCGAGCCGCTGGATCGGGTCGATCTCGTCGCTGCTGAACATGGCCTTGAAGCCGACATCCTCGTTCAGGCGCAGCATGGCATCCTTGGATTCAAGGTAGGACTGGACCGCGATGGAATCCTGCCCGGTGGCGAATTGCGAGGGCAGAAGGCCGCCGAGGCCCCCCTTGCCACCGCCCGAGCCGTCGGCGGTGATGATCAGGAATTCCGACTTGGTCGAGTACATCGGCGTGGCAATGTTGTAGAAATAATACCCCGCGATCAGCGTGGGCAGCATGACGAAGGCCGCCAGCCGCGAGATGAGCAGCAGCATCTTCTTGCGGCGGCGCGAGGCGATGTCGCGCTGGATCTTCTGGATTTCCTGGGCGCGCCGGTCGGCCGGACTGAGCTCGGTTGAGGGCAGGGCCACCTGCCCTACCGGCACGGTCTGGGGCAGTTGGATGCGCTCGTCGCCGGTCTGGGCCGGCTGGGTGTTTTCCCCCGCCGACACAAGCTGGACGATATTGGAGCCCTGGAACGGGTCGATGCCACGGGCCCGCAGCAGGCGGACCGCGTCGAAGTCGGATGTCGGCGCGAGGCCGTGTTTCTGGGCCATGCGCCGCGCCATGCGCAGTTGCCGCCCGGTCAGGCCCTCCTTGCGGATGTCATCGATGTTCTGAGACACCGAAACCTCTCGGGCGGATGTCACCTCGCCCTCGTGCAGGCGGGGCGCGTCGGCGCGGTCTGCGGGGGGCTGCTGCGGCGTGGTGTCCGGCGTCTGCGGGACCTCCTCGGCGGGGGTCTCCGGGCCGGGGGCGGCGGCATGGGCGCTGCCGCCGGACGTGCGGCGGATGCGGAACTTTCTAGCCTTGGGTTTCGTAGTCATAGAGCTGTTTTGCCTCTTCCAAGGTGTCGAACATATGCAGTTTGCCGTCCATCAGGACGGCGGCCTCCTGCGCGAATTTCTCGAGCGTGGCGGGCTGGTGCGATACGATCACCACTGTGGTCGTGCGCAGTCGTTCCCGAAGGATGTCGCCCGCGCGCCGGTTGAATTCGACGTCGGTGGAACTGGGCATGCCCTCGTCGATGAGGTACATGTCGAAATCCAGCGCGAGCATCAACGAAAAGGTGAAGCGCGATCTCATGCCCGTCGAGTAGGTGCCGAGCGGCTGGTCGAAATATTCGCCCAGATTGCAGACATAGCGGCAATACGCCTCGACGTAATCGGGATCGAGCCCGTAGAGCGTGGCGATGTAGCGCGCGTTTTCGCGGGCCGAAACGCGGCTGATGACACCGCCCATGAAACCCAGCGGAAACGAAATGCGGCAACCGCGGCGAATCTCGCCCTCGTCGGGTTTTTCCAGGCCCGCCATCATCTTGATCAGCGTGGTCTTGCCCGTGCCGTTGGGCGCGAGGATGCCGAGCGAACGGCCAAGCTTCACCCGGAACGAGACGCGGTCAAGGATCACCTTGCGCTGCGTGCCCGTCCAGAAGGACTTGCTGACATTGTCGAACTCGAGCATCAGGGGCTCCGTCGCTGCTCTTGCCCTCGTTTAGCGAGGTTTTCTTAAGACCGTATTGGTCTTGATCCCGCACATTATGTCGGAATTGTCCACGATGTGACAACAAATCGGGGCAATTTTGTGCTCGAGATGAGAAAAAACGAGGAAGCGGCGCGAAAGCGGGGAAGTTCTCGCGCCGCGTGGTTGAGATGGAGGGGTTTGCAGGGTCAGGCGACGGCGTGCCACGCAATGCCGGCGAGCACGGCGCCGGTGAGGCCGAAGCCGAAATAGGCGAAGAAGATACGTGGCTTGACCAGCGCCCACACCGCGATGGCGGCGGGGATGCAGCTGACGCCGCCGGCGATGACGAAGCTCATGGCGGCGCCCTGGCTCATGCCCTGGGCCAGCAGGGCGTCGACCAGCGGCACGGCGGCATAGCCGTTGAGGTAGGCGGGCGCGCCCACCAGAGCGCCGAGAAGGATCGTGCCGATGCCGTCGCCACCCAGGACAGTGGCGATGGCGTCTGCGGGGATGTATTTCAGCATCACCGCCTCGATCACGTAGGCGAGCGTCAGCCATTTCAGCAGGAAGATCCCGTTGTCGATGACGTTCTCGCGGAAGGTGGCGGTGCGGTCGGCGTCGGACCAGAAGCGCCAGACAGGCTTGCCCTCGAACGGTTTCTTGGCGCCGCAGCAGCCGCCGGTTTGGCGGTTTTCGCGCAGGGGATCGGCAAAGAGGGGCGAGCGGGACAGCGCCATGGTGGCGAATCCGCCCATGAGGCCGAGGCCCACCGCCGCGGCGGCCTTGGCCACAGCGAAATCCCAGCCGATGGTGCCGGAGGTAATGAGGAACATGGCCGGGTCCATCAGCGGCGAGGCCAGCCAGAAGGCCATCACGGCCCCAAGCGGCGCGCCGAGCGCCAGCATGGCGGCGATGAAGGGAATGACCTCGCACGAGCAGAAGGGCGAGAGGCCGCCCAGGAGGGCCGCGAGGAAAATCATGCGGACCTGGCGGCCCTCGAACGCCTTGGCCAGCAGGGTCTCGGCCCCGGTGGCCTTCATATAAGCCACGGCGAGGACGGCGAAGACGATGAAGGGGGCGGTGTGCAGGAGCGCGCCGGCGGTGAAGGTGACGGTGGGCCAG
This sequence comes from Roseovarius sp. THAF27, assembly GCF_009363655.1. Taxonomy (NCBI): domain Bacteria; kingdom Pseudomonadati; phylum Pseudomonadota; class Alphaproteobacteria; order Rhodobacterales; family Roseobacteraceae; genus Roseovarius; species Roseovarius sp. THAF27. The sequence continues at coordinate 348,515 of NZ_CP045393.1, forward strand.
GCCTGCGGCGGGTCGAGCACCGCGACGGCGGCGAGGATCAGCGCGACCGCCAGCCAGGCCTTGTCGAGGCTGGCCCATCTGCGGCGCAGGGTGGGGGCGGTGATGTCAGCCATGATCGTGGTCCTTGGTGTCCTCGTGGGCGCAGTGGTCCCTGTCGGCGCAGCATTCGCGCAAAAGGAAATCGGCCAGCGCGTGCAGTTCGTCATAGGCGACGGCGGCGCAGAGGATGCTGCGGCCCTGTTTTTCCTGCCGGACGAGCCCGGCCTGTGACAGGATTTTCATGTGATGGGTCAGAGTGGATCCGGTGACACCCGCACGCTCGCCCAACTCGCCGATTCGCAAGCCCTCGGGGCCGGCGCGCACGAGGGTGCGCAGCACGGCGAGGCGCTGTTCGGAGCCAAGTGCCGCAAAGGTGGAGGCCGCGAGGGCAAGGTCGAGGTCGGGAATCGGCTTCTGTTTCATATTTCTAGGATTATAGAAATGAAGGTTTGTTGCAAGCCATATTTCTAGAAATATCGAAATGACAGACTGTGCGCCCCATGTGCAGCCCCTTTAACATCGTGCTGCGCTGCGGTATGAGCGGCGCAAAGAGACCCGAACCGAAGAGGATTTCCCAAGATGGGTTACAAGATCGTCGTCGCGGGCGCCACGGGCAACGTGGGCCGCGAAATGCTGAACATCCTGGCCGAACGCCAGTTCCCTGTCGACGAGATCGCGGTGCTTGCCAGCCGCCGGTCCATCGGCACAGAGGTCAGCTTTGGCGACAAGACCTTGAAGACCAAGGACATCGAGGGGTTCGATTTCACCGGCTGGGATATGGCGCTCTTTGCCATCGGCTCGGAAGCGACGAAGAAATACGCGCCTATCGCCGCCAAGGCGGGTTGCGTGGTGATCGATAACTCTTCGCTCTATCGCTACGACGCGGACGTGCCGCTGATCGTGCCGGAGGTGAATGCGGACGCGATCACGGGCTATTCCAAGAAGAACATCATCGCGAACCCCAACTGTTCCACCGCGCAAATGGTCGTGGCGCTGAAGCCGCTGCATGACCGCGCCAGGATCAAGCGGGTGGTGGTCAGCACCTACCAGGCGACGTCGGGCGCGGGCAAGGAAGGCGTCGACGAGCTGTGGGATCAGACGAAATCGATCTACAACCCCACGGACGAAGTGCCGCCGAAGAAGTTCCAGAAGCAGATCGCCTTCAACGTCATTCCGCATATCGACGTCTTCATGGAGGATGGTTCCACCAAGGAGGAGTGGAAGATGGTGGTCGAGACTAAGAAGATCGTCGATCCGTCGATCAAGGTCACTGCGACCTGCGTGCGGGTGCCGGTCTTCGTGGGCCACGCGGAGTCGGTGAATATCGAGTTCGAGGAGTTCCTGGACGAGGACGAGGCGCGCGACATCCTGCGCGAGGCGCCGGGGATCATGGTCGTCGACAAGCGCGAGGACGGTGGATACGTGACGCCGGTGGAATGCGTGGGCGATTTCGCCACCTTCATCAGCCGGATCCGGCAGGACAGCACGATCGAGAACGGCATCAACCTTTGGTGCGTCAGCGACAACCTGCGCAAAGGTGCCGCGTTGAACGCGGTGCAGATCGCCGAGACGCTGGGCAACCGGGTGCTGCAGAAGGGCTAAGCCCTTTTCATCGCTGTGAGATTTTTGCCGCGCCGTCCTTTGCCAAGGGCGGCGCGTTTTCTTTTCGTGGAAAAATTTCACCGTGCGGCCAAGAAGGGCGGACTTGCGCGCGTCCCATTAGAGACCGATCATCCGGCCAATTATTCTGGAGTAGACACCATGCGTTCGCTTTCCCTGATCATCCTTGCCGCCCTGCCGTTTCCCGCGCTGGCCGAAGATTTCGCCCTGACCAGCGACGTCGGCGCGGTCACGCTGTATCCTCAAGGCGCCACCATTACGCGGCAGGTGCCCTACAGCATCCCGGCGGGGCAGCATCAGCTGATCCTGACGGATTTGCCGCGGTCGACGCCGCTGGCCTCGGTCCGGGTGGCGGTCGAGGGCGCGGCGATGGGCAGCGTGACGGCGCGGCGCGATTTCGTGCCGCCGCGGACAGAGGAAGAGACCGCCGCGTTGCAGACCGCCCGCGCCGAGGTGGAGCGGCTGGAGGACGAGCTGCGCGATGCGCGCGCCGCGGTCGACACGATCCGTCTGGAGGCCGAGGCGGCGCGGGCGCGTGTGGCGTTTCTTGAAAAGCTGGGCGAGGGCGAGGGGGTGACAGCGCTGGACATTGCCGCCCTGCGCGACCTGTCGGCGATGATCGGCGAAGAGACCCTGGCGGCGCTGCGCACGGCCCAGGATGCCGAGCGGCGGGCCGATGCGGTGGCGCGGTCGCTGGAGGATCTGGAAGACGAGCTGAAGCGCGCGAAACAGGCCGAGGCCGCGCTGGTGCCCGAGGAGGAGGACCGCGCGATGCTGGCCGTGGCGGTCAGCGCAGATGCCGAAACGGACGGCGTGCTGACGGTGACCTACAACACCGATGCGGCCGGGTGGGAGCCGGTGTATGATCTGCGGCTGGATCGTAAGAGCGGCGCGTTGACCTTGGAGCGGGGCGCGTATGTTGCGCAGTCCACGGGCGAGAACTGGCAGGCGGCGGAGCTGACCCTGTCGACCGTGCGCCCCAGCGAACAGACCGCGCCCAGTGAGGTCTGGCCGTGGCTGCGCCGGATCTACGAGGAGCCGCCGATGCAGCCCGTGCCGCTCGCGCGCAGCGTTGCGGAGTCCGACATGGCCGCAGGCGCCGCGAAGGAAGAAGCCCTGGCCGTGTCGCCTGAGGCGATCGTCGCTGCGGCGGATTTCGACGGGCTGTCGGTGACCTACAGCTATCCCGGCACGGTCGACGTCGCCACGGGGGCGGACCGGGTGCGCCTGGCGCTGGGCACGCTGGAAACGCAGGCCGAGACCGTCGCCAAGGCGGTGCCGCTGAACGATCCTAGCGCGTTCCTGGTGGCGGAGTTCACCAATGACACGGGCGAACTGATCCTGCCCACTGCCGAGGCGAGTTTTTATCTCGACGGGCGCTTCGTAGGGCAGCGTTACCTTGATCTGATCCCGGCGGGAGAGGCGGCGGAGCTGTCCTTCGGCCCCATCGACGGGTTGCGCCTCTTGCGCACGGTCGAGGACCGGGCCGAGGGAGACCGCGGCGTGATCTCGAAATCGAACCGGATCGAGGAAACGGTGCGCATCGAGGTCGAGAACCTGACCGGAGAGAGCTGGCCGTTGCGGGTGCTGGACCGGGTGCCGGTGTCCGAGCAGGAGGATCTGAAGATCAGCTGGGAGGCGACGCCGACCCCGGCCGAGGAGACGGTCGACGACAAGCGCGGCGTGCTGGCGTGGGAGTTCGAGTTGGGCGCAGGCGAACGCCGGGAGATCCGCCTGAGCCACACGATCAAGTGGCCGGACGGGATGGTGCTGCGCTGAGCGGCGCTCTGGATTTCGGAAGCACATATGCACCGGCCCTGAGGGGGCGGTGCATATGGTGTCGGCTGGATACTTGCCTTAGAACCGTTCCGCCCGCAGCACCTGGCAATCGGTGACGCAGACCACGCCGATATGCCGCTCGACCACGGAAAACGCGGCCTCGAGCAGGTTGTCCAGCCGTTCGGGGCGGATGATGCACACCACTTGTACCATGCCGTCGGCGCGGCCGATCTGACCTTCGCGGTCCCACTCGCCGGACCGGCCCGACCCGCCCAACACGGGCAGGATCGTATAGCCGGTGACGTCTGCGTCATGAAGCGCCTTGGTCAGGCGGGTTTTCATGACTTTCTCGATGGTGATCTCGACACGCTTCGCATCATGGGTCTGCATGTCAGCCTCCTGTCGCGGCGCGGGCGATGGCCACGTAAAGCGGGATGCCCAGCACAAGGTTGAAGGGGAAGGTCACGCCGAGCGACAGCGTGAGATAGATCGAGGGGTTCGCCTCGGGCAGGGCGACGCGCATGGCGGCGGGCACGGCGATATAGCTGGCCGAGGCCGCGAGCACCATCAGCAGGACCACGCCCCCGGTCGACAGGCCCAGAAGCAGCGCGGCGCCGAGGCCGAAGAGACTGCCGACCATGGGCATGACGAGGCCGAAGACAAGACCGCCAAGGCCGATGTCATGGCGGCCCTTGGCCATGCCACGCCCGGCGACGAGGCCCATGTCCAGAAGAAAGAGGCAGAGCACGCCCTTGAAGGGGGCGACGATGAAGCTGCTGATTTCCTCAAGGCCCTCGGGGCCGGTCACCCACCCGATGAGAAAGCTGCCGACCAGCAGGACGATCGAGCCATTCAGAAGGATCTCGCGCCAGAGGCCGGCATCCATGCGGCCCGATTTCTCGCCCCGCGACACCAGCCAGAGGGCCGACAGGATGGCCGGCGCCTCCATCGCGGCGGCGACGGCCACCATGTAGCCCTCGGACCCGATACCGCGGCTTTCCAGTACGGAGGTGGCGGCGACGAAGGTGACGATGGAGATCGAGCCGTAATGCCCCGCGACGGCGGCGGCGTTCAGGCGGTCCATCCGGGTGACGATGCGTAGCAGAAGGTAGGCCACGAAGGGCAGGAGGCCGGAGAGGATCACGCCGGCCAGAAGCGTCAGACCCAGCGTGGCGTCGATGCCGTGATCGGCCACGCTGACCCCGCCTTTGAACCCGATGGCGAAAAGCAGGTAGATCGACAGGGCCTTTGCCGCGGCCTCGGGCACAGAAAGGTCCGATCGCGCAAGCGCGGCGGCCAGGCCGAGCACGAAGGACAACACGATCGGCGAGATCAGGTTGTCGGCGGCCAGGGCGAGTATCTCCATCATCCAGCATCCCCTCCGAATGAAATTTGGAGTGATTTATGGCATTGGCGGAGGAAGGCAACAGGAACCCCGCGCGGCATAATGGATTGTGCGGCAGGCCCGGTGCGATGTCAGACCGTGACGAACCCGCCTTCTTCGGGCACGTAATGTTCGATCTCGCCCTCGCCGATGTCGTGCCAGAGGCCGTGCAGGGTGAGGTGGCCGCTCTCGATGGCCGCGGCCACGAAGGGAAATGTCACGAGGTTTTCAAGACTGACGAGAACGGCCTGCTTTTCAAGAGCCGCGACGCGTTCTTCGGTGTCCTTGATCTTTTTCACCCGTTCGTAGCCGGGGCGCAGGATATCCATCCAGCGGCCCACGAAGCTGGTCTTGTCGTTGAGTTCGGGCGCGTCGCCCGAGCACATCGCGTCGCAGCCGCGCACGCCGCCGCAGTTGGAATGGCCCAGCACGATCACGTGGGCCACCTTGAGCGCGGTGACGGCGTATTCCACCGCTGCCGAGGTGCCGTGCTGCTGGCCGTCGGGGGTGAAGGGCGGCACCAGGTTGGCGATGTTGCGGTGCAGGAAGAATTCGCCCTGGTCGGCGCCGAAGATCGCGGTGACATGCACGCGGCTGTCGCAGCAGCAGATGATCATTGCGCGGGGGTGCTGGCCCTCTTGCGCCAGGTGACGGTACCAGGCCTGGTTGTCCTGATATTTCGTGGCCTTCCAGCCCTTGTAGCGTTGCACGAGGTAGCTGGGGAGCGGGCGGACTCTTTTCATGATGGCGCCTTTGGGTCTGTCACTGGTCCGGAGGGTGATAATCGGGATTCTAGAAGAATTCGAGATAGAAATTGGTGGATGGCAAACCAATTCAAAAGGCTTTGCAGGCATGGTCGGCCCCGCCGAGGGGGCATGGAAATGTGGGAAAGACCGTGGAAAGAATTACCCTTTTGAACCAGACCGAGGTCGCGCAGCTGGACCAGGGGCGGCTGGAACAGCTTTACCTTCAACTGGGCGAAGCCGGGGCCGAAGATGTCGTGTGCCGCGCACTGGAAGAACTGGCGGTGCGCCTGTCGCATACCGAGAGGTGTTATCGCAGCGACCGGGTGCAGGACATGCGCAAGAGCGCCCGCAGCCTGATCGCCATTGCCGAGCAGGTCGGGATGAGCAAGCTGGCGCGGGTGGCGCGGGACGTCACGCAAAGCATCGACCTGCATGACAGGGTGGCGATCGCGGCCACGCTGTCGCGGCTTCTGAGGATCGGCGAGACGTCGCTGCACGAAATCTGGGACGTGCAGGATTATTCCGTCTGAGGTCTTGCAGGTGCTGCGGGTCAGGCTAGGCTGCGGGTGAACGAAACCATCCCGGGACATGCGCCATGCCGCTTGAGTTTGCACCGGAAGGGGCCGATGCCCTTCCGCTTCACGTGATCGAACAGGACGCGCTGGAGGACTGGCTGTCGGGCCAGTCGGCCACGGTTGCGACCTGGGTGCAGGCGGCGGGGTTTACCGGCGGGCTGGGCCAATCGCTGCTGGTGCCGGACGGCAATGGCGCGCCGGAGATGGCGGTGGCAGGGTATGGCACCGAGGCCGCGCGCAAGCGGGGGCGGTTCCACCTGGCCGCGCAGGCCGCGAGCCTGCCCGAGGGTGTCTATCGTCTGGAAGGGCTGGCGCAGGAGCGCGCTGCGGAAGAGGCGCTGGGCTGGCTCTTCGCGGGCTACGCCTTTGACCGATACAAGGATCAGAAACCCGCCAAGGCGACGCTGGTGGCCCCCGCGGGCGTCGACGCGGCCCGGCTGGAGGCGATTGCGGCGGGCGAGGCGCTGACGCGCGACCTGATCAACACGCCGACCTCGGACATGGGGCCGGTCGAGCTGGAGGCGGCCTGTGCCGATCTGGCCAAGGAGCAGGGCGCGGAGATCGAGGTGATCCGTGGCGAGGCGCTGCTGGACGAGAATTTCCCCATGATCCACACGGTGGGCCGCGCCGCCGACCAGGCGCCGCGCCTCATCGACATGCGCTGGGGCGACACGGGGCCGAACCTGACTCTGGTGGGCAAGGGTGTATGTTTCGACACCGGGGGGCTGAACCTGAAACCCGGGGCCAGCATGGGCCTGATGAAAAAGGACATGGGCGGGGCCGCGACCGTGCTGGGGCTGGCGCGGATGATAATGGCGCTGAAGCTGCCGGTGCGCTTGCGTGTGCTGATCCCGGCGGTGGAGAATTCGGTCAGCGGCAATGCGTTCCGGCCCGGCGATATCCTGACCGCGCGCAACGGGATGACGGTGGAGATCAACAACACCGATGCCGAGGGGCGTCTGGTGCTGGCCGACGCGCTGAGCTTTGGGGCCGAGGCGGAGCCGGACCTGATGATCTCGATGGCGACCTTGACGGGGGCCGCGCGGGTGGCGGTGGGAGCGGATATCGCGCCCTATTTCACCGATGATGGCGTACTCTCGGGCGCGCTGGACGCCGCGGCGCAGGCGGTGGCAGACCCGGTTTGGCGGCTGCCGTTCCACGAGCCCTACGAGGCGATGATCGAGCCGGGGATTGCCGATCTGGACAACGCGCCCAAGGGCGGGTTTGCCGGCGCGATCACGGCGGCGCTGTTCCTGCGGCGGTTCGCCGGGGCGACGCGCTACGCGCATTTCGACATCTACGGCTGGAACCAGAGCGCCGCGCCGGGCCGTCCCAAGGGCGGGGTCGGCATGGGCGCGCGGGCGCTCTTGCAGGCGCTGCCCGAGGTGCTGGCGCTGTGACCGACCGGCGGCGGCTGCATTCCAACGGGCGCGTGGCCGATGCGGGGCTGCTGGGGCAGGTCGAGGCGGAGCTGTTCGTGGAGGGCGACGACCGGCAGGTGATCGTGCCGGTCACGCCGATCCTGTCAGAGCCGGACGGCAGGCGCGAGCGCGAACTGGTTTTCGGCGAGGGCGTGCGCCTGTTGGAAGAGCGGGGCGGCTGGGTGTTCGGCTATGCGCTGCGCGATGGATATGCCGGATATTTCGCCGCGGGGGATCTTGCTGTGCCGAAGGGACCACCGAACCACGTGGTGCAGGCACGGATGACCCATGCTCTGGGGGAACCGGATTTCAAGGCGCAGACCGAGCATCTGATACTGAGCCTGGGGGCCTGGGTGAGCGTGACCGGCACCGAGGGGCGCTGGGCCGAGATTTTTGCACCGGAGGGCCGGATGTACGTGCCGGCAACGCATTTGCGCGTGGCCAGTGCGGTCGAGCCCGATCCGGTGCGCGTGGCGGAGCGGCTGATCGGAACGCCCTATGTCTGGGGCGGGAACTCGGCGCTGGGGATCGACTGTTCGGGGCTGGTACAGGCGGGCTGCCTGGCCTGCGGCCTGGCCTGCCCCGGCGACAGCGACATGCAGGAGGCGGAGCTTGGTGAAGCGCTGCCCGAAGATGCGCCGTTGCGGCGCGGCGACCTGCTGTTCTGGAAGGGGCATGTGGCCTGGGTGGTTGACCCCGAGACGCTGTTACATGCCAATGCGCATCACATGGCCGTCGCCTTTGAGCCGATGGCCGAGGCCATCGCGCGGATCGAGGCGCAGGGAGATGGGCCGGTGACGGCCCGCAAGAGACTGGAGAAAAAGACATGAGTGACCCGTTTTTCCAGCCCGTTTCGGGCTTTGAGCTGCCGCGTTTCGCGGGGGTGCCGACCTTCATGCGGCTGCCCCATGTGCTGCCCGACCATGCGCGCTATGGCGATGTGGATGTGGGCGTGATCGGTGTGCCGTGGGACAGCGGGACGACCAACCGGCCCGGGCCTCGGCACGGGCCACGGCAGTTGCGCGATGCGTCCACCATGATCCGTGCGCAGCACGCGGTGAGCGGGGTGCGGCCGTTCGAGGCGCTGAATTGCGCCGATCTGGGCGATGTGGGGCCGAACCCCGCTGATATCGCCGACAGCATGGAGCGGATCACGACATTCTACAAAGGCGTGGTGGATGCGGGGATCACGCCGCTGACGGCGGGGGGCGATCACCTGACCAGCCTGCCGGTGCTGCGCGCAGTGGCCAAGGACGGACCCTTGGGCATGGTGCATTTCGACAGCCATACGGACCTTTTTCACAGCTATTTCAACGGGCAGATGTATACCCACGGCACGCCCTTCCGCCGCGCGGTTGAGGAGGGGCTGCTGGACCCCAAGCGGGTGGTGCAGATCGGGCTGCGGGGTAGCATGTACGATTCCGAGGATCGCGATTTCGCCCGCGCGGAGGGCATCCGGCTTATCCTGATCGAGGAGTTCTTCGAGCGTGGGGTCGCCGACGTGATGGCCGAGGCTCGGGAGATCGTGGGGGGTAAACCGACCTATATCTCGTATGACATCGATTTCGTCGATCCGACCTTTGCGCCCGGCACCGGCACGCCCGAGGTAGGCGGGCCGAATTCGTATCAGGCGTTGCAGGTGTGCCGGGAGCTTGAGGGCGTCAATATCGTGGGCGCGGACATGGTCGAGGTGTCACCACCGTTCGACGCCAGCGGCAACACCGCGTTCCTGGGTGTATCGATCATGTTCGAGATCCTGTGCGTGATGGCCGCGGGCCGGGCGGCATGAGCGGGATCGTCAACACCGAGCAGGCGGATCACTGGTCCGGCAAGGCGGGCGAAGTCTGGGTGCGGGAACAGGCGATGTTCGACGGTCTGATGGCGCCGGTTCTGGACCTGCTGCTGGACCGCGCCGGGTTGCGGGCGGGCGACAAGGTCGTCGATATCGGCTGCGGCACCGGGGCAGGCCTGATCGCCGAAGCGAAGATCGTGTGCGAGGCTGGCCATGTGATCGGGCTGGACGTGTCGGGGCCGATGCTGGACCTGGCCCGTGAGCGGCTGGATGCGGAGGGCGTCGCAAATGCCACCTGTGTTCTGGCGGATGCGCAGGTGCATCCGTTCGGGGACGTGGCGGCGGATCACCTTGTGTCACGTTTCGGCGTGATGTTCTTTGACGACCCGAGGGCGGCCTTCGCGAACATGCGGACCGCGTTGAAGCCGGGCGGGCGCGTGACCTTCGTGTGCTGGGCCGGGATGGACGGCAACCCGTGGTTCCGTGTCCCCGCCGAGGCGGCGAAATCCGTGGTCGGCGCGCCGCCGCCGCAGGACCCGCGCGCGCCGGGGCCGATGGCGTTTTCAGAGGCGGACTATGTGCGGGACACCCTGGGGCAGGCCGGGTTCGAGGGGATCGGGCTGACCACGGAAGAGATCACGCTGACGCCCATTGGCGATCTGGAGCAGAACGCCACCTTCGCGTCACGCGAGGGGCCGGCGGGGCGGATCGTCAAGGATATGGGCGGCGGCCGCGGGGACTATGCCGCCGTGGCGGAGAAGCTGCGCGACGCCTTGAAAGAGTTCGAGGCCCCGGACGGCGCGCTGCGCGTTCCGGGGCGGGTGCACGTGGTCAGCGCGAGCGCAGGCGTTTGAGCACTTCGCGCGAGGCGAAGCCGTCGGTCTTCATACCGGCGCTTTGCTGGAAGTTCATAATAGACTTGGCGGTGTTAGGTCCGATGATGCCGTCGATCTTTTCCAGCGGATAGCCCATCTGCTTGAGCCGGCGCTGGATCTCCTTGCGTTCTTCAAAGCTGACGGGGGTGTAGCCGCGTGGCCAGGCGGCCTGGATCGCGGGGCCGCCCTTGATGCGGTCTGACAGGTGCCCGACGCCGATGGCGTAGGCGTCGGCGTTGTTGTAGCGCTTGATCACGTCGAAATTGGAAAAGACCATGAAGGACGCGCCCGAGGGGCCCGCCGGTTGCAGGATGCGGGCCGAGCCATAGTCGCGCACCGGGCGGCCATCGACGCCGACGATGCCCTGCGCGGCCCATTGCGAGGGCATCCGGCTGGTGTTGCCGTAGCGGGCGCCATTGGGCACGCGAACCTCGACGCCCCAGGGCATCCCTTTGCGCCAGCCGAAGCGTTTGAGGTACGCGGCGGTGGAGGCGAGCGCGTCGGAGGGATCGTTCGACCAGATGTCGCGGCGGCCGTCGCCGGTGAAATCCACGGCATAGGCCTCGTAGGAGGTGGGAATGAACTGCGTGTGACCCATTGCCCCGGCCCAGGAGCCGAGGAAATTGCGCGGCGTGGTGTCGCCGTTCTGGAGGATCTTCAGCGCGGCGATCAGTTGCTTTTCGAAAAAGGCGCCGCGGCGACCGTCGAAAGACAGCGTGGACAGGGCCTCGATCACCGGGATGTCGCCCATGCGGGTGCCGTACTTGCTTTCCAGGCCCCAGACGGCGGTGACGACCTCGGCCTCGACCCCGTAGGCCTGTTCGATCCGGCTTAGCGCGCTGCGGTGGCGGCTGAGGGCCTGTTGGCCCATGTCGACGCGTTCGGGCGAGGCGGCGCTGTCGAGGTAATCCCAGATCTGGCGTTTGAACTCGGCCTGGTTGCGGTCTTTCGAGACCACGTCGGCGTTGTAGTTGATGTTCTGGAAGGCGGCGTCGAAGACCCGCGCGCTGACCCCGCGCGACAGGGCACGGCCACGGAAGGAGCGAACCCAGTTGTCGAAGGCGGGGTTGGAGACGCGGGTGAGTTGCGCCTCGCCGGAGTTGTCGCTCAGCGCCTCGGGGCGCAGCTTGGGACGTAGCGATCTGGTGGATACGGAAACGCGGGTGACCTGCGGGGTTGGCGTGGCGGCGGCGGGTCGCGCGACGGGCCGGATCGACGATTCGAGGGCCGTGGCCGCCGCGCCGCCGGACAATAGCGCCGCGCCCAGAACTGGAAAGAGATACCTGACAAACATTGCTCGCCCCTTTTTGCTGGGTTTGATCGGAGCATAGCCTGAAACAGTTTGTTTCAAAAGCATTCAATCATGTGGCCGGGCGAAGTGTCGCCTGTGATCAGGCCGTTTCCTGGCCCGTGTCGCAGGTCATGGCGGCAAGGCATTCGCGCAACAGGATCGCGCGGCGGGGCCGGAAGGACGCGCCGGTGAGGTCCAGCCCGCGCATCCGGTCGAGGCGGAAGGCACGGAAATCGCCGCGCAGGTGGCAGAAGGCCAGAAGACAGAGCGAGGATTGCATGAGGACGACCGACAGGGGGTCGACCTCGCGGGTGGTTTCGCGGCCCTCGGCGTCGGAATAATCGAAACGGATGGTCTTTTCCTCCCACGTGGCGCGGCGCAGGCGGGCGGTGTCAACGCCCGATTGCGGCAGGGGGGTGAAGCGGCGGGCCGAGAGGACGGCGTGATCCAGCCGGTGCGCCTGCGTCTGCGGCAGGCGGGCGCGCAGCTTGGCAAGCGCCGATTGCGCGGCGTCGGCCAGGGTGCTGTCGCCCACCTCGCCCACCTCGCGCAGGCCCAGCACCAGCGCCTCCAGCTCGTCCTCGTCGAAGTTGAGCGGGGGCAGGGCGGCATCCTCTATCAGGCGATAGCCGAAGCCCGCCGCACCGTCGATCACCGCGCCAAGCCCGCGCAGGGCGTCGATATCGCGATAGATGGTGCGGGCGGTCACGTCGAGCCGGTCCGCCAGCGCCTGCGCCGTGGCGGGGGCCGGGACGATGCGCAGGGCCTGCATCAGTTTGAAAAGGCGTTCGGTCCGGGTCATGGCGCGGAGTATGATGCCACATGGTGACGGTTTTTGTCAGCAGGGTTTGCGGGCATGAGGCGCGATGAACCTGTCACGGCAGCGGATTCTTTCCGGCGCTATCTTGAAGTGGGACGGAGCCTGCTCAAATTCCCAGCAACGCGCCTTTTGCGCGGGATTGGAGTTATCCGAATTGGATATCGTGTTCGTGATCGCCGGGCTGGCGGGGCTGCTCCTTGGTGGCGAGTTGCTGGTGCGCAACGCGGTGCAGCTGGCCCGAGGCCTGGGCGTGTCGCCGCTGGTGATCGGGCTGACCATTGTGGGCTTCGGCACGTCCGCGCCGGAACTGGTGACCAGCTTGCAGGCGGCCTGGGTCGGGTCGCCGGGGATTGCCCTGGGCAACGTGGTGGGCAGCAATATCGGGAACACGTTGCTGATCGTGGGGATCGCGGCGCTGATCTCGCCCATTCTGGTGGCGCGGCGGGCACTGGCGCGGGATGGGACCGTGATGCTGGGCGCGACGTTGGCCTGCGCGGCGCTGGTGCTGAGCGGCGAGATGGGGCGCGTGGCCGGGCTGGGCCTGATGCTGGCGCTGGCGGGCTACCTGGCGTTTACGTTTATGGCTGAGCGCAAGGGGCCGACGGCGGCGGGCGAGGTTTATGTCGCGGAAGGCGATTTGTTGCCCGAAGCGCCGGTGCGCGCGGGCCGTGCGGCGTTGGGGCTGTTGCTCGGGCTGGTGGTGATCCTGGCTGGGGCGCGGTTTCTGGTGTCGGGGGCCGTGGGGCTGGCGCAGATGCTGGGGATGAGCGACTCGGTGATCGGGCTGACGGTCGTGGCGATCGGCACGTCGATGCCGGAGCTGGTGACCTCGGTGCTGGCCGCGCGCAAGGGGCAGGGTGACGTCGCCTTTGGCAACATCATCGGCAGCAATATCTTCAATATTCTGGGGATACTGGGAGCGACGGTGCTGGTGGTGCCAATGGCCGCGCCTCTGCCGATCGCGGGGCTGGACCTCGCCGTGCTGCTGGGCTCGGCGGTGGTGTTCGTGGCGTTTGCCTTCACCGGCGCGCGGATCGACCGGCGCGAGGGCGCGGTGCTGCTGGCGGCCTACGGTGCTTACATGATCTGGCTGCTGGCGGCCTACGGTGGTTACATGGTCTGGTTGCCGGCGGGCGTTTAGCGACGCTTGCGCGAGACCTTGCGCTTGGTCTTGTCGGCCTTGTGCTTTTCGCGCGCCAGTTTGCGCTTGGGTCCGCCGCGCCCGCCTTTGGGCTTGCCGCGTCCGCGCCCCGTGCGGGGCGTGCCCGAGCCGCCGGGCGTGATCGCCTTGCCGTCGAGGCGTATCAGTTCGAGGCCGAGGCCGCCGGTGACCGGCGCCGCCTCGCTGAGGCGGACGACGACGCGCTGGCCGAGGCCGATGACGATGCCGGTATCGGACCCCATGAGCGTGCCGCGGTCGCGGTCGAGGTGGAAATACTCGTTGCCAAGCGCGCGCATGGGGATGAGGCCGTCCGCGCCGGTCTCGTCCAGCCGCACGAAGGCGCCGAACTTGGCGATGCCGCTGATCCGCCCGGTGAATTCCTCGCCGATGCGTTCCGACAGGAAGGCCGCGAGATAGCGGTCATTGGTGTCCCGCTCGGCCATCATCGAGCGGCGCTCGGTTTCCGAGATGTGCTCGCCGGTGCTTTGCAGTCGTTCCTCGTCGGCCTTTGAAAGCCCGTCCTCGCCCCAGCCATGCGCCGAGATCAGTGCCCGGTGCACGATCAGGTCGGCATAGCGGCGGATGGGCGACGTGAAATGGGCGTAGGATTGCAGCGCGAGACCGAAATGCCCGAAATTGGACGGCGCGTAATAGGCCTGCGTCATCGAGCGCAGGGTGGCGAGGTTGATGACCTCGACATGGTCGGTGCCCGCCGCGCCGTGCAGCAACTGGTTGAGGTGCGAAGTTTTTAGCACCTGCCCCTTGGCCAGCGTCAGGCCCGCGGCCTCGGCCACGTCGCGCAGGGTGTCGAGTTTTTCCGGCGGCGGTTCCTCGTGGACGCGGAAGAGGAGGGGGGATTTTTTTGCAATCAGCGTCTCGGCGGCGGCCACATTGGCCAGCACCATCATGTCCTCGATCAGCTTGTGGGCATCGAGGCGGTCGGCGAAGTTGACGGAGGTGACCTTGCCCTCGTCGCTGAGCACGACCTTGCGTTCGGGCAGATCGAGGTCGAGCGGTTGGCGGTTGGCGCGGGCCTCTTGCAGGGCGGCAAAGGCCTCGTAGAGCGGGTTTATGACCTCGTCCATGAGCGGCCCGCACTTGTCGTTAGGCGCGCCGTCTCGGGCGGCCTGCACGTCCTGGTAGGTGAGCGAGGCGGCGGAGCGCATCAGGCCGCGCACGAAGCGGTGGCCGATTTTCTCGCCATGGGCGTCGATCTGCATCCGCACGGCGATGCAGGCGCGCGGCACGCCTTCGTGCAGGGAACAGAGATCGCCCGACAGCCGGTCGGGCAGCATCGGCACTACCCGGTCGGGGAAATAGCTGGAGTTGCCGCGCTTGCGGGCCTCGGCATCGAGGGCAGAGCCGGGGGTGACGTAGCAGGCGACATCGGCGATGGCGACCCAGATGACATGCCCGCCCTCGTTCTTGGGGTCGTCGTCGGCGTGGGCCCAGACGGCGTCGTCGTGGTCGCGGGCATCGGCGGGGTCGATGGTGACGAGCGGCAGGTCGCGCAGGTCTTCGCGGCCCTTGAGGCCCTGGGGTTTCTGCGCGTCGGCCTCGGCGATGACGTCATCCGGGAAATCGTCGGGGATGCCGTGCTGGTGGATGGCAATGAGGGACACGGCCTTGGGCGCGGTCGGGTCGCCCAGACGGTCGAGGATGCGGGCCTGCGGCAAGCCCATGCGACCCTTGGGACCGGCCTGTTCGGCCTCGACCAATTCGCCGTCCTTGGCGCCGCCGGTGGTGGAGGACGCGACCAGCCATTCCTTGCCGTCGCCCTTGTCGATCGGCAGGATGCGCCCACCCTCGGCGGTTTTCTTGAAGACGCCCAGCACCTTGCGCGGGTTGGTCCCGATCCGGCGGATGAGCCGCGCCTCGTAGTGATGTGCCTCGCCCTTGACCTCCTGCAACCGGCCCAGGATGCGGTCGCCGGGGCCGAGCGCGGGATCGCTGGCGCGGGGGATCAGCAGGACGACAGGCTCGACCCCCTCGCCATGCCATTCCAGGGGACGTGCCAGAAGCTCGCCGTCGGGCGTCTGGTCACTGACCTGCAGCACGCTCACGGGCGGCAGCTTGTCGGGGTCGCGATAGGTCTTCTTGCGCTTCTCCAGGTGTCCCTCGGCCTCCAGCTCCTTCAGGATGCGCTTGAGGTCGATCCGCGCCGCGCCCTTGATGCCGAACGCCTTGGCAATGTCCCGCTTGGAGGTCAGGGTCGGATTGTCCGAGATCCATTGCAGGACCTGTGATTTGGAAGGCAACTCGCTCATGCCTCGGGACGTAGCACGAAGGTGGGGGGCGTTCCATGCGAAGATTGCCGGCATGCGCCGGAGCGCCTGCTTTTTCTTGCCGTAAATCCTCTCGGGGGTCTGGGGGTGAAACCCCCAGCCGGTCGACGCGGGCTTGGCCCGCGGCGAAACGGGTTACGGCGCGCGAAGATCGTCCGCCGTGTCCACATCCCGCAACGTGTCGACCAGACCGATCCGCGAGTCCGGTAGTGTTGCGCGGCTATCTGCCAGCGCGTGCTCGGTGGACCAGCGGACGTCTTGCAGGAAGGTCGCGGGCACCGCGCGGGTGCGTTTCATCCCGATCAGCCAGTAGCCGCCGTCGGGGGCCGGGCCGAAGACCGCGTCGTTCCGGCCAAGACTGGCAAAGGCCCGGGCGATATGGGCGGGAGTGATGCCGGGAATGTCGCCGCCGATGATGCAGACCGGACCGGGCGGTCGCGTGCGCATCACCCGCGCCATGCGGTCGCCGAGGTTGCCGGGGCCCTGGGGCATGCGTTCACGGTCATCCGGCCAGGCGCGGCTGGACAGGCCGGCGACGTCCGGGGCGACGGCCAGCACGAGGTCCCAGCGAGGGTCGCGCAGGCGGCGCAGGAGACGGGTGGTCTGATGACGGACCCACCACGTGGCGGCGACAGGACCGATGTCGCGGGCCAGGCGGGTCTTCACCCGGCCCGGCCGGGGCTCTTTCAGCATCACCACCAGCTGGCGGCGGATCACGCGAAATAGTCTTTCAGCACGCGGTCATAGATCGCCTTGAGCTGTTCGATATGGGCGATGTCCACCCGCTCGTCGACCTGGTGCATGGTCTGCCCCACCAGGCCGAATTCCACCACCGGGCAGTGATCCTTGACGAAGCGCGCGTCGGATGTGCCGCCGCTGGTCGACAGGACCGGCGTCTGGCCTGTCTCGGCCTGAACCGCGCTCGACACGAGGTCCGAAAGCGGCCCCGGTGGCGTGAGGAAGCTTTCGCCGGAATTCTTCACCGTCATCTCGCCGGTGACGCCGAAGCTGTCGCAGACCGCATCCAGCTCGGATTGCAGCCACCTGGTCAGGCTGTCGCCGCTATGGGCATCGTTGTAACGGATGTTGACCGTCATGCGCGTGCTTTCGGGGATCACGTTGGTCGCCGGGTTGCCGGTGTCGATGGTCACCACGGCGAGCGTTGACGGGTCGAAATGATCGGTGCCGTCGTCCAGCACGTGGCTGGACAGGCGGTCGGCCAGCCGTGCCATTGCCGGAAGCGGGTTCAGCGCCCGGTGCAGGTAGGCGGAATGCCCCTGCACCCCGGTCAGCGTGATCCACGCCGACATCGAGCCGCGGCGGCCGATCTTCATCATGTCGCCCATGGTTTCGGGGCAGGTGGGCTCGCCCACGAGGCAGGCGCTCATCGCTTCGCCCTTGGTTGCCATCCAGTCAAGCAGGGCCACGGTGCCATCCTGCGCATCGCCCTCCTCGTCGCCGGTTATGGCGAGCAGGATCGCGCCCTCGGGCGGCGTGGTGCGCACAAAGTCGATTGCCGCGGCGGCGAAAGCGGCGACGCCGGATTTCATGTCGGTGGCGCCGCGGCCCCAAAGCTGGCCGTCGCGAATCTCCGCGCCGAAGGGATCGGCGGTCCAAGCTGCGGCATCGCCCACCGGCACCACGTCGGTATGCCCGTTGAAGCCAAAGCTGCGGGCCGCGCCCTTCTCGCCCCAGCGCGCGAAGAGATTGGCGATGCCGCCCCGGTCCACGCGGGTGCAGGTGAAGCCCGCCTCGGACAGCAGGTTTTCCAGCAACACGAGCGCGCCGCCTTCCTCGGGGGTGACCGAGGCGCAGCGCACCAGTTGTGCGGTCAGGTCGACGGGGTCGATGGGGGCGGAGTCTTGTGGCATGGAGGTCTATCCTGTGAACTTTCGACAGACCTAGCCTGCACGGTCTGTAACCGCAAACCCGCGCCGGGAAAAAACTTTGCCTCCGGATCGGGATCGGTGACGGAATTCCTTAACAAAGCGAAAAAAACGTGGTAACCGATCCTTAATAAATGACCCGAGGCAGGGCAAAAGAGCAGCTGGGCAAATCGCCCGACACGCAAGCAGGCACATAAAAACAAGCCGCGACGTGTCAGACCGGACCACCGGAAAAGCCGATTCTTGGCGTGCGCTGACCTTGGACGTACATGAGGTGGGCAGTATGGTCAGGGGCGTTGAAATCCCTATAGACGATCGCGCGTCGGCAAGAGAAATGGCCGAGACGATCTTTGGTGACGGTGTTCAGGTGATCAGCGCCTCTTACACCGGCGACAACGATTCTTCGGGGATATACACGCAAGGCAACTCGGTCTCGCCGGGTGTGATGCCGTCGGATACCGGGGTCATGTTTTCGACCGGGGACCTGAACGGATTCACCAATTCGACTTGGTGGTGGTCGAACGATTCCAACCAGTCCAGTCAGACCACGACCAGTTCCAGCGGTCCCAACAACGACCCGATGTTCAACGCGGCGGCCGGAGCCAATACCTACGACGCCTCTTACCTCGACGTCGATTTCATTCCGACGGGCGACGTGATGACGATGCAGTTCGTCTTCGCCTCGGAAGAATTCCCCGAATACGCGGTGGGTTCCTTTCAGGATTTCGTCGGAGTCTGGATCAACGGCACGCAGGTCCCGCTGAGCGTAGGGGACGGGGATATCGACCCCAACAACCTGAATGCCGGGTCTAACGCGAACCTGTACGTCGACAATACCTCGGACCAGTACAACACCGAGATGGACGGTTTCACCGTTACGATGACGCTGACGATTCCGGTCAATTCGGGCGATGTGAACTCGATCCGGATCGGTATCGCGGATGTTACGGACGCCAATTACGACTCGACGCTGATCATCGCGGGCAACAGCGTGCAGACGACGCTGGTGGCGCTGGACGATGTGTCCAAGCTGTATCCGACAGGGTCGAAGACGCTGGATGTTCTGGACAACGACGTGAACAACACCTCCGGTGCGCTGACGATCACGCAGATCAACGGGCAGAACGTCGTTGCGGGCAGCACGGTCACGCTGGCCACCGGACAGACGGTGCAGTTGAACGCGGACGGCACCCTTACGGTCGTGGGGGATGGCGACGTCGAGGAAGTCAACTTTACCTACACGGTCGAAAGCGCGAACGGGCAGAGCGATACCGGCTTTGTCACGCTGAATTCGATCCCGTGTTTCGTGCGCGGGTCGCGCATTCGGTGCGAGCGCGGCGAGGTCGCGGTCGAGGACCTGTGCGTGGGCGATCTTGTCATGACGCGCGACGAAGGGTTGCAGCCGGTGCGCTGGATCGGCCACCGAGAGGTTGCCGGAACGGGGCAGTACGCCCCGATCCGCATTCAGGCGGGCACGTTCGGCGCGCATGGTGAACTGTGGCTTTCGCCGCTGCACCGGATCCTGATCCGCGACAGCCTGGCCGAGCTGCTGTTCGGTGAGCGCGAGGTGCTGGTGGCGGCCAAGGACCTGGTCAACGACCGCAGCGTGCGACGCGTCGAGGTCGACACCGTGGATTACTTTCACCTGCTGTTCGACCGGCATCAGGTCATCGTCTCGGAAGGGTTGCCGACCGAAAGCTTTCTGCCCGGGCCGCAGATCAAGGACAGTTTCGAGGCCGAGGTGCTGCAAGAGATCTGCACCCTGTTCCCCGAAATCGACCCCGAAACCGCCGAAGGCTACAGCCCCGCGGCAAGACGGATGCTGCGCGGCTTCGAGGCGCAGATCCTTTCAAAGAAATGGGTGGCGTGACAATGGGATGGATCGGACTGCGTGATCGCGACGATGGCTGGTTCAAGCCGGACCCGCGGCTGACGGAAACCGGGGCGGACCGGGTGCTGCACCGTGGCAGCCTGGTGGTCGAGAGCCGCATCTCGGCTGATATACGGCCGCAGACCATGCTGGCGTTCCGCCGGACATGGCCGATGCCGGGCCTGTTTTCGATCCAGGCGTTGCCGCAGGGCGGTATCGTCCTGGTGGACGCGCAGGGCGACGACATCTGTCACGCAACCCTGCCGGTGGATGGCGACGGGCGGCTGGATATCCTGCGCCTGACCTATTCCTGGGACAGCACCGAAGGGTGGGCCCGGCTGACGCTGGAGCGGCCCGAATCCGACCAGGTGCACACCGTGGCGATGACTGCCACGCTGCCCCTGCCGATCGACGACCTGAACGCGGTTTTCGCCCATGGATGCAATTTCGAAGTGGACGAGGAGGTGATGTTCCTGGCCCTGTCCGACCGGATCGAGCCGGTGGGACCGCTGCCCGCACTGACTGCGCAGGTGCCGATCATGACAGACCGGGGCGAGCGTCCGGCAGGCGAGATCCGCCGTGGCGACGTTGTGCTGACGGATGACGGCCAGCGCGTGCCGGTGTTGCAGGTGGTCAAGCGGACCGTTCCCGCGCGGGGCAGTTTCCGGCCCATCCGCCTGCGGGCGCCCTATTTCAAGCTGACGCAGGACATCGTGGTCTCGCCGCAGCAGCGGCTGGTGATGCACGGCAGCGAGGTCGAATACATGTTCGGCCGCGAGGCGGTTCTTGTGCCGGCGCGGCACCTTGTGAACGACCGCTCCGCCTTTCACGCCAAGGGGCCGGACCTTGTGACCTATCACCACCTGCTGTTGCCGGGACACGAAGCCGTCCTGGCGGCGGGATGCGCGCTGGAAAGCCTTTATATCGGGCGGCTGCGGCGCAAGCCCGCGGCCATTGCCGCAAGCGTGCTGGCGTCGTTCGACCGCAACCGTCTGCCGGAACATGCCAAGCCGGTCTGGCCGGTGCTGAAACCCTTCGAGGCGGTGACGCTGGCCACCAGCCGCGCGGCCTGAGCCGCGCGGCAGTCTAGTCGTAGAAGGGCGTCATCTGGGCGACGATAACGGCGTTCTCATCGAGCGCGCGCTGCATGAGGTCGCGCTCGTCCTCGCCGATCTCGTGGCCTTCGGCGAGGCGTTCGTCGAGTGTGCCGTAGCCCGAGACATCCAGGGGCGCGGTGTCGGCCTGTTTCAGGATCGCCACGGTTTCGCGCACCGCCTCGGCCTCGTCCACGCCAGAGGCATAGACGACCAGCGCGGCCCCGGTGGCCTTGTCCGGCAGGCCGTCGCCGGACTTGCGTCCGATCTCGACTAGCAGGGTGAAGACCTGCTGAGGCTTTTTCTTGTCAGGATCTTTGGCCATGAGGGACCTCGTGCCGGGCCTGCCGCGCAGGGATCAGTCGCGCAGCAGTTCGTTGATGGCGGTCTTGGAGCGGGTCTTTTCGTCCACGCGCTTTACGATCACGGCGCAATAGAGGTTGAGGTTGTTCTTGGTGGGCATCGAGCCCGACACGACGACCGAGTAGGGCGGCACTTCGCCCATGAAGACCTCGCCGGTTTCGCGGTCGACGATCTTGGTGGATTTGCCGATATAGACGCCCATGCCCAGAACCGAGCCTTCGCGCACGATGCAGCCCTCGACGACCTCGGAGCGGGCGCCGATAAAGCAGTTGTCCTCGATGATCGTGGGGCCGGCCTGCATCGGTTCCAGCACGCCGCCGATGCCGACGCCGCCCGACAGGTGCACGCCCTTGCCGATCTGCGCGCAGGAGCCGACTGTGGCCCAGGTGTCGACCATCGTGCCTTCGTCCACATAGGCGCCGAGGTTCACGAAAGAGGGCATCAGCACCACGCCGGGGGCGATATAGGCCGATTTGCGCACGATGCAGTTCGGCACGGCGCGAAAGCCGCCCTCTTTCCATTCGGTGTCGCCCCAGCCCTTGAACTTGCTGTCGACCTTGTCCCACCAGGTGCTGCCTTGCGGGCCGCCCGCCTGTGGCTCCATGTCCTTGAGGCGGAAGCCCAGCAGCACGGCCTTCTTGGCCCATTGGTTGACGAGCCAGTCGCCGTTGTCCTGCCGTTCGGCCACGCGCAGTTTGCCGCTGTCGAGAGCGTCAAGCGTCGCCTCGATGGCCTCGCGCGTCTCGCCGCCGGTCGAGGGTGTGATCTGGTCGCGGGTTTCCCATGCGGACTCAATTGCGGTTTCAAGCTGTGCGTTGGACATCTGTTGCGTGCTCCCCTTGGCAGGTCGTGTTGTGCTGAAATGCCCTATACGGGCGGACGGGGGGGATCGCAATGCGACGCGACGCCGGTCATTCGCGGCAGGTTCCGCCGTGCGCGCATGAAAAGGCGGGCGTCCGAGGACGCCCGCCGAGGGACAAGGGGTCGGGATACGGCGTTACCGTACCACGTAGACCACGCGGCGCTCTGCCGGTTCCACCAGCACCGGCACGCCGTTCACATAGGCGTAACGATACTCGGTATCGGGGACGGGTTGCAGCGTCACGGCCGCGGGCAGCTGGGCGCCGGTCACGACTTCGCCGTCGAGATAGATCGGCTCCACCGGGTTGTCGCGCACGTAGACAACCGTGTTGTCGGGCGGCGTGATCGGGGTGACGTAGGTGTCTTCGACCACCGTGCCGATGGCACCGCCAGCCGCGACGGTGTCGGCTTCGCTGTAGTCATAGGTCACGGTCGGAAGCTGCATCGTGCTGCGGTTCTCGATGACGCGGACCGAACCGGCATCGGTGGACGCGGCAAGATAGTCGCCATAGGCCCATCCCTGGGTGCCATTGTAACTGACCTCGCACCAGGAGCTGGCCTCGATGCAGCCTTGGATGCTGACGGCGCTGGCATTGGGGATCACGGCGATCACGGGTTGCGCCGGGCTGGGGCCCGCGCGCAGGTTCAGGTCGGTCACAGCGGTTGCGTCGACATCCGCCATGGCGGCGCCAGCGCCGAGAGTGCCGGCAAGGGTCAGGCTCAGAAGTCGGGTCTTCATTTGGAAATCCTCCTCACTCACATGGGCGTGCCATGCAGACGGAATGTCCGCCGGCAATCTGACTCCTCAACGCGGCGATTTCCAAGAGCGTTCCCGGTCGTTTCGGCAAAGCGTGAAAACGGGCGTCAATCCGCCGATAAGGGGTCTGGCGTGAGATTGCCGCCACAGACCAAGACCGCGACGCGCTCATCTTTTTCAGGCCGGTAGGCGCCGCTGCTCAACGCGGCGAGAGCGGTGGCACCGGCGGGTTCGACAAGCTGGCGGGCGTCTTTCCAGAGCGCATGCTGAGCGGCGGTGATGGCGTCGTCGCTGACAGTGACGGAGGTCACGTCGTGCGCTTGCGCGAGGTCGAGGCAGATCGACCCGATGCGCCGCGCGCCAAGCGCGTTGGCCGCGACGCCCGAGACCTCGACATCGACGGCCTTGCCGGCCTCGAGTCCGGCATTCAGCGCGGCGCAGGTCTCAGGCTCGACCGCGACGACCTTGCGACGCCCGTCGAGCCAAGCCAGCGCGCCGGCGATCAAGCCGCCGCCGCCGACGGCGATCAGGACGGTATCGGCCTCCAGTCCCTGGTCCTCCCACTCGGCCATGCAGGTGCCCTGGCCCACCACGGTGGCGGGCGCGTCGTATGCGTGGATCTGCATCGCGCCGGTTTCGGCCTCGTATTCGCGGGCGGCATCGAGCGCATTGGAATAGGCGCCTTCGACCACGTGCAAATCGGCGCCCTGGTCGCGGATCAGGGCGATCTTGGCGGGGCCGGCCATTTCGGGCACGTAGATGCGGGCACGGTGGCCAAGTTTTGCGGCGGCATAGGCCACGGCGGCACCGTGGTTGCCGCCCGAGGCTGCGACCAGCCCGGCCTTGGGGACGTCCTGCGACAGAAGGGTGTTGAAGGCGCCGCGCGGCTTGAAGCTGCCGGTGTGCTGGGTGTGCTCCAGCTTGAGCTCGATGGGGCGGTCGAGGCCGAAGCCCGACACCTGCGCCACCGGGGTGCGGCGCAGGTACGGAGCGATGCGGAATTTCGCGGCGGCGATCTCGGTTTTCCAGTCCATTTCAAAGCCTTTCCTGTATGCCCCGTATCTAGGCAAATCGCGTGGAACCCTATACGGGTGGAAAAACGAACCCAACAGGGAAGTTCAGGATGAAAGACGACCGCAATAGCCAGTTTCGGGACGCGCATTCCGACCGCAACACCGCCGAGCAGGTGCCCGACACGCCGCAGACCCGTGCGCCGGCCTACAGGCTGGCCTTTGCCGATGACGATTTCCTGTGTCGCGACGAGCTGCGGCCCGTGCGGTTGCAGCTGGAATTACTGAAGCCCGAGATGATCCTGAACGAACGCGGCATCGAAAGCACGGTTGTCCTGTTCGGCGGTGCGCGGATTCCCGAACCAGCGGTCAAGGACACCGCGCGGACCGAGACGCTGGCGGAGCTGTCGCGGTTTTATGACGAGGCGCGCAGCTTTGCGAAGATGCTGACCGAAAAGTCGATGCAGAGCTACGGGCGCGAGTTCGTCGTGGCGACGGGCGGCGGGCCCGGCGTGATGGAGGCGGGCAACCGCGGGGCGGCCGATGCAGGCGGTACGTCGATCGGGCTGAACATCGTGCTGCCGCACGAGCAGGCGCCGAACGAATACGTGACGCCGGGGCTGTGCTTCAACTTCCATTACTTCGCCATTCGCAAGATGCATTTCCTGATGCGCGCGAAGGCGATCTGCTGTTTCCCCGGCGGGTTCGGGACGCTGGACGAGATGTTCGAGGCGCTGACGCTGATCCAGACGGACCGGATGAAACGTGTGCCGTTCCTGCTTTTCGGCGAGGAGTTCTGGCGCAAGATCATCAACTGGGAGGCGCTGTCGGAGGCCGGAACGATCAGCGCCGAGGACCTCGACCTCTTTCAGTTTGTCGAAAGCGCCGAGGAGGCGGTGAAGATCATCGACGATTGGTACGAAGAGCTTTAGGCCCCGTCGAATTCGCAGAGGGTGTGGACGTCCATGCCGAGCGCCTCGATCCGTTTGCGCCCGCCCAGTTCGGGCAGGTCGATGACGAAGGCGCAGCCGACGATCTCGCCGCCCAGCCGTTCGATCAGCTTGATACCCGCCTCGGCGGTGCCGCCGGTGGCCAGAAGGTCATCGACCAGCAGGACCTTTTCGCCGGGGGTGATGGCGTCGTCGTGGATCTCGACGATGGCCTCGCCGTATTCCAGCAGGTACTCCTCGGAAATCACCTTGCCGGGCAGCTTGCCCTTCTTGCGGATCGGCACGAATCCCTTGCCCAGCTGGTGCGCCACGGCGCCACCGAGGATGAAGCCGCGCGCCTCGAGCCCCGCGACCTTGTCGATTGCCATACCGGCGTAGGGATGCAGCAACTGATCCACCGCAAGGCGCAGTCCGCGCGGGTCGGCAAAGAGCGTGGTGACATCGCGGAACATGATGCCTTCATGCGGGAAGTCGACGATTGTGCGGATGTAATCCTTGACCGTTTTCGCGTTGGGCATGGCGGTGTCTCCGGTTGGGCCTGTCCGCTCTTGCGTTTGGCGCAACTGGCGCAAAATCGCAAGGTTTGGCTGGGATCGGCACGGTTTCGGAGGTCAGGGAATTGATATGCAAGAGGGTTTGCCAAGGCTGCATATGCTTTGTATATACCTTGGCGAGCCGGTGACGGAAAACGCAAATCAGGAGCTCTCGTGGCCAAGAGTGACGACAAGAAAGCCGGGAAGAAAGACAGCCAGCTGATCCTGCGGCTGAACAAGGATGACCGCGACACGTTCATCGAGCTGTGCAAGGAGATGGACACCAGCGCGGCTCGGGAAATCCGCGGGTTCATCCGGAAATTCATCAAGAAGAACAGCTGACGCGCCTACCACAGCGCGGGTTTCGTGACCATCAGCCAGAAGACCCATGTCAGCGCCGCGAAGGCGGGCCAGCCGAGGGCGAACCAGAGGCGGTAGGCGCGGTGCGCGGCCTGCGGCAGGGGGGCGTCGGTGCGCAGGGCCTCGGCGGCGAGGTCGCGGATGCGGATTTGCAGGCGCACGACGGGCGCCCAGCAGAGGAAGGCCAGCACGTACAGAGCGTAGGTCGCCAGGAGCCACGGTGCGAAGGGGTCGAAGCCTGCCATGTGGATGAGCGCAAGGCCGGTGAGCGGCTGCACGATCCCGGCGGGGGTGGTGAAGAGCCAGTCGGCCAACACCACGCCAGAGGCGACGGAATGGATTGTCTGCACGCGGCCCGTGCGCATCGCCCAGACCATCTGGAACGCGGTGCCGATGCCGGTACCGAAGAGGACGGTTGAGCTGAGGATATGGAGCCATTTGGTGATCAGGTAGGGGTCCATCGTCAGCGCTCGTCTTCGAGGATGGCGTGGACCGAGATGAGGGCGAGGATGGGCAGGTTCTTGAGCAGTCCGCCCAGGGGCAGCAGCCACAGGCCCGGGGCAAGGATCGTGAAGGCGAGGGTGTAGGAGAGGACCAGCGCCGCCTGAAGCCCGGCGACCAATCGGGGGCGCCAGCCGCGGAAAAGGGCAGCGGCGAGGGCAAGGTCCAGGAGGCCGCCCAGACGGGCCATCGCGACGAGGGCTGCGTCCGGGAGGGTCGTGTCAGGGATCAGGGGCAGGAAATCGGCGCGTGGCAGGAACAGGCCCAAGAAGCCGGAGGCCAGCCACAGAAGGGCCAGCACGATGCGCAGGGCCGGGCGGGCGAGGTAGAGGCGGGCATGCCAGAGATCCTGTGTGCCGGCCGGGCGGCTGTCGAGGAAGTTCGAGAGGCCGCGGGGTTTGTCCGGCAGGGTCTCGGTCAGCTTGGCATGGTCGGCCAGGACGCCGTTCTGGAGTTGCGCGACCGAAGTGGCGGAGATCGGGCCGAGGCGCATGGCGTCGCCAATCCGGCCCATGGCTTTGGCAAGCCCGACAGGCAGGCGTAACAGGCGGGTGGAGGGCAGGCCGAACCAGGCGCGGAGGGAGTGCAGCATCCCGGCCTGGGTTACCGTCTCGGGACCGCCGATGTCATGCGGGCCGGGGCCGGGGGGATGGCGCAGCAGGTGATCGACGGCGCGGGCAAGGTCGGCGGCGTGGATCGGGTTGAACGTCTGTTGCCCGTCGCCGACGACCGGGGTGACGACCGGCAGGGCGGCCAGAGCGCGGGCGAGCGACGAGCCGCCATAGGAGGTTTCGCCCAGCACCAGCCCGACGCGGAGGATGGTAACGTCATGATCCGAGGCGATTTTCTCGCCCGCGTGACGGTACCGGGCAAAGTCGGTGGCGGCGCCGTCGATGCCGACGGCGGAAATGAGCAAGCCCTGCGCGTCGGGCAGCGCAGCGTAAAGCGCCTCCGGGGCGCTGACGTGGACGGCGGTGTAGATGGGCTCGGGCGCGTCGAGGACGCCGGCGCTGTTGACGAAGTGGGTGACACTGGAGAGGCGGCTGCGCCAGAAGGCTGGGTCGTGGGCCTGGGGGTCGGTGAGGTCGACCTTCAGTGTCTCGAACCCCATGCGTTCTAGGCGTGCGGTGCGGCGGGCGCAGGCGCGCACGTTCCAGCCCGCGTCGCGGAGACCGTAGGCGAGGTGGCGGCCGATAAATCCATCGGCCCCGAGGACGAGGACGGTGCCGGGCGCGGCGCTCACGCGGTGCGGCGCAGGGCGGCTGTCATCACGCCCATGCCCACGAGCGCCGCGCCGCCGCCGCGGGTGAGCCAGGTGATGACCGAAGGCCGCCCGATGGTCTGGCGCAGGCGGTCGGCCAGGATCGCATAGATCAGCGCGTTGAGCCAGGCGAGACCCACGAAGGTGGCGATCAGGATGGCGAATTGCGGGGCCAAAGCCCTGTCGACGCTGACGAATTGCGGCACGAAGGCGATGAAGAAGGCGATGGATTTGGGGTTCAGCGCGGTGACCGCGGCGGCGTGCCAGAAGACGCCGCTGGCGGGTTTCGCGGCGGTCGTGTGATCCAGCCCGGTGCTGGGCGGGCTGCGCAACAGTTTGATGCCGAGATACACCAGATATGCCGCGCCGATCCATTTCAGCACTGTAAAGAGCGTGGCCGAGGCCAGCACCAATGCGCCGAGCCCCAGAAGGGACGCGGTCATCGCCACGAGATCGCCAAGGGCCACACCGGTGGCGGAGGCGACGGCGATTCGCTTGCCCTGGCTGAGAGCGTAGGACAGGACCAGAAGCACGGTCGGGCCGGGGATGAACAAAAGCGCGAGGGTCGCCGCCACGAATGTCAGCCAGAGATCTAGGGGCATCGGGTTAAGCCTTTCTAAAGGACGCGGCCCGCGACGGCGTCGAGACGCGCCACCAGGGCCGGGTCGCGGGCCTCGGGGGCGGTGAGGATGGCGTGTTCCAGCGCGCGGTCGCAGCCATGGGGACAGGGCTCGCGGTCCTCGGACCCCAGCAGCGCGGGCAGGCGGGCGACCATGTCGCGGGCCTTGTCGGCGTTGCCGAGAAGGGTGGCGATGATCTGCGTGACGTCGACCTCTCCGTGGTCGGGGTGCCAGCTGTCATAGTCGGTGATCATGGCGACGGAGGCGTAGCAAAGCTCGGCCTCGCGGGCGAGCTTGGCCTCGGGCATGTTGGTCATGCCGATCACGTCGGCGCCCCAGCTTTCGCGGTACATTTTCGATTCCGCCAGCGTGCTGAATTGCGGGCCTTCCATGGCGAGGTAGGTCCCGATGTCATGGACCGTCACGCCGGCGGCGCGGGCGGCCGCGGCGCAGGCCGACCCGAGGCGCGGACAGGTGGGGTGGGCCACGCTGACATGGGCGACGCAGCCCTGGCCGAAGAAGGATTTCTCGCGGGCGACGGTGCGGTCAATGAATTGATCCACAATGACAAAATCGCCGGGCGCCATGTCTTCGCGGAACGAGCCGCAGGCGGAGACGCTGACGATGTCGGTCGCGCCGATGCGTTTCAGCGCGTCGATATTGGCGCGGTAGGGCACCGTCGAGGGCGAATGCACGTGGCCGCGCCCGTGACGGGGCAGGAAGGCCATGTAGGTGTCGCCCAGCATCCCGGTCAGGACCTGGTCGGAGGGTGCGCCCCAGGGGGTGTCCACCGTGACCCATTCGGGGTGTTGCAGGCCCTCTATTTCATAGAGGCCCGAGCCCCCGATCACGCCGAGATACGATGTCATGGATGTCCTTTCCGCTTTGCCACAGCGAATACCGTGCGGCGCGGAAATTCAACCCTGA
The DNA here is from genome assembly GCF_009363655.1 of Roseovarius sp. THAF27. Lineage (NCBI taxonomy): Bacteria > Pseudomonadati > Pseudomonadota > Alphaproteobacteria > Rhodobacterales > Roseobacteraceae > Roseovarius > Roseovarius sp. THAF27. Next base: position 377,297 of record NZ_CP045393.1, read on the forward strand.
ACGGGATCTATCAGGCGCCGGCGCCCAGCGTGCAGAGATCGCCGCGGCCGGTCAGCGAGGTGATTATGCGGCCCTCGTCGGTGTCGCGGATGGCAAAGCCGTAGCCGCGCAGCCGGAACTTCCATTCCCGGTCGGAGACGCAGAGTTCGCGTTCGCGCATGACGAAGTTGCGGATGTCGTTCTTGGTCTCAAATCCCATCGTTTCCTACCCTTCCACAAATAGGTTGATGAAACAGCGATATTCACGGCACGTGGCAACAATCGTGCCGAAATGTGGCGCGGAGAAGATTTCTGCAAATTGCTGACAGAATGGTTAACGGCGGGTCAGGGCGCCGAAACGGGACGTCGGTATCGCGTCGGTATCCGGGTGGTATGACGACGGTGCGATTTTCGCACGTTTGGCGGCTTGACGAACCGCACGGGGCGGTGCGGAAATTTCAAAATTTCCGCGCCCGGAAAATGCGCATTCTCCGGGGCATTCTCCGCGTGGAGAATGCGTCCGACCGTGTTGTGCGGGCCGCCCCCGTCAGACGTCTGCGTCGTCTTCCATGTCGAGATGGGGATCCTGGGTTTTCTTGGTGTCCTGCGCCGGAGCCTGGCTGGACCCTTCGATTGTTCTGGCGTCGTCCGCGGCGCGGTCGAGGCGCAGGTGGGTGGCGGCGCCGTTCTTGTCCTCGCCGAAATAGATGGTCTGGTGCGGGAAGGGGATCTCGATGCCGCGTTCGTCCATGATCCGCTTGCAGATCTCGTTGAAGGCGCGGCCGGTACCCCATTGCGTGCCCGGAACGGTCTTGATCCGGGCGCGCAGGACCACGGCGCTGTCGCCCAGGGACTGGACGCCGAACCATTCCAGATCGCCGGTGATGTTCTCGCCGGCTTCGCTGGCGCGCAGTTCCTCGAAGGCGTCGACCATGGCGTCCTTGCCGTCGTTGACGTTCTCTCGGTAGGCGATGCCCACATCCGCGACGAAGTAGGAATAATCGCGCACGTAGTTCGACACCATGTCCACGGAGGAGAACGGGATCAGGTGAACGACGGCGTGCACGTCGCGCAGGGTGACCGAGCGGATGGTCAGTTTCTCGACCGTGCCGGTGGTGCCGCCAAGCGTCACCACGTCGCCCACGTTGATGGCGTTCTCGAACTGGATGAAGATGCCGGTGATGATGTCCTGCACCATTTTCTGCGCGCCGAAACCGATCGCCAGGCCGAGCACACCGGCGGAGGCGATGAGCGGGGCGATGTCGACCCCAAGCTCGGCCAGCACGAACATCACGATGATGACCATGAGCGCGATGGTGGCGGCGTTGCGCAGAAGCGTCAGCAGCGTGATCTCGCGCGAGGTTGGGGCAGAGCCGAACTCGGGGTTCAGGCGGTAGTCGACCCATGACACCAGCGCCAGCCACAGGATCGCGCCGGCCAGCAGGATGAAGGCGATGCTGACGATGGCACCGGCGGCCCAGACGCCGAACTCGCTGCGCATCAGGCCGGAGATGTCCCACAGGCCGATGGCGTCGAGCGCGAAGGCCAGGACGCCGATCACGATGAAGACGCGCACGACCTGGATCACGCGGCCCAGAAGGGAGTTGATCCGCGGCTCGAGCGTGGGCATGCGGCTGCTGACGTTCATCGGCATGTGCATGCCGCGCACCGCGAAGCGCGAGAGCCCGCCCGAGATCAGCACGCCGAGGATGATGATGCCGACCACCTGCGCCGAGCTGATCAGCAGCGGCAGGATCAGCCCGTCGGGGCGTGCGGCCACGATGACGGCGAGGCCCGCCAGGTAGAGCAGCACCGGGATGTACCAGTTGCGTCCGATGAAGCGCAGGGCGCTGGGCCGCTCTTCGGGGGCGGGGCCGAGGATCCAGCCCGCCACGTCCTTGCGCGAGCGCACCACCAGGATGGCGGCCATGGCGATGGCGATGAAGGCCAGCAGGGTCGAGATGCCCCGCCCGGCGGCATAGGAGGCCTGCCGGTTGACGATGGGGACGATAAGAAGCTGGCCATAGCCGATCACCGAGGCGATGGCGCCGAACCACGAGGACATGCGCCGGGCGGCGACGTCGGAGATGGCGACGAAGCGCAGTTCGTGCGTCGAGGGTGCGAGAACCGCGCGGATGGCCACCTTGGCCAGTCCGACGAGCAGGAAGGCGTTGAGATAGAGCGTCTGGCGCACGCCGATGACGCCGGTTTCGCCGTACAGATAAAGCGCGACGAGATAGCCGAGGCCCCAGGCCGCGAGGACCACCAAGATGTCGATGAGGCAGGTGGCGGCGACCACCGCGAGGGTGCGCACGAAGCCCCAGTCATGGGCCTTGTCGCCCATGCGGCGATAGATCAGCCGCGCCCCGGCCCGCAGCACGAGGTAGGCCCCGACGGTGACGACGATGACCACGGCCAGCGCCTGAAGCGCCTCCCACAACACGTCGAGCTGCCCGCCATCGAGCGCCAGGAGCGTGGTGGGCAGGGCGATTACCGCACCCAGGGCGGAGCCGACGGACGTGGCGGCGGTCTCGAAGAAAGACTTGGTGAAATCGGCCAGCTGGCGCCCGATCGAGGTGTCTTCCTCGGGATCGACGACCTCGGTGGTGGTGGTTTCGGCCGCGCCGCGCAACGATTGGATCAGCGCGTCGCGGGCCTCGGGATTTTCGAGCAGATCAATGAGTTGCTGTGCCTCGGCAGAGGGCACGTTGGCCTCTTGCGCGCTGGCGGGGGTGAGGAAAAACAGGCCGAGCGCGGCCACAAGCAGAATACGGGTCAAAAGATACATGGGTCGTCCAGTGCTGGTCTTCGATTTGCCGGAGACTTAGCACTGTGAGCGGTGACAGCAACCTTGGCCTTGCGCGCACGGCCACGCCAGTGCCGAGGGAAACCGCGGCACCAGGGCCGGTCGGACCGGGATCGAATACCCGGTGTGGGGGGGGCCGGCGGGCCCGTTGCCGTGGCGGTCCCGGTGCGTGCGTCAGCCGCGGACCACGTAGACCGAGCACTTGGCGTGGGTGACGACGTGGCTGGCGGTGGTGCCGAGCAGGTAGTCCTGCACCTTGGGGTTGGCCGAGTTCATCACGATGACGTCGACCTTGCGCTCGTCCGCGAGCTTGACGATCTGGCGGTGGATCGCGCCCTTGCGCACGACGGTTTCCACCTGGACGCCATCGGGCGGGTTGTCGCTGAGGAACTTCGCCAGCTGCTGGGACCAGTAGGCCTCGGAGTCGCGGATGTTGAGGTTGCGTTCCATTTCCGGGGCGACGGTGGCCACGATGAGCTTGGCGCGACGGCGTTTGGCCATCGAGACGGCCTCGTCATAGGCGCGGGTGTTGGTTTCGAGGTGACGCAGGTTCACGGGGCAGAGGAGCAGTTCGACGTCTTTGGCCATCGGGTATTCCAGTTTATGCGTGGTGGATCGAAAGCGGGCGGGATGGCGGGTGGCAGGGAGGTCGGCTCAATGATCCCCCGGGGCTTGGTCCGGGGGTTTAAGAGAGGCGGTGATCCCGGGTCAAGCCCGGGATGCGATGAAATTCAAAGGCCGGCCTCGGCCTCGATCTCGCGCCGGGACTTGCGCTGGCGTTCGGTGGCGGACTTGAGCTGGCCGCAGGCGGCCATGATGTCCTCGCCCCGCGGGGTGCGGATGGGCGAGGCGTAGCCGGCCTTGTAGATGATATCGGCGAATTTCTCGATCCGGTCCCAGTCGGAGCGCTGGTGCGGAGCGCCGGGCCATTCGTTGAACGGAATGAGGTTGATCTTGGCCGGGATGCCCTTGATCAGCTGCACCAGGCGGCGGGCGTCCTCGTCGCTGTCGTTGACGTCCTTGAGCATCACGTACTCGAAGGTGATGCGCTCGGAATTGGACGCCTTGGGATAGGCACGGAGCGCATCCAGGAGAGCGGCGATGTTCCATTTGCGGTTGATCGGCACCAGCTTGTCGCGCACCTCGTCGGTGGTGGCGTGGAAGCTGACAGCGAGCATACAGCCGATTTCCTGCGCCGTCTTGTGAATCTCCGGGACGATGCCGGAGGTCGAGAGCGTGATGCGGCGGCGCGAGAGCGCGATGCCTTCGCCGTCCATCGCGATTTTCATGGCGTCGCGGACGTTTTCGAAATTGTAGAGCGGCTCGCCCATGCCCATCAGCACGATGTTCGACAGAAGGCGCGGGCCGTCGGTGCCCATGCCGACGCCGGGTTTGGGCCATTCATCGAGATCGTCGCGCGCCAGCATGACCTGGCCGATGATTTCACCGGCCGTAAGGTTGCGCACCAGTTTCTGGGTGCCGGTGTGGCAGAACGAGCAGGTGAGGGTGCAGCCGACCTGGGAGGAAATGCAGAGCGTGCCGCGGTCTTCCTCGGGGATATAGACGGTTTCGACCTCGTGGCCGCCTGCGATTCGCACCAGGTACTTGCGGGTGCCGTCGGCGCTGACCTGGCGGTCGACGATTTCGGGCAGGTCGATGACGAATTTCTCGGCCAGTTCGGCGCGGTAGGCCTTGGAGAGGTTGGTCATGGCGGCAAAGTCGCGCACGCCCCACTGGTAGATCCATTGCCAGATCTGGTTCACGCGCATCTTGGCCTGCTTTTCCGGGGTGCCATGGGCGATCAGGGTGTCGCGCAGGGCGTCGCGGGTGAGGCCGACAAGGTTGATCGGCCCCTCGGGCAGCTTGCGGGGGATGGTCAGGACATCCTGGGTGATGGGCGCAGATTCGGTCATGGCACGTCTCATCGGGTTGGCGTTGCGCCATCATATAGGCGCGGGCGGCTGATTCCAAAACGGGGGAGTGCCCCCTGAAATAAAGACAAACCCCCGAAGCGGGTGCCCGGGGGTCGTCATGACAATGCGTGTGGCCCTGGCGGCGGGTCTTAAAGGAGACCTTCGCGCTGGGCCTTCTTGCGTGCGAGCTTGCGGGCGCGGCGGATAGCCTCGGCCTTTTCGCGCGCTTTTTTCTCGGACGGTTTCTCGAAATGTTGCCGAAGCTTCATCTCGCGAAAAACGCCCTCACGCTGCAGTTTCTTTTTCAGGGCACGAAGCGCCTGATCGACATTGTTGTCGCGAACACTGACCTGCATGTGGTTGTCACCACCTTTCTAGGTTAAAGTTGCATAATTTGCAGGAAGTGGCCGTATAGCAAAGCCGTTCTAGTTTGTCTAGGCGCAGACGCGCGACACGGACGCAGCACGAAAAGGAGCCCCGGAATGAGTGATCCCGACGTGAAAACGCAGCTGTTGGAGGCGGCGAAACCGCATGTGGCCTTTGACGGGTGGAGCGAGGCCACGTTCCGCGCCGCGGTGGAGGATGCGGGGCTTTCCATGGGCGTGGCCAAGGCCGCCTGCCCGCGGGGCGCGGTGGATTTGGCGCTCGCCTTTCACGAGGAAGGCGACGCGGCCATGCTGGCGCGGATGGAACAGGAGGACCTGAGCCAGATGTGGTACAGCGCGCGGGTCGCGGCCGCCGTGCGCTTTCGGCTGGAGGCGGTCGAGGACAAGGAACTGGTGCGCCGGGGGGTGACGCTGTTTGCGCTGCCGCATCACGCGGTGGACGGGGCCAGGGCGATCTGGGGCACCTGCGACAGGATCTGGGAGGCGCTGGGCGATACCTCGGACGACGTGAACTGGTACACCAAGCGCGCGACCCTGTCGGGGGTTTATTCGTCCACGGTGCTTTATTGGCTGGGCGACGAGAGCGAGGGCCACGCCCGGACCTGGGATTTCCTGGACCGGCGGATCGAGGACGTGATGCAGATCGAGAAGGTCAAGGCGAAGGCGCGGGAGAACCGGGTCGTGAGCGGGTTGATGGCGGGACCGCTGGCGGTATTGTCGAAGATCCGCAAGCCCGCGCCGGGGCGGACCGGCGGATTGCCGGGGCGCTGGACGCGGTAGCGGGTTTTTCCCTTGTGGGAGCGGTGGGTTGTCACCCACCGGGGCTGTGGGTTGTCACCCACCCTACGTACAGGCGGGCGGTGCGCCCGGTGGCATCCGCGGGAGCCTCCGGCGGGGATATTTATGGCCAGAGGAAGAGGTGGGGCTTTGGAGGCCTTCGGAGCGGTGCCGATTGGTGCCGTTTGTTGCTTTTTCCGGGGGGGCTGGTACGACGGGACGACGGGGGGAAGATGATGCCGGACAGGATGAAGGTTGTCGAGATCACCGCGCCGGGCGGGCCGGAGGTGCTGGCGCTGGCCGAGCGGGACTGGCCGGAGCCCGGGCATGGCGAGGTGGTGATCCGGGTGGCCTATGCCGGGGTGAACCGGCCCGATGCGTTGCAGCGGGCGGGGTTGTATGATCCGCCGCCGGGGGCGAGCAAGTTGCCGGGGCTGGAAGTGTCGGGCGAGATCGCGGCGCTTGGGCCGGGCGTGACCGGATGGCAGGCGGGCGACCGGGTTTGTGCGCTGGTGCCGGGAGGCGGGTATGCCGAAGCCGTGGTGACGGAGGCCGCGCATTGTCTGCCGGTGCCCGGGGGCATGTCGATGGACCGGGCGGCGTGCCTGCCGGAGACGTTCTTTACCGTGTGGACCAACGTGTTCGGCCGGGGGCGGCTGACGGCTGGTGAGCGGTTCCTGGTGCATGGCGGATCGAGCGGGATCGGGACGGTGGCGATCCAGCTGGCCGTGGCGCGGGGCGCGCGGGTGTTCGCGACGGCAGGGACGGACGAGAAATGCCTGGTGTGCGAGGAATTGGGCGCGGAGCGGGCGTTCAACTATCGCGAGACGGATTTCGTGGAGGAGATGCGCGCGCGCGGGGGCGCGCACCTGATTCTGGACATGGTGGGGGGCGCGTACCTGCCGCGGAACATCGCCGCGCTGGCGGATGAGGGGCGGCTGGTGCAGATCGCCTTTTTGCAGGGGCCGAAGGTGGAGATGGACTTTACCCAAGTGATGACGCGGCGGCTGACCGTCACCGGCTCGACCCTGCGGCCCCAGAGCGGGCTGGCCAAGGCGCGGATCGCGGCGGAGTTGCGGCGCGAGGTCTGGCCATTGCTGGAGGCGGGGCGGGTGGCGCCGGTGATGGATTCGGAGTTTCCGCTGGCGGAGGCCGCAGAGGCCCATGCGCGGATGGAGACGAGCGCGCATATCGGCAAGATCGTGTTGAAGGTGGGCTGAGGCGATGGGCGCGGCGCAGTTGGCGATCCTTTGCCTGATGGCGCTGAGCCTGGGCCTGAGCGCCTGGGCGGTGGCGCGGGACGTGCCGCCGGTCTGGCGCTTCGCGGTGCCGGAGGCGGTGCCGGAGACGGGGGCGCCGCGCTTCGAGACGGTGTTCCAGTACGATGTCGCCGCGGGACACGCGCATTCGGCGTCGGTGGTGGTGACCGACGGCGGCTTTGACGTGCTGTGGTTCGAAGGCTCGGCGGAGGCGCAGGCGGATGTGGATATTCACGGGGTTTCACTTCGGCGCGGGCCGGAGGGATGGGCCGGGACGGGCCGGGATGTGCGGATCACGCGGGGCGCGCTGGGCCGTGCGATGGACCCGGCGCAGTTGGTGGTGACGCTGGGCAACACGGTGGAGAACGAGGCCGCGCCGGGGCATGTTTTTGCGACGGTGGTGTCGGTGGGCGGCTGGGCCATGGCCTCGGTCGCCGATGTGAAGATGGGGACGGGCGGGCCTGTGGCCGCGCGGAAGCTGACCCTGTCGCCATTCCTGAACCGCTCGCACCTGGTGAAGTCGCCGATGGTGGAATTTGCCGGCGGGAGCATGGGGTTGCCGGCCTATTTCGAGATGGGCGCGGCGCATGGGGTGCTGGTGCGGTTCGGGCGTGACGGCCGGGTGCGCGACACGGCGCGGATGGCGGGGGCGGGTCAGCCGATCCAGCCGATGGTGGTGCCCTTGGGCGAGACCCGGGCGGTGGCGTGGCTGCGGGATTTCGCGCCGTCGGGGCGGCTGTTGGCGAGCTACTCGGAGGATGGCGGCAGAACGTGGTCGGAGGTGGTGCCCTCGGATATGCCGAACCGGAGCGCGCCGGTGGCGGCGCTGGGCCTGGGCGGGGGCCGCATCCTGATGGCGGCGAATGACGATCCCGAGGGGGGAGACCGATTGCGGCTGCTCTTGTCGGACGATGAAGGAGACAGCTGGCGCGTCCTGCGGGAGCTTGAGCCGAACGGGGCGGGGGCACGGTACCCGATGTTGCGGCGGTTGGACGGGGGAGAGATCGCGCTGGCCTACTCGGTGGGGAACAAGACGGGGCTTCGGGCGCATGTGCTGAACGGTGCCTGGGTGGCAGCGCAATGAGCGCCGTCGGGGCGACTTTGGGCGTGGCGGTGGTGCTGGGCTGGGTGGTGTTCGCGCTGAGCGGGCTGGTGCTGTCGTCCTCGCTGGCCGCCGGGCTGGCGCTGGTGGCCGCGGTTCTGGTCGGCGTGTTGTGGCGCGATACCGTGGCGGTGAGTGGCGCGGTGGCGGTGCTGGCGCCGTTCGGGGTGATGCTGCCGGCGCTGGCGCTGCGGCATGTGGCGGTGTCGGTCGGCGTCGAGGTGCCGGGATTCTCTGGCGTGGTGATCGCGGTGTTCCTGTGTGCCTACGTGGCGTTCCTGGCTTCCGCGTTCGGGGTGATTCCGGTGGATGTGTACCGTTTGGGCTATGCCCCATGGCCGGTGGCGGGGATGGTGCTGGCGGTGTGTGTCTATGCGCTGGTGACGGGGAACTGGTTTCTGGCGGGGGTGGCGGTGCTGGGGCAGTTGGCCTGGGTGATGGGATGGGGCAGCAGCAACTGGTTCGACATGGTGCTGCATGTGCTCTTGGTGCCGGTGGCGGCGGTGGTGCTGGTGATGCGGCTGTTTTGAGGAGGGGCGGGCGTGGTCTTTGCAGGTGGGGATTGGACACCGAAGACAACGGCGGTTTCGATCCCTTGTGAGGCATTGGGTTTGAGCCCCCAGCCGGTTAACAGCCGCGAAGCGGCCCGGCCATCGTCAGCCCCTCCCTTGGGCTGGCGATTTGGCTGAGTCAGAGCGCACCGATCATTCCGAGGATGTATTTGGCAGGGATAAAGTGCTGCAGAATTGCCGTCGGATCGCCACCCCAGGGGCTGACGATGGCCTCCGTCGTGAACGGCAGCAAGGTCCCGCACTGCCGTCATTCGTGGTGGTCGCAACGAATGACGGGATCGAGCATTTGCGAGACATCAGTGTCGAGCCCCCAGCCGGTTAACAGCCGCGCAGCGGCCCGGCCATCGTCAGCCCCTCCCTCGGGCTGGCGATTTGGCTGAGGCTGGGCACGACGATCCTTCCGAGGATATGTTTGGCAGGCATAAAGTGCTGCAGAATTGCCGTCGGATCGCCACCCCAGGGGCTGACGCTCGCCTCCGTCGTGAATGGCAGCAGCAAGGTCCGCAATTCGGTCTTTTGCGAGGTTTCAAGGGTCGCAGGCGCAGATGCGCGTGGCAGGCGCCTAGCGAATCGGATCAAAGAGCGCATCGTCCAGCGTGCAGTCGCGGATCACGTCGCGGCCGCAGGGGACCGGGGCGAGGTCTCGGGAGAGGCAGATGCGGGCCTCCTGGATGCGGCCCGCGCGGCAGGTGATGGTGATGCCGTCGGGGTCGAGCGTGGGGTTGGCCTTGAGGAAGGCCTCTTCGACCACGGAGGCGGGGAGTTTGACGGGGTCTTTCAGTTTGCGGAAGACCTCGGGCCTCGCGATGCGGCTGTAGGCCTCGCGGGCAAGGGCGTAGTAGGCGGGGGCGGAGAGGCCGGAGCAGGTGCCGTGTTTCTTCCACTGGTACCACGCCAGCCCGGGAGTGCCCATGATGTCGGCCATGTCGTTCGTCATGGCGCGGGTGGGCGGGCGTTGGGGCGATTGGCAATGGTCCGGCCAGCCGCGGTGGTATTGCGGCCAGAGGCCGTGCAGCACCCAGCCCAGGTCGCGCGACGCGTCGCATTGCGGCGAGTTGCGGTGGTCGCCCTCGATGGCGCACCAGGTGGGCGACCAACTGAGGCTGAGGACGTAATAGTCGAATTCACCGGGCCGGTCGCCCTCGGCCAGGGCCGCGGTGGCGGAGAAAAGCAGGGCGAGAAACGCGCGCATGTTCGCTCTTTCTTTTTGCGTCGGAGGCTACTATATAGCCGCCAAGTTCCCCGACAACGAGAACCCGTCCCGGCCCCCGGGACCGCCGTTTCAGGCGAGGGGAAAGATATGCGTGAAGGAGTCTTTGAAGGATGTCGAAACCGTTGATGGCCAAGGCCACCGCCGTCTGGCTGGTGGACAACACCACGATCAGTTTCAAGCAGATCGCCGATTTCGTCGGGATGCACGAGCTGGAGATCCAGGGGATCGCCGATGGCGACGTGGCCGCCGGCGTGAAGGGGTTCGACCCGATCGCCAACAACCAGCTGACGCAGGACGATATCGACAAGGCCGAGAAGGACCCGCTGCACAAGCTGAAGCTGAAGTTCAACGCCGCCGCCGTGGGCGAGGAAAAGCGGCGCGGGCCGCGTTACACCCCGCTCAGCAAGCGGCAGGACCGGCCGAACGCGATCCTGTGGCTGGTGAAGTTCCACCCCGAGCTGGCCGATGCGCAGATCGCCAAGCTGGTGGGGACGACCAAGCCGACGATCCAGACGATCCGCGAGCGGACCCACTGGAATATCGCCAACATGCAGCCGATCGACCCTGTCGCTCTGGGCCTGTGCAAGCAGACCGAGCTTGATGCCGCCGTGCAGAAGGCCGCGGCGAAGAAGGCCAAGGAAGGCCAGCCGATGGACGATGACGAGCGGCGCAAGCTGTTGTCGACCGAGCAGAGCCTGGAGTCGGATGCAGAGCCGCGGATGCCCACGGCCATCGAGGGGCTGGAAACGTTCAGCCTGGGCGGGGACGATACCGCCGGCGAGGAACAGAAGGAAAAGGAATACGACGCCGAGACCTTCTTCAACCTGCCCGACGATGACGGTGACGACGACGAGGATGACGACAAGGCGTAAGGCACTGACCGAGGCTGCGCCTGATGAGACGATCATGGAACGCCTGCCGGCGAAGATCCGGCAGGCGTTTTTCGTAGCGGGGTCCGCTGCGCTGTCAGATTTTCATGCCGCCGGAAACCTCGATCCGCTGCGCGGTGACCCAGTGCGTCTCGCCCGCCAGAAGGGCGGCGACGGCGCCGCCGATATCGTCGGGCAGGCCGGCGCGGCCCAAGGCGGTGTTGTCCGCGATCATCCGGTTGACCTCGGGGTTGTCGCGCACGGCGCCGCCGCCGAAATCGGTCTCGACCGCGCCGGGGGCGATGGTGTTGACCGAAATGCGCCGCTCCCCCAGTTCCTGCGCAAGATAGCGGGTCATGACCTCGACCGCGCCTTTCATCGCGGCGTAGGCCGAGTAACCGGGCAAGGCGAAGCGGGCGAGGCCCGAGGAGATCATGACGATCTTGCCGCCATCCTCGATCATCGGCAGCAGGGCTTGCGTCAGCAGGAAGGGGCCCTTGACATGCATGGCGAATAGCGCGTCGAGTTGCTGGGGCGTGGTGTCGGCAAAGAGCGCCCAGACGCCGGTGCCGGCATTGTTGACCACGTGGTCGATGGTGTCGCGGTTGAAGGTTTCCCGCAGCGTGGTGCGCAGGCGGTCGGGCAGGGCCGCCACCTGGGCTGTGTCGGCGACGTCGAGTTGCAGGGAGGCGGCGGTGCCGCCTGCCGCCTCGATCTCGGCCAGGGTGGCGTCGGCGGCGGATTTGTTGCCCAGGTAGGTGAAGACCACGCCGATGCCGGCCTTGGCCAGTTTCAGCGCCATGCTGCGCCCGAGGCCGCGGCTGCCGCCGGTGATGAATGCGATTCTGTCGGTCATTGTGACACTCCTTGTCCGGGTTGGTTTGGATGGAAGGGATATGCACCGGGCTTCGCATCCGTGCCTGCCGGATTGTCCGGAAGACTTGCCTGATCCTCCGGAAGCGATGGGTGGGGCGGTGGCCCGGGGCGCGAAACATGCCATAAAACGACGGATCGGAGTGCGGAGGCGCAGATGACGATGGACAGGATGATCGCCGCGGCGGAGCGGGTTTGCGCGGCGGCGGGCGTGGCCGATGGCACGGTCGATACCGGCGTGGCGCGGCTGGCCATCGCACGGCGTCCGGCGCTGTCGCCGCTGGAGGCGATGATCTATGAGCCGCTGGTGTGTTTCGTCCTGCAGGGCGCAAAGGACACCGGGACCCAGGGCGGCGGTGTGCGTGCCTCTGCCGGGCGGATGCTGGTGGTGAGCCACGACGTGCCCATCGTGTCGCGGATCGTGGAGGCGACGCCGCACCGGCCCTATATCGCGCTGATCCTGCCGCTGGACCTGTCGATCCTGCGGGAACTGGTGTCGGAGGTGGACGAGGACCGGGCCGGTGGCACGGGACGTGCGATGACGCTGCACGAGGCGGATGACCCGCTATGCGATGCGTTCGCGCGTTTGCTGGACCTGGTCGAGCGGCCAGGCGAGGCCGGTGTGCTGGGGCCGTTGGTGCAGCGGGAAATCCACTACCGGCTGCTGGTGTCGCCCCAGGGGGCGACGTTGCGGGCATTGCTGGCGGGCGGGCCCGCCGGGCGAATCTCGGACGTGATCGCGCATTTGCGGGCGCATGTGGCCGAGCCGGTGCGGACCGAGGCGCTGGCGCGTCTGGCGGGGATGAGCCGGTCGACCTTTCACGCACGGTTCAAGGCGGTGACGGCGACGACGCCGTTGCAGTACCAGAAGGAGATGCGGCTGTTGCAGGCGCGTGAGCACTTGCGGCTGGGCGGGCAGAGCGTCTCGTCGGTGGCGTTCGCCGTGGGCTACGAGAGCCCGACGCAGTTCAGCCGGGAATACACGCGCAAGTTCGGCGCGCCGCCGCGCGAAGACATGCGGGCGTGAGGCCCCGGATCAGGTCCGGGGCGGGGCGGGGCCGGCACGGGACGCGTGATGGCCAGCAGGCCCGCGCCGACGATCAGCGCGATCCCGAGCGACGAGAGCGCGTCGGGACGCTCGGTGGAAGATGAGCCAGCCCCAGAGCGCGGAGAACCCGACATAGGTGAAGTCGAATGTGCCGATCACCGCCGGCGGGCCGTTCTGGTAGGCATAGGCGGCGCCGATGCTGCCGATCAGGATGGCGGTGGCGAGGACCGCGATGGTGCGCCAGTCGGCGGAGTCGAGCGCTTTCCAGGCAGCGGTGAAGGGCGCGGGCGTGCCCGTCGCGGCCGGCGGGAGGGCGAAGGCGAGACCGCCCGCCAGGATGAAGGCGACGTTCAGCACGGCCGAGAGCATCAGCGGGTGCTCGCCCCGGCAGCGCGTTCCGGTCATCAGCATGGCGACGGCATAGAGCATGGCCGCCATCAGGGGCAGGAGCGCGTAGGCCGAAAGGCCCGAGGCGGTGGGCTTGATGATCAGGAGCACGCCGGCAAAGCCGATCGCGACGGCGAGCCAGTGACGCGGGGTGATGGGGCTGCGGGTGGCCAGGGCGCCGAAGAGCGTGATGAAGAGCGGCGAGGTGTAATAGCCCGCCGCCGCGACCGACAGGGGCACATGCGGCAGGGCGGCAGGGCGGCATAATAGGCGACCCACATGGCGACAAGGACCAAGCTGCGCAGGCCGGTCCAGCCGGGGTGGCGCAGGGCGAACGCCGACCGCGCAAAGAGCGCCATGAGGGCCAGCAATACGGGCAGTACGAGGGCCGAGCGCAGGAGGAACATCTGCCAGAGCGAGATCGCGCCCGACGAGAGCTTGATGAGCGCGTCGCCGAGCGCGAGGGCCGCCACCGCGAGGGTGATGACGAGAATGGCGCGGGCGGTGTTGTTCGGGGATGTCATGGTGTGGGAGGCGTAGGTTGTCACCCATCGGAGTGGTGGGTTGTCACCCACCAAAGTGGTGGGTTCTCACCCACCCTACGGGATGTTGCGGCCAGGTCGCGTCAGAGCGCCTTGCGGGCGTTGAGGGCGGCGGTGATGGTGCCGTCGTCGAGATAATCGAGCTCGCCGCCGATGGGGACGCCTTGCGCCAGCGAGGTGAGGGTGACGCGGTCCTCGAGCTGGTCGGCGATGTAATGCGCGGTGGTCTGGCCGTCGACGGTGGCGGCCAGCGCCAGGATGACCTCGGTGATGTCTTCCGCCTCGATGCGGTCCACGAGCCGGGGGATGCGGAGCTGTTCGGGGCCGACCTGGTCGAGCGCGGAAAGCGTGCCGCCGAGCACGTGGTAGCGGCCCTTGAAGACGCCCGCGCGTTCCATCGCCCAGAGGTCGGCCACGTCCTCGACCACGCAGATCATGCCGTTGGCGCGTTTTTCAGACAGGCAGATATCGCAGGTCTCGGTGGTGCCGACATTGCCGCAGACGATGCATTCGCGGGCCGTGAGGGCGACCTGGCCCATGAGGTCCGCAAGCGGCGAGAGCAGAAGCTCGCGCTTGCGGATCATGTGCAGGACCGCCCGGCGGGCCGAGCGCGGGCCGAGGCCCGGCAGCTTGGCCATCATCTCGATCAGGGCGTCGATGTCGCGGGTGGAGTTCATGAGCGCGGGGGGGCGCCTCAGAACGGCAGCTTCATGCCTTCGGGCAGGCCCATGCCCTCGGTCAGCTTGCCCATCTCTTCCTGCGCCTTGTCGCTGGCCTTGGCTTGCGCGTCCTTGATGGCGGCGAGGATCAGGTCCTCGACCACTTCCTTGTCGTCGGAGTTGAAGATCGAGGGGTCGATGTCGAGGCTTTTGAGTTCGCCCTTGGCGGAGCAGACGGCCTTTACCAGGCCCGCGCCGGATTCGCCGGTGACGGTGATGTTGTGCATCTCTTCCTGAAGCTCGGCCATCTTGGTCTGCATTTCCTGCGCGGCCTTCATCATTTTGCTCATGTCGCCGAGCTGGCCTAGTCCTTTGAACATATGTCTCTCCCGGGGTTTGAGGGGTGTTGAGTCATAGATACGGGCCGTGGGGGGTGTCGGCAAGGGGAGGGTGGGAAAGGCGTGGGGTTTTAGCCGCCTTAAGACGTTGCGGGTCCTGGCTGGACGTACTCGATGTCGATCCGCCGACCGAAGCGCTGCATGCTCGAATTCTACTGCCAAGGGGCTAGGCCGGTTTTCGTACCGGCTTTAGCTGAGAAGATGCTAGTTTTCGCGACGCAGCAGATTTTTGAGAAGTTCTTGACTACTAGCTTCAAAGTCAGCAACGGGCGGCAGGGATCTTTCGGCGCGCAACTCGTTCAGCGCCGCCAATGACTTTTGGCCCCAGATTCCGTCGATGGGTCCGGGATCGTAGCCCTGATCGGTCAGAATTCGCTGCACTTGCACGGCGTTCAGCGGCAAGTTCATGTGTTTGTGCAGGAACTCCAGCGTCGTTTTCTGTACGCTTTTGAATTCAAGTAACTCATGGCGCGTGGCGAGCGGCCCCGTGTCATACACGATGGAGATGCTGCCATTTTCCTTGTTCATCGCTTCCCAGCAATCGCCCTCGTTCCGTTCGTTTTGGTACCAGGGGTCTTTGCTGCCGACCAACGACAACACCGGTTCGTCCTTCGGGGCGTCTAGACCGATGTATTCATACCATCCTGCGTTGCAGGTCCAGCCTTCGATCACGCGGGCGGTCACGCTTCGACGCTCGTTGAAGACGGTGTGCTTTGCGGTTGTAACGCCGCCTTGGCTGAGCCCGATCAGGAGTACGTTTTCGGGATCGACATACGGCAGGGACTTGGCCAGTTCGATGGCATGGCCGGCGTCCATCTTGCGCATCTTAATAACATCGCGGAACATGCTACCCTCATGGCGCGAGGGATCGCAGGACTGTGCATAAACGGTGCGTGCGAAACTTGCCGGTGCGATGACCAGAAAGCCGTTATCGGCCAGGAACTTCACGCGTAAATGCGTGCCGCGCCAGATGCCGGAGCAGCCGTGCATATAGATGGCCACCGGGAACTTTCGCGACCCGTCGCCGTATTGGGCGGCGAGGTCTTCGAACGTGGTACGTTGGGAGCGACCCAGCCCGGTTGGCACCCTGACGAGGGCGGCCTGCCAGGTGCGTTCGACCTCTTGGGGGTCGACGATATCGGCTTGGGTGATGGCGTCGGGGTCGGTGAATGTCTTGCTGCTGTTATGCAAGCCGGGAGCCTGCTGTGCATTTGCCAAGTGTGTTGCCAGACACACAACCACTGCAGAAGCGACAATAATCGAACGCCGGTGCATGTCGTGTTCAATCAGTTGTTGAAATCGCGCAGAGTATAGCGCGTTTAACGTTCGGCGTCACTAAATTGAAAGGGCGGGGAAAATCCCCGCCCTTTGTTCGTGGTGTCCGGCGTTGCTTACTCGGCGGCCATCGGCTCCTGCGCGAGGTTGCGCAGGACGTAGTGCAGCACGCCGCCGTGTTCGACGTATTCGATCTCGATCGCCGTATCGATGCGGCACTTGAGGGTGATCTCTTTCGTCGTGCCGTCGGCGTATTTGATCGTGCAGGGCACTTCGGCCTGGGGCTTGATGTCGTCCAGACCGTGGATCGAGACCTCTTCGTCGCCGGTCAGTTCCAGCGTCTTGCGGGTGTCGCCGCCGGTGAACTCGAACGGGATGACGCCCATGCCAACGAGGTTCGAGCGGTGGATACGCTCGAAATTCTCGGCGATGACGGCCTTGACGCCCAGAAGCGCGGTGCCCTTCGCGGCCCAGTCGCGGCTGGAGCCCGCGCCGTATTGTTCACCGCCGAAGATCACCAGCGGCGTGCCTTGCTCCTGGTAGGCCATGGCGGCGTCGTAGATCGAGGTCTGCTTGCCGTCGGGGCCCTTGGTGTAGCCGCCCTCGACGCCATCGAGCATCTCGTTCTTGATGCGGATGTTGGCGAAGGTACCGCGCATCATGACCTCGTGGTTGCCGCGACGCGAGCCGTAGGAGTTGAACTCGCGCACCGGCACCTGGCGTTCGCGCAGGTACTCACCGGCGGGGGTGGTTTCCTTGAACGAGCCCGCGGGCGAGATGTGGTCGGTGGTGACCATGTCGCCCAGAAGGGCCAGGACGCGGGCGCCCTCGATGTTCGAGATCGTGCCAGGGTCCTTGCTCATGCCCTGGAAGTAGGGCGGGTTCTGGACGTAGGTCGATTGCGGCGGCCAGTCATAGGTTTCGGCGTCGGAGGTCTCGACCTCCTGCCATTTCTCGTCGCCCTTGAAGACGTCGGCGTATTTCGACTGGAACGCCTCGCGGGTGACGGTCTTTTCGACCAGCTCGGCGATTTCGCTTTGCGACGGCCAGATGTCCTTGAGGTAGACGTCGTTGCCGTTCTTGTCCTGGCCCAGCGGGTCCTTGGCGATGTCGACATTCATGTCGCCCACCAGGGCATAGGCCACCACCAGCGGCGGCGAGGCGAGGTAGTTGGCGCGCACGTCGGGCGAAATGCGGCCCTCGAAGTTACGGTTGCCCGAGAGCACCGAGACGCCGATCAGGTCGTTGTCGTTGATCGACTTGGAGATCGGTTCGGCCAGCGGGCCGGAGTTGCCGATGCAGGTGGTGCAGCCATAGCCCACGAGGTTGAAGCCGATGGCGTCGAGATCGTCCTGAAGCTCTGCCGCTTCCAGATAGTGCGACACGACCTGCGAGCCGGGCGCGAGCGAGGTCTTGACCCAGGGCTTGCGTGTCAGACCCTTTTCGTGCGCCTTGCGCGCCACCAGCCCCGCGCCGATCATCACGTAGGGGTTGGAGGTGTTGGTGCAGGACGTGATCGAGGCGATCACGACCGAACCGTCATGCAGCTGGTGCTTGCCGCCGTCCTCGTCGGTGTACCAGCCTTTCTTGTGATGGCCTTCGTTGCCGGGGATGTCGCGCGGCTCGGGTGCGCCGCCTTCGGCTTCCCAGCGGGCCTCGGTGTCGGGGCCGGCATCCTTGCCTTCGCGGATGCCGCGCACGTACTCGTGGAAGGCCTTGGCGGCCTTGTCGAGCGAGATATAGTCCTGCGGGCGTTTGGGGCCCGAGATGGCGGGCACGATGGTGCCCATGTCGAGATGCAGCGTGTCGGTGTAGACCGGGTTGTAATCCGACCCGCGCCAGAAGCCGTTTTCCTTGGCGTAGGCCTCGACCAGCGCGATGCGGTCTTCGTCGCGGCCCGTCTGGCGCAGGTAGCGCAGGGTTTCGTCGTCGATCGGGAAGAAGCCGCAGGTGGCGCCGTATTCGGGGGCCATGTTGGCGATGGTGGCGCGGTCGGCCAGCGGCAGCGTGTCGAGCCCGTCGCCGTAGAACTCGACGAACTTGCCGACGACGCCTTTCTCGCGCAGCATTTCGACGACCTTGAGCACGAGGTCGGTGCCGGTGGTGCCTTCGACCATCTTGCCGGTGAGTTCAAACCCGACGACCTCGGGGATGAGCATCGAGATCGGCTGGCCCAGCATGGCGGCCTCGGCCTCGATCCCGCCGACGCCCCAGCCAAGGACGGCCGCGCCGTTGACCATGGTGGTGTGGCTGTCGGTGCCAACCAGCGTGTCGGGGTAGGCGACGGTTTCGCCGTTCTGATCCTCGTCGGTCCAGACGGTCTGGGCGAGGTATTCGAGATTGACCTGGTGGCAGATGCCGGTGCCCGGCGGGACCACGCGGAAGTTGTTGAACGCGCCCTGGCCCCATTTCAGGAACTGGTAGCGTTCCATGTTCCGCTCGTATTCACGGTCGACGTTCATCTGGAAGGCACGGGGGTTGCCGAATTCGTCGATCATGACCGAGTGGTCGATCACCAGGTCGACGGGGTTGAGCGGATTGATCTTCTGTGCGTCGCCGCCCAGTTCCTTGATCCCGTCGCGCATTGCCGCGAGGTCCACCACGGCGGGGACGCCTGTGAAGTCCTGCATCAGCACGCGGGCGGGGCGGTAGGCCAGTTCCTTGGTGCCCTTGCCGCCATCCTTGGCCCAGTCGGAGAACGCCTTGATGTCGTCGGTGGTGACGGTCTTGCCGTCCTCGAAGCGCAGCATGTTTTCCAGCACCACCTTGAGCGCGGCGGGCAGCTTGGAGAAATCGCCCAGGCCCGCTTCTTCGGCGGCGGCGATGGAATAGTAGGCGACGGAGGTGTCGCCGACCTTCAGCGTCTTGCGGGTGTTGGACGAGTCGTGACCGACTGTAATGGGCATTTCTGGATATCCTTTCACTTAGGAAGGCAGGATTGTCTGGCTTGCTTCTGACCGAATCCGCGGAGTCGTTCAAGAGGGGGTCGGCAGGTTTTGTATACTATTGCACACAATTGATGAATGTTACAGTTTTCACGCGACTCTCTCGAAACCTTGATTGGCAGTTTCATGCCGGGATGAATACTCAGAAGCGGTGTCACGAACAATGAAGTAGAGCGCCAGACATGAATTTCAGCAGAGTGTTCACGGGGGTCGCGGCCCTTGTGCTGTTTTTCGCGGCACCGGCGATGGCGCAGGAAACGGGCCGCCCGGTGGTGGTGGAACTGTTCACCAGCCAGGGCTGTTCGTCCTGTCCCGAGGCGGACAGGTTCTTTCACAAGGTGGCGGGCCACGAGGGCGTGATCGCGCTGTCGATGCACGTGGATTACTGGGATTACATCGGCTGGAAGGACAGCTTTGCCAGCCCGGCGAACACCAAGCGGCAGAGGGCCTATGCCAAGTTGGCGGAGCGCAACGTGATCTACACGCCGCAGATGGTGATCAACGGGGCCGACGACGTGGTGGGCAACCGGCCCATGGACGTGGTGGACGTGATCGACCGGCACCGGCGCCTGCCGAAGACGGTTGCGCTGGACCTAACGCGGAAAGGCGACAGCGTGCTGGTTGAGGCGGAAAGCGTGAAGGGGCTGGACGGACCGTTGACGGTACAGCTGGTGCGGTTCCGGCCCGAGAGCACAGTGCATATCAAGCGCGGCGAGAATGCGGGCCGGACGATCAGCTATGCCAACGTGGTGACCGAGATGCGGGTGCTGGGCGTATGGGACGGGGCCGCCCCGTTGCGCGTCAGCGCCGAGGCCGGGGGCGACGCGCCGGTGGCGGTGCTGTTGCAGAACAAGGGCGGCGCGGGGATGATCGAGGCGGCGGCGGTCCTGGAGTAGGGGTGCGCGTCGGGGTTTGGTGGGTTGGAAACCCACCCTACAGGGGTGGCGCGTGGGTTTTCACCCACCCTACGTTTTGACCGAGCAGGGCAGAGGCACGGGACGAGATTCGAGACGCCTGCCGAATGGGGGCGTGCGATTGCCAGCCCGGGGGCGGCGGTTCAGGAGTAGGGGTGCGCGTTCGGGCTTGGTGTGTTGGAAACCCACCCTACGGGAGTGGCGCGTGGGTTTCACCTACCCTACGCATTCGGCTTGGCCGCGCTTTCGCACGGCGTCATCCGATCGCGTCGACCAGCGCGGGCAATTCGCCCAAATCCTTCACCTTTCGAAATCGCGTGGCGTCCTTGGGGGCGTCGTCCACCTCGTAGCCCCAGGTGAGGTCGTGGGGGACGTGCACGCCCCAGCCGCCGGCGGCGATCACCGGGTTCACGTCCGAGCGCAGGGAATTTCCCGCCATCAGCGCATGGGCCGCGCCGGTGCCGTGGCGATCGAAGATGCGGGTGTAGATTTCGGGCGTCTTGTCCGACACGATCTCGACCGCGTCGAAGAGATCGCCCAGCCCGGACTGGGCCAGCTTGCGCTCCTGGTCGAGAAGGTCGCCCTTGGTCACCAGAAGCACGCGGTGGGTGTCGGCCACGGCCTCGACCGCCTCCCGCGCATGCGGCAGAAGCTCTATGGGATGTTCCAGCATCTCGCGGCCCGCGGCGATCAGTTCGGAGATGACGCACGCCGGAACGCGGCCGTCGGTGACGTCGATGGCGGTTTCGATCATCGACAGGGTGAAGCCCTTGATGCCGAAGCCATAGTGCCCGAGATTGCGTTTCTCGGCGGCGAGAAGATGCTCGGCCAGGTGGTGCCCTTCGACGTAATCGCGCAGGAGATCGGCGAATCTGTCCTCGGTCAGCTTGAAGAACCGTTCGTTGTGCCAGAGCGTGTCGTCGGCATCGAAGGCGATTGTCGTGAGATTTTGCGTCATTGCGGCCCTTGCCCCCGACGCGCCCCCTTTTCAGACGCTTCAGGGAAGTTATATAAACCGCTCACGAAACGCCATACGCAGCACGGGGATTGATGCAGCACCAGGTGATCATGTCGGGCAAGGACGATGACGGCGACGGCGATGCCGCCGTGGTCGTCGATACCAAGCCCAAGACGAAGCGGCCGCCGCTTTACAAGGTGTTGCTGCTGAATGACGACTATACCCCGATGGAATTCGTCGTCGCGGTGCTGGAGCGGTTCTTCGGCATGAATCACGCGCAGGCGTTCGAGATCATGCTGACCGTGCACAAGAAGGGCGTCGCGGTCGTGGGCGTGTTCAGCCACGAGATTGCGGAGACCAAGGTGGGGCAGGTGATGGATTTCGCCCGGCGTCACCAGCATCCGCTGCAATGCACCATGGAAAAGGAATAGGGTGAGCACGGCATCCCGCCTGTCGCTGGCCGTGGAGGATGGCACGATCGCGTGGCCCGAGGGCGCGCGGGTGGCCGTGTTTGCGCCGCGCACGGGGGCGGACCTGTCGGCGCTGCCGAAGGACCGCACGCAGATCATCACCCGGTTCCGGCCCGACTTGGAGGCGTTCCAGGCCGCCGGATGGGACTGTGTGCTGGCGCCCGAGGGGCGCTACGGCGCGGCGCTGGTCTTTGCCACGCGGGCCAAGGCGCAGTGCCAGGGGCTGATCGCCGAGGCCGCGGGCGTCAGCGACGGGATCGTCGTGGTGGACGGCACCAAGACGGACGGGATCGAATCGATCCTGAAAGCCTGCCGCAAGAGGTCCGATGTGTCCGCGCCGCTGTCGAAGGCGCATGGCAAGCTTTTCAGCATCGGCGCGGGCGCTGATTTCCCGGACTGGGCGCTGGCGGACAGCACGACGGTGGAGGATGACGGAAAGGCGTTCGTCACAGCGCCGGGTGTTTTCTCGGCCGACGGTGTGGACCCGGCCTCGCGCCTGCTGGCCGAGGCACTGCCCGAGAAGCTGGGCGCGCAGGTGGTCGACCTGGGCGCGGGCTGGGGGTACCTGGCGCATCACGTGCTGAGGCGCGACGCCGTGCAGGCGCTGCACCTTGTGGAGGCCGATCGCGTCGCGCTGGACTGCGCGCGCGAGAACGTGAGCGACGCGCGGGCCGAATTTCACTGGGCCGACGCGCGGAATTGGACCGCGCCGGGGCCGGTGGATGCGGTGGTGATGAACCCGCCCTTTCATATCGGGCGGGCCAGTGACCCGGAGCTGGGACGCGCCTTCATCCGGGCGGCGGCCCGCATGCTGAGCCCGCGCGGGCAGCTTTACATGGTGGCCAACCGACACCTGCCTTACGAGGGCGATCTTGCGGCGGCCTACGGCGAGGTGCGCGAGATCGGCGGCGACAACCGGTTCAAGATCGTGCAGGCGGCACGACCGTCTCGCACCCGGGGCTGAGTTGCGCTAGAACGGTCCGGGCGGGCCATCAGGGAGAGATCGAGCCATGTCCTTTTCGATACAGGGAAAGACGGTCATCGTGACCGGCGCGGCCAGTGGCGTGGGCCTCGCCATCGGGCGGCATTTCGTCGACAAGGGGGCGAACGTGATGTTCGCGGACCTCAACGAAAAGCAGCTCAAGCACGAGCTGGGCGAGAACGAGGATGGCGCCAGCAAGCGATGGTTCGCGGGCGACCTGCGGGAAAAGCTGACGCTGGCGAACCTCCTGTCGGCGACGATCGACGCCTACGAGGATGTGGATGTCCTGGTCAACGCGTGGCGGCAATTGCTGCCGTCGGATCCGCTGAACCCCGACGACGACGCGGTGGAGCAGCTTCTGAACCAGAACCTGATGACGGCGCTGCGGCTGAGCCAGCTTGTGGCCAAGCGGATGATCAAGCAGGCGGAAGGGCGGGACGAGGGGCCGGTGGGCTCGATCGTGAACCTGTCGTCGATCGCCGGGCGGCGGACGCATCCCGACCTTCTGGGCTATTCCATCGCCTCGGCGGCGGTGGACCAGATGACGCGCAGCCTGGCGGTGGCGCTGGCGCCGCACCGGATCCGGGTGAACGCGGTGGCGTTCGGCTCGGTCATGAGCGCGTCGCTGCAGGACACGCTGCGCGACAACAAGACCTACCGCGAGGATATCGAGGCGCATACGCCCCTGGGCCGGATCGCGGCGCCGAACGAGATGGCCGAGGCCGTGCAGTACCTGGCCTGCGACGGGTCGAGCTTCATGACCGGGCAGATCATGACGGTGGATGGCGGCCGGTCGCTGCTTGACCCGGTCTCGGCGCCCGCGCACTAATGAGGCCCGCTCGTCCGCCTTTGCGGGCGGCCCGGCCGAAGGAAGTACCATGACGGACATGACAGAACAGAAATCCCGCGCGGCGACGTGGTTTCACCAGTTGCGCGACGAGATCGTCGCGGCCTTCGAGGCGCTGGAGGACAGCCACGAGAGCGGTCCGGTGTCGGACGCGGCGCCGGGGCGGTTCGAGGTGAAGCCGACCAGGCGCACCAGCGAGGACGGATCGGACGCGGGCGGCGGGCTGATGAGCGTGATGCGCGGGGGGCGCGTGTTCGAGAAGGTGGGCGTAAACGTGTCGGAAGTCTTCGGCCAGCTGGGAGAGCAGGCGCAGAAGGCGATGGCCGCGCGGGGCGTGCCGGGAATGGCGGACGATCCCAGCTTCTGGGCCAGCGGGATCAGCCTTGTGGCGCATATGCAGAACCCGCACGTGCCGGCGGTGCACATGAACACGCGGATGTTCTGGACGCCGCACGCCTGGTGGTTCGGCGGCGGGTCGGACCTGAATCCCTGCATAGAGTATGACGAGGACACCGCGCATTTCCATGACCAGCAGAAGGCGCACCTGGATCCGCACGGGCCCGAAATCTATCCGGCGCTAAAGGCCTGGGCGGACGAGTATTTCTATATCCCTCACCGCCACCGGGCGCGGGGCGTGGGCGGCATTTTCATGGATGACCGGAATACCGGCGACTGGGAGGCGGATTTCGCCCTCACGCAGGATATCGGGCGGGCCTTTCTGAAGGCCTATCTGCCGCTGGTCGAGAAACGCCGGGCGCAGGCATGGAGCGAGGCCGACAAGGAGGCGCAGCTGGTTCATCGCGGGCTTTATGCGGAATACAACCTTGTCTACGACCGGGGCACCAAGTTCGGCCTGGCCACGGGGCATGATGCGGATGCGGTGCTGATGAGCCTGCCGCCGGTGGCGAAATGGACGTGAGACGATAAGAGTTTCAGGCCTCCGGCGGGGATATTTATGGCCAGAGGAAGAGCTGGAGTGGTCCGGGCTTTTCCTGCTGGAAATACTCCGGGGAGTTTGAGGGGGGTGTTTGAGGGGCAGCGCCCCTCATTAAACGAATAGAGCGCGGCACAGCCGCACCTTCGGATCAGGCTTTTTCTTCCAGTTCGCGCAGGTAGTCGGCGCCGCGGTCGGCCAGCGGCCCGGTGCCGTCTTTCCAGCGGCGGTGAATCCAGAACCATTGTTCCATGTTGTCGCGCACGGCCGCTTCCAGCCGGGCGTTGAATTCGCGGGTCATGGTGACCGGGTCGGAATGGGCGATGGGCGTCTCGGTTTGGATGGTGAAGTGCAGTCCGTCGGGGTCGCGCAGGCCCCAGACCGGGACGAGGAGGGCGTCGAATTTCAGTGCCATCTCGGCGGTGGCGAGCGATGTCAGCGCGGGCTTGCCGAAGAAATCGAGCGGCACGCCGTCATGGGCGTTGAGATCGTTGAGAATCGCCAGCACGCCGCCCGAGCGCAGGTGCTTGACCATCTGCATCATCCCCTTGCGGCCCTGTTCGAACATCGGCTCGGAGAGGTCGGCCATCGCCTGGACATAATGCGAATTGAACGGGCGGTTGGCCATGGGGCGATAGAACACGCCCATGTTGAAGCCCTGTTCCATCATCGCCATGCGCGCGGCGTTGAAGCTGCCGAAATGGCCAGTCACGAAGATGACCGGGCGGCCGGCGTCGCGGGCGGCGCGCACATCCGGCAGGCCGGGGCCGACGACCGGCGACTTGCGGGCGTTGTCGGGGAACTCGGGCGAGTAGAGCTCCATCATGTTGCGGCCGGCATTGTCGGGGACGCGGCGGGCGAGGCTCTCGACTTCTGCGCGCGACAGGTCCGGGCGGACGAGGGCGAGGTTTTCGCGGACGCGTTTGCGGTAGCCCGCAAGCGGCGCCAGCACGCGCGTCGTCAGCCAGGCGGCGAAGGGGATGCGCCAGCGGTAGGGCAGCAGGCGGGCCAGGCGGATGGGCGCGACGAGGGCCGCGCCGGTCAGGCGTTCGCCGAGGGGAATTTTGTCGGTCTCGCGGCTCATGGACAGGGGATACGCCGGGGGCGGGGTCGCCTCAAGTGTTTTCAGGCGCGAGGGGCAGGCCGGTGCCGATCATGGAGTCGCGGGTGACCAGCTTGGCCAGCGCGGCCTCGTCCATGCCCTCGGTGCCCGGGGGCCGGGCGGGCAGGACGATGTAGCGCATGTCGGCGGTGCTGTCGTGGACGCGGATGCGGGTGGTCTGGGGCAGCTCCACGCCGAACTCGCGCAGGACCGCGCGGGGTTCGCGTACCGCGCGGGAGCGGTAGGCGCGGGTCTTGTACCAGTCGGGCGGCAGGCCCAGCAGGTTGCGCGGGTAGCACGAGCAGAGCGTGCAGACGATCATGTTGTGGGTGTCGGCGGTGTTCTCGACCGCCACCAGGTGCAGGGGGCCGATGTCGAAGCCCATCTCGCGGGTGGCGTCGCCGGCGTTGTCCATCAACCGGGCCTTGAAGTCCGGGTCGGTCCAGGCACGGGCGACCACGGCGGCGCCGTTGGCCGGCGACCGGGCATCCATCGCGTCGATCTGGGTGGCGATCTCGGCCGCGGTGAGGTGGCCCTTTTCGATCAGAAGCTCGCGCACGGCGATTTCCATGCGCTGGAAATAGGTCAGGGGCGCGTCGTTGTCCTGTCGGTAGGGGTGGCCCGACGGCGAGAGGTGATCGTGGTGGTCGTGGGGCATGTGCGTCAGGCCTCTTCCAGCCAGTGGTCGTAGATCTCGGCGTCGACGGTGTCGGCGGGGTTTTCCGCCGCGTCACCCCAGAGTTCCGCCATGGTGAAGCGGACGCGGTAGAGGGTCTTTTCCGGGGCGGGCAGGCCGTAGGCGAGTTGCTCGGGGTTCCTGAAGCTGCCGAGGACGCGCTCGACCTTGCCGGTCTTTCCGCGCAGGTAGGACGGCGCGCGGACATGGCCCGGCGGGGTCATCGTCTTCACGCGGACCTTCGTGCCGGCGGGCGTCATTCCTGCGCCTCGCCATAGGTGGCGCCGCGGCGGGCGACTTCTTCCATGCGTTGGCCCAGTTCCTCGAGCGTGTAGACGCCCGCCTCGATGAGGTTCTGGTTGGTGGCGGCGATCCAGCGGTCGTAATAGGAGTATTTCTCGAACGCGTCTTCGCCCATGTCCTCGAGCGCGCGCCTGAGACCATCGACGGTGAAGAGGCCCTTGGCGCCGCAGAGGACCATGAGGGCGTCGACGCGTTTTTCCCACAGCGCGAAATCGTGGCCTTCCATCGGGATGGGGCCGGCGGGCCGGCCGCCCATGTCATGCCAGCGGTGTTCGGGTGTGTCTGTCATGCGCCGAAGGGTAGGACGGCGGGGCGGGGTGTGTCCATGGGGATTGAGTGCTTTAGGTAACGGTGTCTTGAAATTCTCAGCGAAGCAATCGTGGCGCATTGCCCGATCCATAGGCGCGTGTTCGAGTATGCCTGCGGGCGGTATGAGTTAAGGATACAACGCAGGCTTTTCGAAATTTTCTGACGATATTTTTTTAGGAATTCTCAGCTTGGAAATCATTGTCATCATAGTCTCAGTGTGTGTCCTTTTCGCTTTCGTGAAAAGAGGTCGGCCGCGTCGAACCATCACGAGAGTTAGCAAGCACAAAACCGCAGTCTCCGAAAGCAAGTCCCACGAGGGCAGACGTGCGGAGTCTCCTAGGTTTGAACCCAAGGGTGCGGCGCCGGTCAAGCCGCCAGTCATACTGGAAGGGCGTGCATATATCATTGATGGTGACACTTTGGTGATCCAGAAAACCCAGGTGCGCCTTTTTGGGGTCGACGCACCGGAACTAAACCACCCGTACGGGAAAAAAGCGAAGTGGGCCTTGGTTTCTCTTTGCAAGGGGCAGGTGATCACCGCGGAAGTCACTGAGAAGGATGTTCACGGCAGAACGGTTGCAAAGTGTTCTCTGCCCGATGGTCGGGATATTTCCGCAGAGATGGTCAAGATTGGAATGGCCATCGATTGGCCAAAATTTTCCGGGGGTAAGTACAAGTCAATGGAGCTGCCGGACGTGCGCAAAAAGCTGTGGCTAGCAGATGCCCGGCAAAACGGGCGTATGCACGTCTGGGAAAAATTCGAGGCGCAGGAGCGTGCACGTGGCAAAGGTTGAAGTCCCAGCACTTTGGCGCGTGCGCAGCATGCCCATCAACTAAGGCGCGTGGGTTTTCACCCACCCTACAAAGCCGGTGGTCAGGAGATGAAGCCGTCGCCGTTGCACAGGCCGCAGCGGGTTGTCTTGCGTCCGAAGCAGCCGTCGCAGCGGTCGTGGACGGGTTTGCCGAAGCGGTCCGTCCGCCGGTGCGTGGTGCCGTGGCCGAAGCAGACCTGGCAGGGTGCCTGGCCCGAGCCGGCGCAGCGGTGGCACCGGCGCAACTGCGCGTAGTCGCGAGAGGGTCTGTTGAATCCGACTGACATTTCATCACCTTTGCCCCGGCGCGGAAAGGTAGCAGCGGTTTTGGGCGATAATGAGGCGCTGCGTGCGTCAGGAGCGGGGCGTGTCGTCCTTCGGTTTGCCGGTATAGAGCAGCAGGCCCACGCCGATGGCCATGACGATCGAGATGAAGAGCACTGGCGAGCCGATGCAGCCCTCGGCAGCGGCGGCGATGCGTTGGCCGCCGGTGGGGTCGAAGAGAGTGAAGGCCGAGACCAGCAGGCTCCACCCGACGAAGACGGCGAGCGCGCCCCAGGCGCTGCGGAAGCGCAGGACGAGGGCGGAGGCGAGGAGCAGCACCAGGGAGGCGGGCGAGCCGAAGAGCAGGATCGCTTCCTCCCACGCGGGCACGGGCGCGCCGTCCCAGTCGGGGCGGACGCGCGCGCAGACCTCCTGCGCGCGGGCGGGCACGGGAAGGGCGGCCAGCAGCGCGGCGCAGATCGACAGGCAGGTGTAGCGGCGCATCGGGCAAGACTTTCCTTGAGCGGGTCCGAGTTGAGCGTATTACCGGGGACGGTCAATTGGAAGGACGAGGCATGGTGCGACACCTTATGTGGGCCGGCGTGTTGGCGGCGCCGTGGCCCGCAGCGGCGGCGGTGACAGAATGCAGCCTGGCGCCGGGGGGCGGGACCAGCCTGGTTTCGAGTGTCCTGCGCATCTACGCCCATGACGTTGCGGTCCATTCCGCCTTTCTTGAGACACGGACGGGGTACGGGGACGATCTGCCTTACGTGTTCATCTGCGACGGTGCGTGCCGAATGGACATGGCCGGGGACGATTACGTCTACGCGCTGGAGGTCGCGCCGGGCCTGCCAGAACCCGAGCGCGTGTCACTGGTCACACGGGCGCGGGCCGACGATTTTGCCGCGGTCGATCGGTTCGCGGCCAGGGCGTGCGTCCGGCGGCCCTGAGCGGCGGGGGCGACAGGGGTCAGTCCTCTTCGAAGGGGTCCCATTCCTCGTCCACCTCGGGCAGCGCGTCGGCCTGGGCCTCTGCGGCGATGTCCTCGGGCGTGCGGATGTCGTCGATGCGGGCCTCGGGGAAGGCGGCGAAGACGGCTTGCACCAGGGGGTGTTCGCGGGCCTCGGCCTCGAGCGCGTTGCGGGCGGCGTCCCGGACCTCGGCGATGGTTTTGGCGCCGCCATCGTTGACCACGGTGACGCCCCAGCGGTTGCCGGTCCAGGTTTGCAGGCGGGTGCCGAGGCGCTGGGCCAGGTCGGTGGGGGCGGCATCCGTGGGGACGAACTCGATGCGGCCCGGCTGGTAGGCCGCGAGGCGCACGCAGGTCTCGACCTCGACCAGCAGCTTGACGTCGCGGTGGGCACGGATGAGTTCGACCACGTGGTCGAATGTTGGGTAGTGGGCCAAGGCGCTTTCGGCCTGGGTCGCGAGCGCGGTGACGCCGCCGCCATGGCCGCCGCCGGACGTTTGCGTCGGGGCATATCCGCCGGACTGGCCAGACTGTGGCGCGGGCGCGCCGTGGGATGCGCCGTTGCCGCCGGAGGGCGGCGTGGGCGCGGGGCCGGAGGGAGGCCCGGATGGAGGGTTGTCGCGCAGGCGGCGCACGAGATCCTCGGGCGTGGGGAGGTCGGCCACGTGGGTGAGACGGATGATCGCCATCTCGGCGGCCATCATGGAATTGGGGGCGGCGGCGACCTCTTCCAGCGCCTTCAGCAGCATCTGCCACATGCGGGTGAGCACGCGCATCGGCAGCGCCTCGGCCATCTGGCCGCCGCGGGTGCGTTCGTCGGGGCCGATGGTGGGGTCCTCGGCGGCCTCGGGCGTGATCTTGACGACGCTGACCCAGTGGGTGACCTCGGCGAGATCGCGCAGGACCGCCATCGGGTCGGCGCCTTCGGCGTATTGCGAGGACAACTCGGTCAGGGCGCCCGCCGCGTCGCCCTTCATCACGAGATCGAAGAGGTCCATGACCCGGCCCCGGTCGGCGAGGCCCAGCATGGCGCGGACCTGTTCGGCGGTGGTCTCGCCCGCGCCATGGGAAATCGCCTGGTCCAGCAGCGAGGTGGCATCGCGCGCGGAGCCTTCTGCGGCGCGGGTGATGAGCGCCAGCGCATCCTCGGCGATCTGGGCGTTTTCGGCGGTGGCGATGCGGCGCAGGAGGTCGAGCATTACCTCGGGTTCGATCCGGCGCAGGTCGAAACGCTGGCAGCGCGAGAGGACCGTTACAGGAACTTTGCGGATCTCTGTGGTGGCGAAGATGAATTTCACATGCGCGGGGGGTTCCTCGAGCGTCTTCAGGAGCGCGTTGAACGCACCCGTGGAGAGCATGTGGACCTCGTCGATGATGTAGACCTTGTAGCGGGCCGAGGCGGCGCGGTAGTGCACGCTTTCGATGATTTCGCGGATGTTGCCGACGCCGGTATTCGACGCCGCGTCCATTTCCAGCACGTCCACATGCCGGCCTTCCATGATGGCCTTGCAATGCTCGCACTGGCCGCAGGGATCGGTGGTGGGGCCGCCGTTGCCATCCGGGCCGATGCAGTTCATGCCCTTGGCGATGATCCGGGCGGTGGTGGTCTTGCCAGTGCCGCGGATGCCGGTCATGATGAAGGCCTGCGCGATGCGGTCGGCGGCGAACGCGTTCTTGAGCGTGCGCACCATGGCGTCCTGTCCGACGAGATCGGCAAAGGTCTCGGGGCGGTATTTCCGGGCCAGAACCTGGTAGCCGCTGTCTTGGGTCTCGCTCATGCCACGCCTTTTGGGATTCGGATTTGCGAGCAGAGTAGAGGCGGCACGCGCCGGGGTCCAGCAGGGGGTGCGGGGATCATAGGCTCCAGAGGATGGCGCCGACGGCGAGAGTGGCCAGCGTCATCAGGCTTGCCAGCAGGGTGAAGTTTCGGGTGGGCATTGGAGCGGCATCGTGGGTTTCCATGCTGCTGATGGTCTTGCGGGCCTGGTGGCGGGCGGCCCAGAAGACGACGATGGCGATGCCGAGGAAGACCGAGGCGACGGCCTTGGCGGCCCATGTGGGTTCGAAATCGCCGAAGACGGCCTTGAGGCCGATGGCGACGCCGACCGCGCCCAGACCGGTGCCCATCCAGCTGTTGAAGGTGCGCTCGTTGGCCAGGATCGTGCGGTCCGAGGCCCAGTCGGTGCGGTTCTCGGCCCACCTGGTTTTCTTGTCCTGCTCGCCGTGGTCGGCATCGTCTTGGGGCATGTGCGGCTCCGTCGGGATTTTCCGTTTGAAATTCAGTATATCCGAATGAACGAAAACCGGGCTATGTTGGTTGCGGTATATCGTCCTTGGGGGGACATCATGCGGTTGAAAGGGTTTCGGCGCAGCCGGAATATCGAGGATCGGCGTGGCATGGGCGGCGGCGGGCTGCGCCTTGGTGGTGTCGGGCTGCTGATCGTGCTGGCGATCGGGTATTTCACCGGGATCGACATCACGCCGCTTCTGGAAGGCGCGGGCGGTCAGCAGACGGCGCCGCGCGAGATCAGCGCCGAGGACGAGGCGGCGGCGGAGTTCACGTCGCGCGTGCTGGCCACCACCGAGGAGGTCTGGACAGGTGTGTTCGAGGCGCAGCTGGGCGAGACCTACGTGCCGCCGGTGCTGGTGCTGTATTCGGGCGTGACCCAAAGCCCCTGTGGCGGCGCGTCGGGGGCGACGGGGCCGTTCTACTGCCCGGCGGACCGCAAGGCGTACCTGGATACCGAGTTCTTCGGCACGCTGTCGCGGGAGCTGGGGGCCAGGGGAGATTTCGCCGCCGCCTATGTCATTGCCCACGAGGTGGCGCATCACGTCCAGAACGAGCTGGGAATCCTGCCGCAGGTCAACCGCGCGCGGCAGCAGGCGAGCCAGGTCGAGGCCAACCGGCTGACCGTGCGGCTGGAATTGCAGGCCGATTGCCTGTCGGGGGTCTGGGCGCGGTCGGTCGAAGGGCTGCTGGAGCCCGGCGACATCGAGGAGGCGCTGAACGCGGCGCGGCGGATCGGCGACGACCACCTGCAGAAACGCGCGGGGCGGGTTCCGCAGCCGCATACCTTTACCCACGGCACGTCGGAGCAGCGGTCGCGCTGGTTCGCGACCGGCTATGAGAGCGGTGCCGTGCGGTCCTGTGACACTTTCGCGGCGGATCGCCTCTGAGGGGCGCGGGCGTATGTCGGATTTCGTCATCTACGCGTTGCCGGTGGCCGAGGGGATCCTCGGCATCGCGCCGA
The DNA here is from genome assembly GCF_009363655.1 of Roseovarius sp. THAF27. Taxonomy (NCBI): domain Bacteria; kingdom Pseudomonadati; phylum Pseudomonadota; class Alphaproteobacteria; order Rhodobacterales; family Roseobacteraceae; genus Roseovarius; species Roseovarius sp. THAF27. The sequence goes on from NZ_CP045393.1 coordinate 409,092, forward strand.
TGCCGGGACGGGGCGGCCACTGGCAGGACGATCTGCAGCACCTCGCGGACTGGAAGCCGGCGCTGGTCGTGTCGATGACGACGGTGTCCGAGCAGGTCACGCATGGGCTTGCCGACATGGGCGCCGAGATCCAGGACAAGGGCACGCGGTGGATCCACCTGCCGGTGGAGGATATGGGCGTGCCGGCACAGGAGCGGATCGAGGAATGGCATACGGCCAGCAAGACCGCGCTGGCGGCGCTGCAAGGCGGCGGGCGCGTGCTGATCCACTGTTTTGGCGGGTGCGGGCGGTCGGGCATGGCGGCCCTGCGCCTGATGGTCGAAGCGGGCGAGGAGGCCGAGGCCGCGTTGGCCCGGCTGCGCTCGGTGCGGCCCTGTGCGGTGGAGACCGACGAGCAGCTGCAATGGGCGCGCGCGGGCTGAGACGCGGGCAAATTTTTCGTGGAAAAATTTGGGGCGGAAAATTTCGAATTTTCCGGGTCAGAATTTTCGAAAAATTCTGGTGGCGGCGCACGGGTGGGGCGCGGGCTGGTCTGTGCGGGCCTTGCGGGGAGGCGGTGCATCGCCGTGTGTCCTAAAACAATAGGTCAGATGCAGACTTGTGACCGTGGATCAAGAAAGACGCGTGCTCGTTTCCCCGAGCAAATGATGGAGAATGTCGTTTCAGTTTTCGTATTCGACCCCGGAAGACACCTCCTGAAAAGAAATTCTTGACAGGACCGCCAACTTACAAACAGTCTGGTCGGTATGTCGAATCTCTTGAAACAGACTCGTAGAACCCAGACCGAACGCAGCGATCGAACGCGCAGGCGCCTGCACGAGGCGACCGTGGATCTGTTGATGGAGGTTGGTTACTCCAACACGACCTCGCTTGGTATCGCCAAGCGTGCCGGCGTATCACGCGGTGCTCAGACGCATCACTATCCTGAAAAGATCGACTTGATCGTCGCCGCGACCGAGGACATGTTCGACGGCTTCGCGGAAGGCCTGGCGAAACTGGCCGCTGAATTGCGCTCTGGCAAGGTCAGCCTCGACGAGTTCCTGGATCTGGTCTGGAAACGCATGCTCGAGGGCGACTGGTTCTACGCTTCTCTCGAGATAATCGTGGCGGCGCGTGGTGATGAGGAACTGCAAAGGCGCCTGCAGCCTGCAATATTCTCGCTTCACAATCGGTTCGAATCCATTTGGCGCAGCACGTTTGCTCCGGCGACCGGATCGAATTCGGACCCTGTGGTCATCATGAACATCGTCATGAACATGTGCCGCGGCATGGCGGTTCAGGCGGTTCTGCGTCCCGACAGAGAGTTCCTGAACGACATGCTGAAAGAAATGGCCGATCTTCTTCAAGAAAAGGTCGCGCCGATCGTAAAGTAACGGTTTCAAAATAAAAAAACAGACTGGTTTGTTTGTAGCCAGCATCCTCGAAATCCAACAGACTGGAGAATACGAAATGAAAAACAGCCTGAAATTGATTGCCGCCCTCGTCATGGCCGGCCTGCCTGCCACGGCGCAGGATGTGCCCGGTGTCACCGACGACAGCATCTCCATCGGCGTCATGGGGCCATTTTCCGGCAACGCGTCTTCCTACAGCAAGGCGCTGGTCGGGATGATGGCCTACTACGACAAGGTCAACGCGGAAGGTGGCGTGCACGGTCGCAAGCTGGTCGCGATACCCGAGGATACCGCGTGCGACCCCAGCAAGGGGCTCGCCGCGGCCAAGAAGCTCATTCACCAGGACGAGGTCTTCATGCTGCACGGCAATTCCTGCTCCGGCGTGGCGGTTGCAATCCGCCCGGTGGTCGAAGAGGCGGGGCTGCCCTGGTTGGTCGCCCATGCCGTGAGCGACTCCATCTCGGAGCCCCTGGCAAGGAATATCTTTCACGGCGTGCCGACCGGCTCCGCGAACGGACGCGCCATGGCGCAATTCGTGCTGTCCAAGCCCGACACGGAACGCGTCGCGATCATCGAGCACTCGAACGACTGGGCGCACAGCTATTCCAACCCGGCCAGGGAGTATCTGTCTGAGAATGGTATCGAGCCGGTCGCCGAGCTTACGATGGAGCGCGGACAAACGGATGCGACCGCGCAAATCCTCAAGCTGCGCGAAGCGAAGCCGGACTTCATCATCGCCGCGATCTACGAAGCCGAAACGGCGATTTTCCTGCGCGACCTCAAGAAATACGGGCTGGGCGATATCCCCGTCATGGGCACGGCCGGCACCGACCTCGAGAACACGCTGAAGCGCGTGGGCGACTTCGAGACGGTCAAGAACTACTTCGTGATCCATTCCTATGTCGACAACCTCGACGGGCCGAAGCTTCAGCCGGTGCGTGACATCCTGGCCAAATACGCCCCGGATGAAGAGCTTTCGACCTTCAGCTTCGTCTCGATCGGCTCGGCCAAGGCTCTCGTCGCCGCACTCGAGGCCGCGGGGCCCGATCTCACGCGCGAGAAACTGATCGACGCAATGGAAGGCATCGAGAGCTTTGAGACGGGTGTGCTGTCCGCGCCGATCACATGGAGCGAGACGGACCACCAGGGCGTGAAGGGGTCGGCCGTTGCCGGGTTCGTGGATGGCGAGCCCACCGTGTTGAGCGCTTGGAACACGCCCTATTGATCCATCCAAGCAAAGGCTGAGGGTCACTGACCCTCAGCGTCTCTTCAGGGAGTTTTGGAAATGCTGATGCAACTCACGATCAGTGGGATCTCTCAGGGTGCGATCTATGCATTGATCGCCCTGTCCCTCACGATCGTTTACCGTTCGACCACGATCGTCAACTTCGGTCACGGCGATTTCGTGATGGCGGGTGCCTTTATCAGCTACGTGCTGGTGGTCCTGCTTGGCGTCGCCTTCGTGCCCGCGGCCATGCTGGCGGTCGTCGCGATGTTCCTTCTGGGGCTCGCGTTCAGCCGGGGGCTCATCCGGCCCATCCGGGGCGGCCCGCATATCGGTTTCGCGCTGATGTGCATCTCGGCGGGCTACGTGTTTCGGGGGATTGCCCGCATCGTCTGGGGCCGGGAGGTCCTGCCGATGCCGCGCGTCTTCGACATCGACCCGATCTTTCTGGGCGACCTGATCATCACGGGCGACGCGATATTCATCCTGTCGACCACGGCGATCATGCTGGTGGTGTTCTTCAGTGTTCTTGCACTTACGGATATCGGCAAGATGGTTCAGGCGGTCTATCAGTCCGCACGCGGCGCGCAGCTGATCGGCATCAATGTCGACCGTTTCAACGACTTCACCTGGGGCATAGGCGCAGCGCTTGGCGCAATCGGCGGTATCCTGATCGCGCCGATCTCGCTCCTGCATCCCGACCTGGGCGCCAGTTTCCTGATCAAGGGCTTCGCGGCGATGACCCTGGGCGGCTTCGGCTCGCTCTACGGGGCGGTCCTGGGCGCCCTGCTTCTGGGCCTGAGCGAGCAATATGCCGGGGCCTATATCGACTCCGCCCTGATCGATATCACCGCCTACCTCGTGATCGTGATCGTTCTCTTTGTCCGGCCGCAGGGTCTCTTCGGGCGCAAAGCCGTAGTGAAGGTGTGATGCCATGATGCCGACAGCTTCCCAACTTCGTTTTCGCACCGTCCTGTTCTGGGCGTTTCCGCTGCTGCTCTTGCTGTTGCCGCTGGTCGCGAACGCCTACGTGCAGTTCATCGCCAACAGCATCGTCATCTTCGCACTCGTCGCGCTGGGCTTCAATTTCGTGATCGGCAATCTCGGCCAGCTGGCCTTTGCCAACACCGCGCTTTTCGGCCTGGGCGCCTATGGCTCCGCCATCCTCGTCAACGCCTTCGGCCTGCCATGGATATTGACCATCCCGCTCGCCGGCGTGGCGGGCGCGGCGGGGGGCTTTCTCGCCTCGGCGGCGGCATTGCGCGGTATTCGCCTCTACTACCTGGCGATCATCACGCTGGCCTTCGGAGAACTGATGCGCTGGCTCTATGTCCACGGCAAATCGGTCACCGGCGGGACGGATGGCATGGGCCTCCCGGCGCAGTCGATCTTCGGGATATCGCTGACCGGGGATCACGCCAAGTTCTACATCTTCCTGGCTGTCGCGGTTCTGCTGTTCAAGGCGACGCTGAATTTGCTGCGATCCCGCATCGGGCGCTCGGTCATGGCCGTCCGGGAAAACGAGGTCGCCACCGCGTCGCTGGGCATTCCGACCGCGAAGATCATCGTCTTCGCCTTCATCTGGTCGGGCTTCGTCGTGGGCTGCGCCGGGGCGCTCTTTGCACTGCACACAAGCTACGTCTTCCCCGAGAGCTTCGGGATGCTTCACCTGATCGTCAGCTTCGCGATGGTCCTGGTGGGTGGGCTCGGCTCTGTGATCGGCGCGGTGCTGGGGGCGGCCACGCTGACCATCCTGCCCGAATACCTGCGCAGTTTTCCCGGCATGGAAGAGCTGTTCTTCGGCCTGATCGTAATCGGTGTGCTTCTGGCGCTGCCCGAGGGGCTGGCAAGCCTCCTGCGCAAGCTGTCGCCGATATTTGTCGAACGCTACTACAGGGAATGAACCGATGACGCAGCTTCTCGAAGTCGAGTCTCTCGATGTCCAGTTCGCCGGCCTGCACGCCTTGCGCGATGTATCACTCGGCCTCGAGGCGGGACAGATCACGGCCGTGATCGGCCCGAACGGCGCCGGCAAGACAACACTCTTCAATGCCATTTCCGGCTATGTGCGGCCCAGCGGCGGAAGCGTGCGCCTCAGGGGGCACGACGTTGCCCGGCTCTCGCCGCACAGCATCGCCGAACACGGGATCCGGCGGACCTTTCAGAACGGCGGGCTGTTTCCCGCACTGACGGTTCTCGAGAACGTGTTGACGGGTCTGCACGCCCAGACCCACGGCTCTTTCCTGGACGTGATCTTGGGGCGCAGACGTGCCCTGGCGTCGGAACGTGAGATGATCGCCAAGTCGCGCGAGCTTTTGTCGCTCATGCAGATGGATCATATGGCAGACACAAGGGCTGCGGATCTCTCCGGCGGGCAGCAACGTATCGTCGAGATCGTCCGCACCGTGGCATCCGAGCCGCCGGTTCTTTTGCTCGACGAACCAGCGGTCGGCCTGTCCCCGTTGGCGCGGGACCAGATGATGGACATCATCAATCGTATGGCCGGCGAAAAGGGTGTTGGCATCCTATTGATCGAGCACGCGGTCGAACTGGTGATGGCCGGGGCCGACCGGATCATGGTGATGGCGGCAGGCCAGCGCATCGCCGAAGGAACCCCCGCAGAAATCCGCGAAGACCGCGCCGTGCTGGAGGCTTATCTTGGACATGCCTGAGACATTGATGAAAATACGCGACCTTCACGTCGCATACGGCAAGAAACCGATCCTGCGTGGCGCCAGCTACGACATCCTCAAAGGCGAATGCCTGACGCTTCTGGGCGCAAACGGATCGGGCAAGTCCACATCCCTGAACGCGATCTGTGGCTTTGTCCGTCCCGGTTCGGGATCGGTCATCCTTGGCGATACCGAGCTTGCTCAGCTTGCGCCGCACCAGGTTTTTGCCCACGGCGTGGCACAGGTCAGCCAGGCCCGCGATCTGTTTCCCGATCTGTCGGTTGAGGACAATCTGCGTCTGGGCGCCATGCGCCGGGGCGGCAAGGAGTCCGCGGCGACCCTCGACAGCGTCTACAGCCGCTTCCCGCGCTTGGCCGAACGCCGCAAGCAGGCCACGCGGACATTGTCGGGCGGGGAACAGCAGATGGTCGCCATTGGCCGGGCGCTCATGTCGCGACCGCGTCTGCTGCTGCTCGATGAACCCTCCGGGGGTCTGTCACCCGAGTTCTGCGAAGAGATCGCTGTCCTGATGGACGGGCTGAAGGCCGAGGGCGTCACCCTGCTGATGGTGGAACAGAACCTCAAGCTCGCCTTCCGCGCGGCGGACCGCTTCATCGTCCTGCGCGACGGGGTCGTGGTGGACGGTGGCGACGTCAAGGCGATGGAGCACGACCACGACGCGATCATCAAGAACATCTACCTCTGAGAATGGAAAGAACATGACCAAGAACAACCTCCACGAAGATCTCATCGTCTTTGACGGGCTGATAATTTCGAATTGGGGCAGCGAAGTCTTCGGGCAGATGCGCAAGGGTGGTCTTACAGCCGCCAACTGCACCTGTTCGGTGTGGGAGAATTTCCGCGACACCATGCTCAATATCGGGGCGTGGAACCGAATGCTTTCCGAGCATGAGGACCAGATCACGAAGGCCACTTCCGTAGAGGATATTCGCCGCGCCAAGAAAGACGGGAAGACGGCAATCGTCCTGGGGTTTCAGAATACGACCGCGTTCGAAGACCGGGTGGAGTTCGTCGAGCTGTTCAAGCAGCAGGGCGTGGGCATCGTTCAGATGACCTATAACACGCAGAATCTGGTCGGTAGCGGCTGTTATGAAAGCACCGATAGCGGTCTTTCGGATTTCGGTCACGACATCGTCGCCGAAATGAACCGGGTCGGCATGCTGTGCGACCTTTCCCATGTCGGCCCGAAAACGTCCGAAGATGTGATCCGCGCCTCTCGACGTCCCGTCGCCTACAGCCATTGTCTGCCGCATGGTCTGAAGGCGCACCCTCGCAACAAGACCGATGAGCAGCTTCGCCTTATCGCGGATCATGACGGGTTCGTCGGCGTCACCATGTTTCCGCCTTTCCTGCCGCGCGGAAACGACTCGACCGTAGACGACTATGTCAGCGCGATCGACTACGTCGTGAACCTGGTTGGCGAGGACCGGGTCGGCTTCGGCACAGATTTTACCGTCGGATACGGCAAGCCTTTTTTCGAGTATCTCAATCGTGACAAGGGCACGGGGCGGCAACTGACCGAGATCTGGGATGTCGAATTTCCCGATGGGCTCGAAAGCATCGCTGATTTCCCCAACCTGACCGCCGCAATGGAGCGGGCTAAATGGTCCGAGTCCAAGATACGCAAGGTCATGGGCGAGAACTGGCTTTCGGTGCTCGACCGGGTCTGGTGATATCGGTTCCCCTCGGGGCAGCCAAACCTGTGGCTGCCCTTTATTGTTTCGCGGTCATCGACAAGGCAGGTTGCGAACCCAATTAGGTTTGAATGCGTGCGAAGGCGGAATGTGGCGCCGCATCCATTATATGGTGCACGTTAACATTCTGCGAGATGACGACGCTTGGAGCGATCATCAGTACGATTTTGGGTAATAGACAGTGCTCTTTGGTTCGATGCACCTGCCGAACCCGAATTGCTTGCGCGCTTAAACGCGATTGTCCGGGCGCCACATCCCTTGCATTTTTCCGAAAACGCTTGAAAAAGTCATAGCGTGGCCAGCGGCATTTTTGACCCACTCCACCGGGGTTGAAGCAAAAGGTCACCATGACGCCGTATTCTAAGCAAATTCGAGTGTCTTTTTAACTCGGTATTTTGCAATTGGGGTTTCCATGACCTGCTTTGAAAGAGCATTCTCCAGCCCGGTCTTCCTGGTGGCCGTGGCGGTGATCGCACTTGCTGCCTTCACCATGATCTGGACCCTGAAATCGCAGGATTTCAACGGAAAGCGCTTCTACGCGCTCACCTTCATCGGTGTCATGTGGGCGCTTCTCTGCGTTGGTCTCGAGGCGGCGTCAGCGACGTATGCCTGCAATATGCAATGGGCGACGCTCGCGTGGCTGGGGCACGGATTGGTGACGACCTCGTGGTGCTACTTTGTCTTCAATTACGTCGGAGGCGCCGATTGGGTCCGCACGCGTCGCGCAACCGCGCTTCTGCTTGGCGTTACGCTGGGAATATTTGCCGTGGTCGCCACAAATTCGTGGCACCAGCTCGTCTATACCGGGGACACGATGCTTCCGGTCGGCAGCGAGCAGATCGAATACGTTCACGGGCCGGGCTTTTTCACGATCATCGCCTTGCTCTACACCTTCGTCATGGCCACCTTCGTTTGCCTGATAAGGGGGTTTGTCCGGGCCAAGCGGAGCGCCTGGCCACTGCTGAGCATGCTGACCGCCATCACCTTGTCGCCGCTGGTGGTGAACGCCGCCTATGTCGGTCTGGACTTCACCTTCTTCAGTCTCGATCCCACGGCCTTCATGTTCACGCTGGGCGTTCTGGCGTTCTCCTGGATGCTGGTGGTGAGCAAAACCATGGACATGGCCGCGGTCGGCAAGTCGGTCCTCTTCGACACGAGCAGCGAACCAGTCGTCCTGATCGACCGGAAGCGAAGCATCGTGTTGACGAATGCCGCGGCCCGCAAGCGCGGGCTGGGCAATGGCAACACCCAAATGCTGCGCGACCTTTTCGCGGGGCATGATGACCTGGCCACGGCCGCCGATGGCTCGCACCTGCACATTGGCCGCCGCGCTTACGAACCCCGGATACAGAAGGTCCGTAACCCCCTGAACCCATCCGCCGAAATCCTGGGATGGAGCGTGACCCTTGTCGACGTCACCGACCGCATGGCGATAAATACCTCGTTGCAGGAGGCCCTGAGGGCCGCCGACGCCGCCAATCGCGCCAAGGACGAGTTCGTCTCTGTGGTCAGCCACGAGATGCGCACGCCGCTGACGTCTCTGAAAGGCGGCCTTGCGCTCGCCCTTAGCGGACATATCGGCGAGATGAGCGACCAGATGCGCGCGCTGCTGGAAATTTCCCACCGCAACGGTATTCGCCTTTCGCGCCTGATCGACCAGATTCTCCTGGCGCAGAAGATGGACATCGGAGCGCTTCAGCTTGACGAAGACGCTGTCGATCTCGACAGGCTGCTCGCGGACAGCATCGAGGAAAACCGCATCTTCGCCACGGAGCGCAAGATAACGCTCGTGAAGAAGTCCACCGTTTCGCACGCGTTGGTCCAGGGCGATGCCTTCGCCATTCGCCAGATCATCGACAACCTTCTGTCCAACGCCATCAAGTTTTCGCCCGAGAACGGCACCGTGGAAGGCGCGGTGCATATGACCAATGGCAAGCTGCGCCTGTCGATCAAGGATGCCGGCCACGGCATCCCCGAGGGGATGGAAGACCGCGTTTTCGGGCGCTTCGGACAGGTCGCCAACCAGAGCCAGCATTCGACGCAAGGCTCGGGCCTGGGCTTGCACATTTCCAAACGGCTGGCCTGTCAGATGCATGGCGACCTGACCTATGACAGCACCCTGGGCGTCGGCACGAATTTTCATCTGGAGTTTGCCGCGATGGCACAGAATGAAGACCGATTGGCCGGCTAAAGTGTTTCGCGATAAACCTGAAGGACAGCTTATCGCGAAATGCAGCACATCGGGCAATCGTTGCACGCGTTTCGCCTTTCGCCGATGGCTCAGGTAAAAGGCGAAACGCTTTAAGCCAATGAACGGACGGCTGTTTCTCAAGCGAAAAATGCCGGAGGCGGCGGACGGTTGGGGCACAGGGCTGGTCTGGGCGGGCCTTTCGGGGATGCGGTGCATCCCCTGTCGGCCGTCATAAACCGGACTGCGTCCGGTTTACTTGGGTGAGAGGCTGGACAACGACCCAAGCGGGGCTCGTTACGGCTGCTTCCTTCCGGACCTGACCGGGTTGGCGAGGCGCCTGCCCGCGCCAACCTCTCGAGGGGGTATCTAGGACGTCGCGGCGGGATTCGCAAGGTGTGCAAGGGCAGTCATCGGTACAGCGAGCTGCACGAAGCCCTTTTCGCAGAGCCCGAGATCCCGCGCCGACAGGGCCGCGATCTCTTCGGGGTGGGCCCGGATGCCCGGCCCGGTCGCGAGGAGCACGGTCGCATCGCAGGGACCGTCGAGCCACCAGCCATAGGCCGGTGCCGCGGGGTACCGCACGCCGGTGTCACGCAAGCGGTCGACAAGGTAGTCCCGCACCTTGCGCCGCGTCTCGTGGATGATGCGATCCGTGCCGGCCTTGGGGAAGGGGCCGCCGCCGAAGGCCCGGAAATTGTTCGTGGCCATGGCGAAGACGGCATCGGCGGCGACGGGGGTGCCGTGGTGGCGCAGGTCGCGAATGCGCGTGGCCTCGGGGTTCAGCAGCCGGCCCATCGGGTCGTAGCGCGGCGGTTGCGACAGGTCTATGCGGTAGGTCAGTTCCGACACCGTGTCCAGGCTGTGGCCGGCAAAGGCGGGGTTCCAGAGCGGTTGCGGCCTGTCGCCAAGCCCGGGGTGAACCTGCTGGAAACAGGACGCGGCGCGCTCGAGCCAGTCCGCGACCTCGGCCCCGGTCAGCCGCAGTCCGACCAGCGTGTTGGGAAACGGATAGAGCTCTGCTGCGTGGCCCAGTGTCAGCGGCCCGGGCGGAATGTCGATGAAATGATCGGGGCCGCCATGCCCGCCGGTCTTGAAGCAGGCCGAGGTTGCCAGCACCGGCAGATGCGCGTGGGGCGTGTCGGCCAGGGCGGTCCGAAGCGCCGCTGCCTTGGCGTCGAGCACGGGGCGGAGCGTGTCACCGGGACGCAGAATCGACAGATAGCTGCGCAGCGGCCGGGTCGTGTGCCCGATCGGGCGGGCCGCGTGGGTCAGCGCGGCCCGGTGGGCGGCGCGCACGCGATCCACGAGCCCGGTCTCTGGGGGCACGGGCGCGGCGTGAAAACCGGGCCGGACGGGGCGCGCGCGGCTGTGTGCCGCACCGACATGCCAGCGGCCGCCGTCTCGCGCCACGAGGCAGAGGTCGATCACGCCCAGATGCGAGCCGCGAAAGCCCGCCATCACCGCGGGCACGCCGGCAAAGGTGCCCGCCTGATGATCGACGCCCGTCGTCGCCGTGTCTGCGGACGGGTCGGGGAAGACCTGATGGCTGTGCCCGCACAGAAGCGCGTCGATGCCGGGCACGGTGGCAAGTGCGAGGGCGGCGTGTTCCTGGTCCGCCTGCGCCTCTTCGGGGCGGCGCACGGCGGAGCCGATGCCGGAATGCACCAGCGCCACCACGATGTCGGCCCCCGCCGCGCGCAGTCGGGGCACTTCGGACATCGCCGTTTCGACGATGCCGCGCGTGACGAGCCGGCCCTGCAGGTGGACGTGGTCCCAGGTGGTGACCTGGGGCGGCAGAAGGCCCAGAACCCCGAGCCGCAGCGGGTGCGTCCGACCGGCGGAGTCGCGGATCTCGCGCCGCAGCAGCACCGAGGGCGGACGCAGCGGCGCCTCGTCCGGGCCCGAAAGCCGGGCATTGGCGCACAGCACCGGAAAGCGCGCGTCCTTCAGCGTGCGCATCAGCCAGTCGAGTCCGAAATTGAACTCGTGATTGCCAAGCGCGGCGGCGTCGTAGCCCATGTGGTTCATCGCGTCGATGACCGGGTGCGGGCCGGTCCACCCGCTGTCCGGGGCGGCCACGATATCGCTGAGCACCGAGCCTTGCAGGAAGTCGCCATTGTCGAACAGCAGGGAGTTGTGCGCCTCGGTCCGGGCGCGGGCGACCAGCGTCGCGGTGCGGGCGAGGCCATAGCCGGGCGTGTCGGTGTCGCGGGTGTAGTCGTAGGGCATGAGATGGCCATGCACATCGGTCGTTTCGAGCAGGCGGAGCCAGACATGCGGGTGGTTGGGGTCCCCTGCCGACGCTGAGGTCTCGTGCGGCCAGATCAGGTCGGAGGGCATTGCGAAACCTATCTCTTAATACTTGGCAAAACCTTCAAAGCACCAGATTGGCACATTGAGGTGGCGTCGGGCAATCGCCTTTTGGTTGATGTCACTTATTTAGGATCGCCTTCAGATTGGGCTCGCCCGAGTGCCAGGCAAGATCGTCGCGCCCTGTGAACGGCGTCGCTTGCCGTTCGCGGGGGGCTGTGGCAGGTCTGCAGCCGAAGGAGACAGGGATGCGCCATGCTGAAACAGTGACCTTCGGCGGGTCGGCTCTGGACAGGGCCGCCGAGCTGCGGGACAAGCCCGACGAGATTGCCGCGGCCGCGCGCGACGTGGTGCTGCTGTGGCGCGGCAAGCCGCTGGTCGAGGGGCCGGGGCTGGACCGGCTGGTGAGGCTGCCGGTGGATCACTCGGTGCTGTCGCTGGCCGACCCCGAGGCCGTGTTGCTGGGACGGCAGGAAGACGGGCGGCTGATCGAGGCGCGGGAACTGGTCGACTGGGAGCCCGAGGACGTGGATCCCGACCAGATGAACAGCTTCGTGGATGTGAGCGAGCAGCGCCATCCGCTGATGCGCGAGACGGAGGTCTTTGCCGAACTGCGGCGGGTGATGACCCGGCTGAGCCCGCGCGACGCGGAACTGGCGGCCACGGCCAAGGGTGTGCTGCACTGGCATGTCAGTCACCGTTTCTGTGCCCGGTGCGGCGCGCAGAGCGCACCGGCGCAGGCTGGGTGGCAGCGGGTGTGCGCCTCTTGCGGCGCGCATCATTTTCCACGCACCGATCCGGTGGTGATCATGCTGATCACCCATGGCAACAGCGTGCTGATGGGGCGATCGCCGCACTGGCCGGCGGGCATGTATTCCCTGCTGGCGGGATTCGTGGAGCCGGGGGAGACCATCGAGGCCGCCGTGAGACGCGAAGTCCGGGAAGAGGCCGGCGTGCGCGTGGGCGCGGTCGAGTACCTGGCGAGCCAGCCCTGGGCCTTTCCGGCGTCGCTGATGTTCGGGTGCCGGGGCGTGGCGCTGAGCCGCGAGATCACCATCGACCCGGTCGAGATCGAGGACGCGATGTGGATCAGCCGGGAAGAGATGATGCAGGCCTTCGCCGGATCGCATACTGTGCTCAGCCCGGCGCGAAAAGGAGCGATTGCTCAATTTTTGCTGCGCAACTGGCTGGCGGATACGCTATAGTCCGGACGAGCCGGAACACCGAAGTTACCCAGCCGGGCGAGAAAGACCCGGATGCAGAAGACGAAAAGAGGCGCAGAGATGAAATTCGTGGCCCACGAGGATGTAGAAGCCCCGATCGAGTTCGTGTTCGATCAGGTCAGTGATTTTGCCGCGATCGAGCGATCGGTCCTGCGGCGCGGTGCCGAGGTGCAGCGGGTCGACGACCTGGAGGAGACGCGGCCCGGCATGAAATGGGATGCGGCCTTCGACCTGCGCGGAAAACGGCGCGAGATGCAGCTGGAGCTGACCGAGCTGGACCGGCCCAACGGCATCGTCATTGCGTCGCGCTCGCCCAACATGGGCGGGCAGATGGTGCTGGACCTGGTTGCGCTGTCGCGCTCGCGCACGCGGATCAATGTCAAGATCGACATGACCCCCAGGACGCTGGCGGCCAAGCTGCTGGTCCAGTCGATGAAGCTGGCGAAGGGCAACCTGACGAAGCGGTTCCGCCAGCGTGTCGCGGGCTATGCCAAGGACCTTGAAGACCGATACAAGGACGTGGCTTGAGGGCGGTGGCGGGCCGAACGCAAAACGGGGCGCCGAGGTTGGCGACCCGTTTTCCCGTTTCAGGCAGGGCCGATATCAGCCCAGCTGATTATCTTTCTCCTGATCGAAGTAAGGTGCGCCATAGCCGTAGGCCAGGCCCAGCTGGTTGTCCTTCTCTTCATCGAAGTAGGGGGCGCCGAAGCCGAAGCCGAGCTGGTTGTCCTTTTCTTCGTTGACGAAGGGCGCGCCGTAGTTGGAGACAACCTCGAAGGTCGAGGCGTCGGCGCCATAGCCGCGCTGGTCATCCTGCTCCTGGTTGACGAAAGGGGCGCCGAAGTTTGCGGCGAGGCCCAGCTGGTTGTCTTTCTCTTCGTCCTGGAAGGGAGCGCCGAAGCCGAAGCCCAGCTGATTGTCCTTGTCTTCATCGAAATACGGAGCGCCGTTGGTCAGGACGCTGCTGTTGAGCGGCGTGCTGTGCTGGCCCAGGACGTTGACGACCTGAAGGGCGGCGGCGGGGGTGGCGAGAGCGGCGATGACCGCGACTGTACTGATGATACGCATGATGTGTTCCTTTCATTGTTTGTATCTGGGCGGCGCGGTCTGTCCGCGTCGTCTGAAAGCAAGATGGACACAAGCAGGGCACCAGCACAGGGGGCCTCCGCTTCTCGTTACTGGCGCTTCACGTGAATGCACAGAAGTGTGAGGAAAACTGTCGTGATGCTCTCGGCCCGCGTGTTCTGCGCGGGAGAATCTTCAAAAAATAACTGTAAAAAAGCGAAAATTACTGTAACATCCGGACTGTGCACAAATGCACGAAATTGGTGCGATTTTGGATGTGACGGTACGTTCGTAACATTTCAGGTGCCGACGCACGGTGCGGCCGGTCGTTCCCGCTCAGTGGCGGCGCGGGTCGGCGGGATAAACACCCAGAAGCGTGACGTCCGAGGTGAAGTAATCCAGCTCTTCCAGCGCCAGCTTGACGCCGGGATCGTCGGGGTGGCCCTCGATATCGGCATAGAACTGGGTTGCGGTGAAGGAGCCGCCGACCATGTAGCTTTCCAGCTTGGTCATGTTGATACCGTTCGTGGCGAAACCGCCCATCGCCTTGTAGAGCGCCGCGGGGATGTTGCGGACCTGGAACACGAAGGTGGTCATCATGCCGTCGTCGCCGCGATAGGAGTGGTCGGGCTCGCGCGACATGACGAGGAAGCGGGTGGAATTGTTGCTCTCGTCCTCGATCTCGCGGGCGAGGATGTCGAGGCCGTAGATCTCTCCGGCCAGTTCGGAGGCCAGCGCGGCCATATCGGGCTCGCCGGCTTGGGCGACCTCGCGCGCAGAGCCGGCGGTGTCGGCGCCGGTGACGCGCTGGATGTCGTGCTGTGCCAGGAACTGGCGGCACTGGCCCAGGAGCATCGTGTGGCTTTTGGCGCGCTTGATCTGTTCCAGCGGCACGCCGGGCAGCGCCAGAAGGTTGATGTGCACGCGCACGAAGGCCTCGGCGATGATGTGCAGGCCGGATGCCGGCAGAAGGTGGTGAATGTCGGCGACCCGCCCGAAGGTCGAGTTTTCGACGGGCAGCATGGCCAGGTCCGCCTCGCCCGAGCGGACGGCCTCGATCGCGTCCTCGAAGGTGCGGCAGGGCAGGGTATCCATGTCGGGATAGGTGTCGCGGCAGGCCTGGTGGGAGTAGGCGCCGGGCTCTCCCTGAAAGGCGATGCGTTTGGTCATCTGCTTGGTTCTTCGCCTGTTTTTTACTGTTTCCCGCTTTATTCGACGAAAGGCGGGCGTTTGGTCGCGGAAACTACACCTTGCACCGCCCGAGGGGAAGCGGATAGATACCGCGCGAGAGATTCAGATGGAAGCGGGCTATGTTTGACACAATGACCTTCACAAAGATCATGGGCGGCCTTTGCGGCACGTTCCTGGTCTTTCTTCTTGGCAAGTGGGCTGCGGAAGAGATCTATCACGTTGGCGGCGGCGGTCACGGCGAGGAGCACCAAGCGGCCTACGTCATCGAGGTGGACGAAGGCGAAGGCGGCGGCGGCGGCGGAGAAGAAGAGGAAGCGGTGACGCTGGCCTCGCTTTACTCCGAAGCGGACGTGGGCGCAGGCGAGCGCGTGTTCGGCAAATGCAAGGCCTGCCACCAGGCGGAGGACGGTGCCAATGGCGTCGGTCCGCATCTTTACGGTGTGGTCGGGCGTGACGTCGACGCGGTCGACGGCTTCAGCTATTCCGGCGCGCTGGAAGAGGCGGCGGACGTCTGGACGCCCGAGAACCTGTTCGCGTTCCTGGAGGACCCGAAAGGCTATGCGCCGGGCACGACGATGGGTTTCAACGGCCTGCCCAAGCCGGAAGACCGCGCCAACGTCATCGCCTTTCTTGACCAGACGGATGGCGACATGACCGAGGTTGCGGCCGAGGAAGGCGCGTCGGAAGAGAGCGCGTCGTCCGAGGAGGGCACCGAGGAAGAGGCCACCGAGGAGGCGTCTGCCGAAGAGGGTTCGGAAGAGCAAGCCACCGAAGAAGCCTCTGCCGAGGAAGGTTCCGAAGAGCAGGCGGCCGAGGAGGCATCTGCCGAGGAAGGCTCTGAAGAAGAAGCGACCGAAGAGGCGTCGGCCGAGGAAGGTTCCGAAGAGCAAGCGACCGAAGAGGCCGCGGCCGAAGAAGGTTCGGAAGAAGAAGCCACCGAGCAAGCCGCAGCCGAAGAAGGCTCTGACGAGGGCGGCTCGGAAGAGCAGGCCGCCGAGGAAAGCTCGGGCGGCGACGGTGGCGGCTCGGAGTTCGAGCAACTCGTCGCGGCGGCGGACGCGGCCGATGGCGAGAAGGCGTTCCGCAAGTGCGCCGCCTGCCACAAGGCCGAGGAAGAAGCCAACGGCGTCGGTCCGCACCTTGTGGGTGTGGTGGGCCGCGATATCGGCTCGGTCGACGGCTTCAACTATTCCGACGCGCTGGCCGGCCTGGACGGACAATGGACGGCGGACGAACTGAACGCTTGGCTGGAAGACCCCAAAGGCTATGCGCCGGGCAACAAGATGGCCTATCGCGGCGTGCGCAAGGAAGAAGAGCGCGCGGCGCTGGTCAAGTACCTGGAGAGCACCGCCAACTGAGCCGGTCGGACCTGGATTGCGAAGGCCGCCGTTCCTGCCCGGAGCGGCGGCCTTTTGTTTGGCGGTCTCCGGCGTCGCGTCGGCAAGCCGTCGCCCTGTCGGAAGTTTGATCGGGAATCCCGCTTTCGGCGCTTGAAACCCGTTTCAAACCTCCTTTAGCTTGCCTTGCAATGAGACTGACCCCAAATGAGGCAGGTCAAGAGGAGAGACACATGACCCGACGCCAGAGCCGGGCCACGCCCCGGGCCATCGCCGTTTCCCGCACCCGTTTCCTGACCGCCGCGCTGACCGGGCTGTGCATCGCGGCGCTGGCCGCGACCACCGCGCTGGCGCAGGACGAGGCCGCGGACGAGACCATCATCAAGAGCCACGGCTATTCGTATTTCGGAGAGCTGAAATACCCCGAGGATTACGAGCATTTCAGCTATGTGAACCCGGATGCGCCCAAGGGCGGCGAGATTTCCATCGCGCTGGCGGGCAGTTTCGACTCGATGAACCCCTACACGCGGAATGGCCGCGCCTCGGCCCTGTCGACGATCGGGTACGAGAGCCTGCTGGGCCAGGTGCTGGCCGGATCGGGCAGCCTGCCGGGCGACGACATGAACGGGCTCTATGGTCTGGTGGCGCACACGGTCGAATACCCCGAGGACAAGTCGTGGGTGATCTTTCACATGCGGCCCGAAGCGACCTTTTCCGACGGCACGCCGGTCACCGCCGAGGATGTGGCGTTTTCGCACAACCTGCTGCTGGACCAGGGGCTGAAAAGCTATGCCGAGGCGGTGCGCAAGCGCATTCCGAAGGTTGAGGTGCTGGATGAGCATACGGTGAAGTTCTATTTCGCCGAAGGCATTTCGCGCCGCAGCCTGATCGACCAGGTGGGCACGGTGCCGATCTGGTCCAAGGCGTGGTACGAGGAAACCGGCGCGCGGCTGGACGAGCCGCGGCTGGACATTTCGCCGGGGTCGGGCCCGTATGTGATCGACGAGGTGGTGCCGAACCGCCGCGTGGTGATAAAGCGCAACCCCGATTACTGGGGATGGGACCTTCCGATCAACAAGGGCCGGCACAATTTCGATACGATCCGGCTGGAGTATTTCGCGGATTCCACCGCTGCCTTCGAGGCGTTCAAGGCGGGCGAGGTGACCTATCGCACCGAGGCCGACCCCAAGCAGTGGGCCAGCGCCTATGACTTTCCCGCCGCCAACAAGGGCTGGGTGAAGCTGGAGGCGATCCCGGATGGCTCGCCGCCGCAGATGACGGGCATCGTGTTCAACACCCGCCGCGATGTGCTGAAGGACAAGCGCGTGCGGCAGGCGGTGGCGCTGATGTTCAACTTCGAGTGGACAAACGAGTCGCTGTTTGCCGGGTTCTACGAGCAGCAGCGATCCTTTTCCACGGGCACCCCGCTGGAAGCTACGGGCTTGCCCGAGGGCGACGAGCTGGAATTCCTGAATTCGCTGGGCGACGCGGTGCCCGAGGAGGTCAAGACGACCGAGCCGTGGGTGCCGCATACGAGCGATCCGTCGCGGCTGACGTCGCGCAAGAACAAGCGGCAGGCGCTGCGTCTGATGCAGGAAGCCGGGTACACGGTGGGCGACGACGGCAAGATGCGCGGCGAGGACGGCAAGGTGCTGCGGCTGGATTTCCTGCTGAACGCGTCGGGGCAGCCCACGGAAAAGGCCGTGGCCGAGAATTTCATCTCGAACCTTCAGGACCTGGGCCTCGATGCGCGGCTGGAGGCCGTGGACAGCGCGCAGTTCACCAAGC
This sequence comes from Roseovarius sp. THAF27, assembly GCF_009363655.1. Taxonomy (NCBI): domain Bacteria; kingdom Pseudomonadati; phylum Pseudomonadota; class Alphaproteobacteria; order Rhodobacterales; family Roseobacteraceae; genus Roseovarius; species Roseovarius sp. THAF27. The sequence continues at coordinate 427,200 of NZ_CP045393.1, forward strand.
GTGAGCGCGATCACGACTATGACCTGGTTTTCGATGGCTATCCGGCCTTGATGGGCACGGGCACGGGCCTGGCGCAGCGGTTCGGGAGCGAGGCGGCCGACGACCTTTTCAACCCTGCGGGATTGCGCAGCCCGATGGTGGACCGGATCATCGAGGAATCGCTGATGACCGAAAGCCAGGAGGAAGAGGACATGACGATCCGCGCGCTGGACCGGGCGTTGCGGCACGAATTCGTCCTGATCCCCGACGGCTATGCGCCCGATCACTGGGTCGCCTATTGGGACCAGTACGCGCGTCCCGAGGAAATTCCGCCCTACCTGCTGGGAACGCTGGACTTCTGGTGGTACGACGCCGAGAAGGCCGAAAAGCTGAGAGAGGCGGGGGCGCTTTGACGATCTGGCAGGTTCTGGAAGACGGGGCGCTGACGCGCGCCGCGCGGGCATAGGGGGCCACGGGTGGGCGCCTATATCGTAAGACGGCTGTTGCTGATCATCCCGACGCTGATCGGGATCATGATTATCAACTTTGCGCTGGTGCAGTTCCTGCCCGGCGGCCCGGTGGAGCAGGCGATTGCCGACATCCAGGGGCAGGGCGACGTGTTCGGCGGCTTTGCGGGCGGCGAGCAGGACGGGGCCGTGACGGGCAATGAGGGCGACAGCGGCTATATCGGCTCGCAGGGCCTGCCGCCGGAGTTCATCGCCGAGCTGGAGGCGCAGTTCGGGCTGGACAAGCCGCCGCTGGAGCGGTTCCTGACCATGCTTGGGAATTACGCGACCTTCGATTTCGGAGAGAGCTATTTCCGCAAGATCGACGTGATGGACCTGGTGCTGGAAAAGATGCCGGTCAGTATCACGCTGGGGATCTGGACGATGCTGCTGAGTTACCTCGTGTCGATCCCGCTGGGCATCCGCAAGGCGGTGAAGGACGGCAGCAGTTTCGACACATGGACGAGCGGGATCATCATCGCGGCCTATGCGATCCCCGCGTTTCTGTTCGGGATCATGCTGCTGGTGCTGTTCGCGGGGGGCAGTTACTGGCAGATCTTCCCGCTGCGGGGCCTGACCTCGGACGGGTGGGAGGAGCTGAGCGTCATCGGCAAGGTGCTGGATTACCTGTGGCATATCGTGCTGCCGGTCACCGCGCTGAGCATCGGCGGGTTCGCCACGCTGACGATCCTGACCAAGAATTCGTTCCTCGATGAGATCAAGAAGCAATACGTGATGACCGCGCGGGCCAAGGGCCTGACAGAGCGGCGGGTGCTTTACGGTCACGTGTTCCGCAACGGGATGCTGATCGTGATCGCGGGCTTCCCGGGCGTTTTCGTGAGCGTGTTCTTCACGGGCAGCCTGCTGATCGAGACGATCTTCTCGCTGGACGGACTGGGGCGGCTCTTTTTCGAGGCCGCGATCGGGCGGGATTACCCGGTGATGTTCGCCACGCTTTACCTGACCACGCTGATCGGGCTGATCGTGGCGCTGATCGGGGACCTGACCTACGTGCTGATCGACCCGCGCATCGACTTCGAGAAGAGGTCGGGCTGAGATGATCAAGCTCAACCCCCTGAACCAGCGGCGCTGGCGCAATTTCAAGCGCAACAGGCGGGCGTTCTGGTCGCTGATCATCTTTGCGCTTTTGTGCGTGATCACCCTGCCTGCCGAGTTCGTGGCGAATGACAAGCCTTTGTTGGTGAAGTACCGAGACGCCTATTACATGCCGATCTTCAAGTTCTATCCCGAGACCGAGTTCGGCGGGGATTTCCGGACCGAGGCGGTCTATGCCGATCCGGAGGTGGAGTGCCTGATCGTGTCGGGCGGGCTGGTGGATTGCTTCGACGATCCCGAGGGGATCATCGAGGATGCCCAGGACGGCGAGGTGATGGGTGAGCCGATCGAGAAAGGCTGGACGCTCTGGCCGCTTATCCCCTACAGCCATGACACGCCCGTGGACCGCCCCGGCGCCGCGCCGCTGCCGCCCAACGAGCAGAACCTGCTGGGCACGGACGGGACCAAGCGGGACGTGCTGGCGATTGTCATCTACGGTTTCCGGCTGGCGGTGATGTTCACGCTGGTGGTGACGTTCTTTTCGTCCGTCATCGGGGTCGTTGCCGGGGCCGTGCAGGGGTATTTCGGCGGGCGGATCGACCTGTTCTTTCAAAGGTTCATCGAGATCTGGGCGTCGACGCCGCAGCTATACGTGATCATCATCCTGTTCTCTATACTGCCAAGGGGGTTCTGGCTGCTCGTCGGGATCATGGTGGCGTTCGGGTGGATGGCGCTGGTGGGCGTTGTGCGCGCGGAGTTCCTGCGCGCGCGCAATTTCGAGTATGTGCGCGCGGCCAAGGCGCTGGGCGTGGGCAACATGAAGATCATGTTCCGTCACATGCTGCCCAACGCGATGGTGGCGACGCTGACCTTTTTGCCGTTCATAATCACCGGTACGATCAGCCTGCTGGCGACGCTGGATTTCCTGGGCTACGGCCTGCCGTCGGGGGCGCCGTCGCTGGGGGAACTGACGCTTCAGGCCAAGCAGAACCTGCAGGCGCCGTGGCTGGCCTTTACCGCGTTTTTCACCTTCGCGATCATGCTGTCGCTGCTGGTCTTCATCTTTGAAGGCGTGCGCGATGCGTTCGACCCACGGAAGACCTTTCAATGAGCCTGCTTGAAGTGAAAGACCTGAAGGTGGGGTTCCGCCAGGACGGGGCGGTGACGCAGGCGGTGCATGGCGTGTCGTTCAGCGTGGATCGGGGCGAGACCGTGGCGCTGGTGGGCGAGAGTGGCTCGGGCAAGTCGGTGACGGCGCTGAGCACCGTGTCGCTGTTGGGGGACAGCGCGATTGTCGAGGGCAGCGTCACCTATGACCGGCAGCAGATGATCGGCGCGAATGACAAGCTGCTGCGCAAGGTGCGGGGCAACGACATCAGCTTTATCTTCCAGGAGCCGATGACGAGTTTGAACCCGCTGCACACGCTGGAAAAGCAGCTGACCGAGTCGATCGAGCTGCACCAGGGGCTGCGCGGTGCGGCGGTGCGGGAGCGCATCCTGGAGCTGCTGAACCGCGTGGGCATCCGCGACCCCGAAAGCCGGCTGGGCGCTTATCCGCACCAGTTGTCGGGCGGGCAGAGGCAGCGGGTGATGATCGCCATGGCGCTGTCGAACAAGCCCGATGTGCTGATCGCGGATGAGCCCACCACGGCGCTGGACGTGACCATCCAGGCGCAGATCCTGGAGCTGCTGGCGGAGCTGAAGCGCGAGGAGGATATGGGGCTTCTCTTCATCACCCATGACCTTGGCGTGGTGGAGCGCATTGCCGACCGGGTCTGCGTGATGAAGGATGGCGAGATCGTTGAGAGCGGCCCGACCGAAGAGATTTTCGGTAATCCGCAGCATGACTACACGAAAAAGCTGCTGGGGGCCGCGCCCTCGGGCGTGCCGGAGCCGGTGCCGGAGAAGGCCGAGACGCTGGTCGAGACCCATGGGCTGCGCATCTGGTTCCCGATCCAGAAGGGGTTGTTGAAGCGCACGGTAGGCCATGTGAAGGCGGTGAACGAAGCCGATATCGAGGTGCGCCGGGGCGAGACGCTGGGCATCGTGGGCGAAAGCGGATCGGGCAAGACCACGCTGGCGCTGGCACTGATGCGGCTGATCGACTCCGAGGGCGGGATGCGGTTCGAGGGCGAGGACATGCGCGCGTGGTCCACGCGGCAGCTGCGGCGCAAACGCTCGGACATCCAGATCGTGTTCCAGGATCCGGTGGGCAGCCTGAGCCCGCGCATGACCTGCGAGCAGATCATTGCCGAGGGGCTGGGTGTGCATGGCAACCCCGACGGACGGCCGGTGCGCGAACTGGTGGCCGAGGTGATGCGCGAGGTCGAGCTGAACCCCGAGACGATGGACCGCTATCCGCACGAGTTTTCCGGCGGGCAGAGGCAGCGGATCGCCATCGCCCGCGCGATGATCCTGCGGCCCAAGCTGGTGGTGCTGGACGAGCCCACGAGTGCGCTGGACATGACGGTGCAGGTGCAGATCGTGGACTTGCTGCGCCGGTTGCAGGTGAAATACGGGCTGACCTATCTGTTCATTAGTCATGACCTCGCCGTGGTGCGGGCGATGAGCCACAAGGTGGTGGTGATGAAGCAGGGCGATATCGTGGAATACGGGGCGTCCGAGGACATCTTCAACAATCCCCAGACCGAGTATGCCAAGACGTTGTTGCAGGCGGCGCTTGATTTGAAGGTCTAGGAGGCGCGTGGGTTTTCACCCACCCTACGCGGGCCGGCAAGCGCGCGATTGCGTCGGGAGGTCCCTGATCAGGTCCGGAACGGCGTTTGCGGATGGACCCGCGTGGCGCGCACCGGGGCGGGACAAGCAGGCTTACCTTGCGGCAAGCCGCCGAGCACCTTGACCCATGGGGCCAGTTGCGGCCTACTTGCCGAAATCAAAAAGGGGGCGGGCGTGATTCAACCCTTCCGGTCAGCCATGTACCGCCGCCGAACCTCAGGGAGACATGCATGACATTGATGAAAAGCCTCATGGGCGCCGCCGCAACGCTGGCTTTGAGCGCGGCGGGCGCATTGGCCGATCCGGCGCTGATCTACGATCTTGGCGGCAAGTTCGACAAGTCGTTCAACGAAAGCGCCCATAACGGGGCGTCGCGTTGGGCCGAGGAAACCGGCGGCAGCTATAACGAGGTCGAGCTGCAATCCGAGGCGCAGCGCGAGCAGGCCCTGCGCCGCTTTGCCGAGAACGGCAACAACCCGATCGTGATGGTGGGCTTCGCGTTCGGCGATATCCTGGGCGAGGTGGCGCCGGACTATCCCGACACCAAGTTCGTGATCATCGACATGGTGGTCGAAGAGCCGAACGTGCGCTCGGTCGTGTTCAACGAGCACGAGGGCAGCTACCTTGTGGGGATGATGGCGGCGATGGCCAGCGAGTCCGGCACAGTGGGCTTTATCGGCGGCATGGACATTCCGCTGATCCGCAAGTTCGCCTGCGGCTACGTGCAGGGCGTGAAGGCGGCCAACCCGGACGCCACGGTGATCCAGAACATGACCGGCACGACCCCGGCGGCGTGGAACGACCCGGTCAAGGGGTCGGAGCTGACCAAGGCGCAGATCAGCCAGGGCGCGGACGTCATCTATCACGCGGCGGGCGGCACCGGCACGGGCGTGTTGCAGACCGCCGCCGACGAGGACGTGCTGGGCATCGGCGTGGACAGCAACCAGAACTACCTGCATCCGGGCAGCGTTCTGACCTCGATGGTCAAGCGCGTGGACAACGCTGTCTATGACGCGATGTCGGCGGGCGCGGACGTCGAGACCGGCGTGAACGTGATGGGCCTCCAGAATGACGGGGTGGCCTATGCGCTGGACGAGCATAACGAAGACCTTGTGACGGCCGAGATGAAAGAGGCCGTGGACGCCGCCGCCGAAGAGATCGCGAATGGCGGGCTGGAGGTGCATGACTACATGTCCGACAACAGCTGTCCGGCGTCCTGATCACACCGGGCCGGGCCGCGAGGGTGGCTCGGCCGCTGCCGGAGACCGCCATGAGTGACAGCGTCAGACGGTTTTTCAACGCCTGGGGCGACGGCGACGCGGAGGCGCGGATGGCCGTGCTGAACGACGTGCTGGCCTCGGGCGTGCGCTATGCGGACCCGCGGCTGGAGGAGGCCTTGGTGGGGACGGCGGCGGTGATCGATTATGTCGGGCAGTTCGCGCAGATGGCCCCCGGCGCGATTGCGCAGATCGCGGGTCTGGAGACCCGCGACGGCATCACGCGCGCGACGGTGGAGTTCATCATGGCGGACGGTCAGATGCAGCTTGGACAGTACATGATCGAGGCCGACGCGGCGGGGCAATTGACCCGGCTGGTGGGGTTCAAGGGCACCGGCGCATGAGCGTGGCGCCGGCCATCGAGTTGCAGGGGATATCCAAGGCCTTCGGCCCGGTGCAGGCCAACAAGGGTATCTCGATCCGGGTCGCGCCCGGCACGATCCACGGGATCATCGGCGAGAATGGGGCCGGGAAATCGACGCTGATGTCGATCCTTTACGGGTTCTACAAGGCCGATAGTGGCCGAATTTTCATAAAAGGGCGGGAAACCCGCATTCCCGACAGCCAGGCGGCGATTGCGGCAGGGATCGGCATGGTGTTCCAGCATTTCAAGCTGGTGGAGAATTTCACCGTGCTGGAGAACGTTATCCTTGGGGCCGAGGACGGGGCGCTGTTGCGCCCGAGCCTGGCCAAGGCGCGGCGGGAACTGGCGGCGCTGGCCCGTGAATACGAGCTGAACGTGACGCCGGATGCGCTGATCGAGGATATCGGCGTGGGGATGCAGCAGCGGGTGGAGATCCTGAAGGCGCTGTACCGGCAGGCGGATATCCTTATCCTGGACGAGCCGACAGGCGTGCTGACGCCCGCCGAGGCGGACCAGCTGTTTCGCATTCTGGCCCGGCTGCGGGACGAGGGGAAGACGATCATCCTGATCACCCACAAGCTGCGCGAGATCATGGAGATCACCGACGATGTCAGCGTCATGCGGCGGGGCGAGATGGTGGCAACAGTGAAGACCGCCGAGACCGGGCCGGAGGAACTGGCCGAGCTGATGGTGGGGCGCAAGGTGCTGTTGCGTGTCGAGAAGGAGGCGGCTCGGCCCGGCGACGTGGTGCTGGAGGTCAAGAACCTGCACGTGGTCGACGGGCAGGGGGTGGAGCGGCTGCGCGGCATCAACCTGCAGGTGCGCCGCGGCGAGATCGTGGGGCTGGCTGGGGTGGCTGGGAACGGGCAGTCGGAACTGCTGGAGGTGCTGGGCGGAATGCGACCCGCGACGGGGCGCGTGGCGGTGAACGGCGTGGATCTGGCCCTGACCGGACGTGGCGCGGATGGCAAGGCGCGGCGCGCGGCGGGCGTGGGGCACGTGCCCGAGGACCGACAGCGCGAAGGGCTGATCATGGCGTTTTCCGCTTGGGAAAACAGTGTGTTCGGGTATCATCGGGATCCGGCCTCTGGGGGCGGCCTGTTGATGGACAACGCTGGCATCCTGACCGAGGCGGCGGCCAAGATGGAGCGGTTCGACGTGCGGCCCCGAGATGCGAAACTGTCGGCCAGGCATTTCAGCGGCGGCAACCAGCAGAAGATCGTTCTGGCGCGGGAGATCGAGCGGAACCCGGACCTGTTGCTGGTGGGCCAGCCGACGCGGGGCGTGGATATCGGGGCGATCGAGTTCATCCACGCCCAGATCATCGCGCTGCGCGATTCGGGCAAGGCCATATTGCTGGTCAGCGTGGAGTTGGACGAGGTGATGGCGCTGAGCGACCGGATCGCGGTGATGTTCGACGGGCGGATCATGGGCGAACGCCTGCCGGCTGAGACCGACGAGACCGAGCTGGGCCTGCTGATGGCCGGGATCGAGGGTAGGCCCGAGGATGCCGCCGCCGCGGTTCAGGAGGCACAGGCCGTGCAGGCGCAGGAACACGCCGAGGAACACGGCACGGCGCATGGGCCCGGGCAGGGAGGCAGGCATGGATAGGCTACCGGGCTGGGCCGATGCGGTGCTGGTGCCGCTGGTGTCGCTGTTGCTGGCGGCACTGCTGTCGGCGCTGGTGATCCTTGGCATCGGGGAAAGCCCGGTCGAAGCGCTGCGGATCATGATCACCGGCGCGTTCGGGTCGACCTATGGCTGGGGCTATACGCTCTATTACGCGACGACTTTCATGTTCACCGGGCTGGCCTTTGCCGTCGCCAGCCACGCGGGGATGTTCAATATCGGGGCCGAGGGGCAGGCGATGCTGGGTGGGCTTGGCGTGGCGCTGGTGTGCCTGGCACTGCCCTGGCCGCATTGGGCGCTGGCCTTGCCCGCCGCGATGGCGGGGGGCGCGGTGTTCGGCGCGCTTTGGGCGCTGGTCCCGGCGTGGTTGCAGGCGACGCGGGGCAGTCACATCGTGATCACGACGATCATGTTCAACCTGATTGCGGCGGCCTTGCTGAACTATCTTCTGGGCGGGGTTCTGCGCCCGGCGGGTTCGGTGGATTCGGCCACGGCGCGGTTTCCCGAGGGGGCCACTTTGCCGACGCTGCACGACATGCTGGCGCCGCTGGGCATTTCGTTTTCCAAGGCCGCGCCGGTGAATATCAGCCTGTTCGTGGCGGTGCTGGCCTGCCTCATCGTCTGGCTGCTGATCTGGCGGACGCGGCTGGGATACGAGATCAGGGCGCTGGGGTATTCGCAGACGGCCTCGCGTTATGCCGGGATCGGGCCGGTGAAGATCGTCGTGGTGGCGATGCTGATCTCGGGCGGCCTCGCGGGGTTGATGGCCGTGAACGTGGTGATGGGCGAGGCCGAGCGGCTGCTCTTGAACCCCACCGAGGGCGCGGGGTTCATCGGGATCGCGGTGGCGCTGATGGGGCGGAACCATCCGTTGGGCGTGTTCCTGGCGGCGATCCTATTCGGGTTTCTGTACCAGGGCGGCGGAGAGCTGGGCCTCTGGACTTCGATCCCGCGCGAGTTGATCGTGGTGATCCAGGCGCTGGTGATCCTGTTCACCGGGGCGTTGGACAACATGGTGCGGATGCCGATGGAGCGGGCCTATGGCGCGCTGCGGCGGAGGCGTAAGGCATGAGCGTGCATGGTTCGGTCTGGAGCGAAGTGTTGAGGCTGGGGATGGGTGTTGATGTGTGGCATTGTGCGAGAGACACACATTTTCGGAGCCGCGTACCATGACTGATTTCGCACCTTATCTTCCGGGCTTTATCGCCGCCTATGCCATCCTGCTGGTGGGCGCGTCCTCGCCCGGGCCGGCAGTGGCGATGCTGCTGGGTATCTCGACCAACCAGGGGCGGGGGCCGGCATTGGTGACCTGCGCGGGCATCGCCACCGGCAGCATGACGATCAACATCCTGACGATGCTGGGCGTGGGGCTGATCCTGTCGCAGGCGGCGTGGGCGATGAGCCTTTTGAAGCTGATCGGTGCGGCCTACCTGGTGTGGCTGGCCTATGGCGCATTCAAAAAGGCGCTGAACCCGCCGAAGCTGTCGGTGATGAAGACGCCGAAACAGGCGAAGGCGAAGCTGTTTGCGCAAGGTTACGCGTTGCAGGTGACGAACCCCAAGGCGATTGTCTTCTGGCTAGCCATCGCGGCGGTGGGCGCGGTCGAAGGGGCGCCGGGGACCGTGATTGCCGCCTTCGTCGCCGGGGCCTTTGCGATCAGTTTCACGATGCACGCGGCCTGGGCGCTGTTCCTGTCCTCGGGGCCAATCCGCGCGGCCTATGCCGGCGGGCGGCGGTGGATCGAGGCGGGGCTGGGCAGCTTTTTCACCTTTGCCGCGTACAAAATGGCCACGTCGGAAAGTTGACCGCATGGAGTTTCTGACCCTTCTGCAAGTTCTCGACAGCACGGTGCGGCTGGCCATACCGCTGTTGCTGGCGTGTCTTGCGGGGCTGTTCAGCGAGCGGGCGGGGATTTTCGACATCGGGCTGGAAGGCAAGATGCTGATGGCGGCGTTCTTTTCGGCTGCCGTCGCTTATGTGTCGGGGTCGGCCTGGGTGGGGCTGCTGGCGGGGATCGGGTCGTCGATGCTGCTGTCGGGTCTGCACGGGCTGGCCAGCATCACGTTTCGGGGCAATCAGTTGATTTCGGGCGTGGCGATCAATTTCCTGGCAGCAGGGCTGACGGTGCTGATCGCGGCGGACTGGTTTCAGGAAGCGGGGCGGACGCCGTCGTTGGGCACGGGCGCGCGGTTCGAGCCGATCGACCTGCCCTTTGCGAGCAGTCTCGGGCCGGTCTATGGCGAGGTTGTGTCCGGGCATACGATACTGGTTTACTTGGCATTTCTCTGCGTGCCGGCGAGTTGGTGGGTGCTGTACCGCACCCGGTTCGGTCTCCGGCTGCGCGCTGTGGGCGAGAACCCCGAGGCGGTCGACACGGCGGGCATCAGCGTTCCGGGCATGCGGTTCGCGGCACTGGCGATCTGCGGCGCGCTTTGCGGGGTCGCGGGGGCGTACCTGTCTACCGCGTTGCAGGCCGGGTTCGTCAAGGACATGACGGCGGGGCGCGGATACATCGCGCTGGCAGCGCTGATCTTTGCCAAGTGGCGACCGTGGTACGCGCTGTGGGCGACGCTCTTGTTCGGGTTGTTGCAGGCGGTGGCGCTGCGGTACCAGACGCTCGAGCTGGGCGGGATCGCGGTTCCGACGCAGCTGATGGATGCGGCGCCGTATATCCTGACGGTTGTGATCCTTGCGGGGTTCGTCGGCAAGGCGATTCCGCCGAAATCGGGCGGCGTGCCTTACGTGAAAGAGCGCTAACTGCCCCGAGAGTCTCAAAAGTTTTGGAAACGGAAGCGCATGGACCGATGCGTTCACACTTCGTAAGGCCAGTTCACATAAATTGATCAGACCTGAGACGGCAAAGCCCATGCCGCGCTTGCAAAAAGCCCTGAGCCGGGGCTAACACGGGTTATGCAGATCTACCTTCCCATCGCCGAGGTTTCGGTCAACGCGTTCCTGCTTTTGGGGCTGGGTGGATTGGTGGGCGTGCTTTCGGGGATGTTCGGTGTGGGCGGCGGGTTCCTGATGACGCCGCTGCTGTTCTTCATCGGCATCCCGCCGGCGGTGGCCGTGGCGACCGAGGCCAACCAGATCGTGGCGTCGTCCTTTTCGGGCGTGCTGGCGCATCTGAGGCGCAAGACCGTGGACCTCCGAATGGGCACGGTGCTGCTGATTGGCGGCCTTATAGGGGCCGCGCTGGGCGTCGTGGTCTTCAACTACCTGCGGTCGCTAGGGCAGGTCGATCTGCTGGTGCGGCTGTGCTACGTGGTGTTCCTGGGCATCATCGGCGGGATGATGTTCTTTGAAAGCCTGCGGGCGATCCGGCGCAGCAAGTCGGGCAAGCCCGCGGCGCGCAAGAAACATACCTGGATCCAGAAGCTGCCGTTCAAGATGAGGTTCCGCACGAGCGGGCTGTATATCAGCGTCATTCCCCCGGTGATCGTGGGGGTTTGCGTGGGCATCCTGGCGGCGATCATGGGTGTGGGCGGCGGGTTCATCATGGTGCCGGCGATGATCTACCTGCTGGGGATGCCCACCAAGGTGGTCGTGGGCACGTCGCTTTTCCAGATCATTTTCGTGACGGCCTTTACCACGCTTCTGCACGCCACGACGAACTTTACCGTGGACGTGGCGCTGGCGGTGCTGCTGTTGATCGGGGGCGTGATCGGGGCGCAGGTCGGGACCACGATCGGCACGCGGATGAAGGCCGAGCAACTGCGGATCCTGCTGGCGCTGATGGTGCTGGCGGTGTGCTTCAAGCTGGCGCTGGACCTGCTGCTTGTCCCCTCCGAGCTTTATTCCATTGGCGCGGCGGAGGGGCATTGATGCGTTGGCTGATCGCCTTTCTGTTCATGGCTGGGCCGGTGATGGCGGAGGAGGTCGTGCTGGGCCTGAGCCGCGACAAGGTGGCGATCACCGCCACCTTCGATGGTTCGGAAATACTGGTGTTCGGTGCGGTCAAGCGGGAAGAGAAGATCCCCGAGGAACCGCTGGACGTGATCGTGGCCATCGCGGGTCCGAGCAAGCCGGTGGTGGTGCGCCGCAAGGAACGGCGGTTCGGTATCTGGGTGAATACGGACGCGGTCGAGGTGGACCGGGCGCCGTCGTTTTATGCCATCGCCACGACCGGGCCGCTGGACCGGGTGCTGTCGAATGTCGAGGACCTGCGGCACAGCATTTCGATCCCGCGGGCGATTCGGGCGGTGGGCACGGCGAGCGACACGGTCGATCCGCAGGCCTTTACCGAGGCGATCATCCGCATCCGCAAGGCCAACGGGGCCTACTCTTTGCAGGAAGGGGCGGTGTCGCTGGACGAGCAGACGCTGTTCCGTACCTCCATTGCCATGCCTGCGAACCTGACGGAAGGGGCCTATAAGACGCGCATCTTCCTGACCCGGGGCGGCGAGGTCGTGTCGACCTACGAGACGGCCATCGGCGTGCAGAAGGTCGGGCTGGAGCGGTGGATCTTCAACCTGTCGCGGGAACAGCCGCTGATCTACGGGTTGATGTCGCTGGCCATCGCCATCGCGGCGGGCTGGGGGGCGTCGGCGGCGTTCCGGGCGATACGGGACCGCTGAGCCGGATCCAGGGTTAACGTTCCTGATTCACCATGTTTCGCATGTCGGTACCCGCGTCGGTATCCGGGCGGTATCGCGACGGTGCGATTTCTGTCGCACAGCAGGTTAACGGACCGCGCGGATTTCGCGGCCGCAGCATCAAAACTTAAGAAGACGTAAAATCCATAGGTCCAGTTCGTCCGAATTCACCGGGCGAGAACGACGTCCCCGCGGATGTCCAGACCCTGCTCGATCGCGTCGATGAGGTAGCAGGCGGTGTCGGCGCGCGAGATCAGGCCGTTGCGCCACGCCTTGGGGTCGCGCAGCACCTGGTAGCTGCCGGTGCGCGTGCCGTTTGTCAGGAGCACGGGGCGCGCGATGGTCCAGTCGAGGGGGCTGTCCATGATCAGCGCCTCCTGCCGGTCCTTGTCGGCGTAGGGGCGGCCCAAGATGGCCTTGTGGGCGAGGCTTTCGACGCTGCTCATGGCCGACCGGCTGCGGCCCGCGCCGAAGCCGGTGACGGCGACGAGGCGGGAGACGTCCGCCGTCTGCATGGCGTCCAGAAGGATGCGGGTGGTCTTCGAAAAAAGCGTGACCTCTTTCCAGAGCATCGAGACGCTTTCCTTGATCCCCAGCGCGTAGATCACCGCGTCGGTGCCTCTCAGCGCCTCGGCCACGTTGCCGGGGTCGAGCGCGTCGCCGGGGAACGGCTCGAGCCCCGGGCGGGCGGTCATATCGCCGGCGGAGCGGGCGAAGGCGCGGACTGTGTGATCGCGGCGCAGCGCCTCCTCGACGGCGCATTGGCCGATGCCGGAGGTGGCGCCGAAGATGGTGATGTGCTGGCTCATGCGGGTCCCTTGCGTGGCGTTCGTGTCAGGACCTAGCGGCGGCGGGGGCGAGGTAAAGTTCCTTGGGTCAACCGGAGAAGATCAGATCCCAGGCGGCGGCGATCCAGTCCGTGCGAAAGCTGTGGCCGCCGGGATGCAGGCATTTGAGCAGCCGGGTGTCGTTGGGGGCGGTCCAGGCTTCGCAGGTCAGGCCGTCATGCAACGCGGGGGCCTTGGAGGGTTCGTGCCCGGCGAGCTTGCGGTACATCGAGAGGACGGTTTCGACATCGCCCTGGCGCGCCTCGCCGATGGCGCGGCCCGCAAGTGGAACGATCCGGTCGGACGTGCCGTGGACATGGATGATGTCGGCGGGAGGCATCGCGCAGCTGTCGGGCGTGGGCGCCCAGAAAGTGCCGGCGACGGGAATGAAGCCGGCATAGTCGGCGGGCCGGTGACAGGCCAGGGTCCAGGTCATCATGCCGCCGGCGGAAAAGCCGGCCATGACGATGCGGTCGGGGTCGATCGGGTTCCTGTCCAGAATGTCGGCGCGCAGGGCGTCGAAATAGGCCAGTTCCGTGTCGGGCGAGGTGACGCCGCCGGAGGGCGTGCCGGGCAGGCGCCAGTCGTCGCCCTTGGCGTTGGCCGCGACCAGCGCGATGCCAAGCCGGTCGGCCATGGCGCGCAGCGAACCGTTGCGCATCGTGCCCGCCGCCGAGCCCTTGTAGCCGTGGGCGAAGATCAGCGCGCCCATGGGCATGGAGCCGTCCTGCCCCTGTGGCAGGTAGATGCGGTAGCTGCGGTCACCGATCCGGCAGTCGGTGTCGAGGCCGCAGGCGACGGCCGGAAGACCGGGCAGCGTCAGGGCGAGCGTGAGGGTGAGGAGGGCAGCCAAGTGTTTCATGCCGCAAGGATTAGCACCGCCGGCGCCCGGTGACAGGGCCAATGGGGGATTTCACGGTCATTTGACCCTGCCCGAATGCAAAACGCCCCGCAGGCAACCCGCGGGGCGTTTCGGCCAAGCAGGCCGAGGTTTACTTGTGCTTCTTGTACTTGGTCGACTCGATGCCGTTGCCAAAGAACAGGGCGGCAACGCAGATGCCGATGGCGATCAGGCTGTAGACCAGCGTGTGGCCACCCGCGCCGCCAACGAAGATCACGCCGCTGACACCGTCCCAGGATGCGTTCTCAAAGGGAAATCCCATGGTTCTTTCCTTTCGTTACTGCGACGCCGGGGGCGACGCCATGATGCCTTCGGGATAGGCCTGTGCCGGTACCTTGACCGTGTCCAGACCCGCGATTTCGGCCGCCTCGGGCACGCGCAGCATTCCCAACATCTTCAGGATGAGAGAGCTGACGTAGCCGGTGCTGAACCCGATCGCGACGAAGACGACGATGCCGACAAGCTGGCCGATCAGGCTGACCGTCGGGGCGCCTTCGCCGGTGAGGGCAGGGTAGCCCGACGCGAAGATGCCCAACATCAGCATCCCGAAGATGCCCATCGTGCCGTGCACGGTGACGGCACCCACCGCGTCGTCGATCCCCATGTTTTCGAGGATCGTGGCGGCAGGTTTCAGCATGATGCCCGCGACGATGGCGATGATGAAGGTCAGCGACGGGAAGTAGATGTCGAGACCCGAGGCCACCGAGATGAGGCCGGCCAGTGCGCCGGACATCATCCAGAACGGATCGCGGGTGAAGAGCCATGCGCCGATGATGCCGCCCGAGACACCCATCAGGATGTTGAAGGTCAGTGCGCCAAGGTTGGTGGGCGTGCCGTAGATCGTGGTGAAGTTTGCACCCCAGGACCACGCCTCGCCGCCGACGACCAGACAGGCCATCAGGAAGCCCCAGAAGCCCACGACGATGAGCATGAGGCCCGTTGCCGTGAAGGGCATGTTGTGGCCGGCAAGGTTGTTGGCGGTGCCGTCGGGATTGAACTTGCCGATGCGCGGGCCGAGGTTGATCAGCACGCCGAGCGCGAAGAAGGCCGCGACAGCGTGGACAAGCCCGGCGGCGCCGAAGTCATGTACACCCCAGTTTTGCACAAGCCAGCCATCCGCGTGCCAGCCCCAGGCGGCGGCCAGCGTCCAGCTGAACCCGCCGAGGATGATGGCGAGGATGACGAAGCCCACGGTCTGGATGCGCTCGATGACGGCACCCGACATGATCGAGGCGGTGGTGGCGGCAAAGAGCGTGAACGCGCCCCAGAAGACGCCGTCGATCTGGTCTTCGGTATTGGGGCCCATGTAGGCCGCTGATTCCCCCCAAGGGAAAGCGATGGAGTTGGCATAGGCTGCGCCGGAGATGCCGTTCGGCCCCTCGGACAGCGAGAAGCCCGTGGGGAAGCCCCAGTAGACCCACCAGCCGAAGAAGTAGAAGGCCGGAATGACGAACGCGAAGGCGAGGATGTTCTTGACCCCCGACGAGAGCGCGTTCTTGGCGCGCGATGCGCCCATTTCATAGGCCAGGAAGCCTGCGTGGATGATGATCATGAGGGGGATGGAGAGGTAGTAATACGTCTCCGCGAACATGGTGTTGGTCATGTTCCCCTTCGCCTCCATCGCGGCCACCTGGGCCGCAAGTTCCGCGAGTTGTTCTTCCATTTTTCTTTTTAACCTCCGTGTTGGCCGGAGCGCGCAGTCCCGTACGCTTCGATTCCGGCGACGCCATTACTCAAGCGGGTCGGCGGCGTTCCGCCAAACCTTTTTTTCTCCCCGCGCGCGGCGGGGAAAGCGCCGTTTTCGCGGGTGCAGGATGCACGGGGCAAAGGGGAGCGGGAGGCGCCGACAAGGCGTGGTTTGCCGTAAGGTTATGAAACTTTTAGGTAATCACGAGGGGCATGGGGGTATGGTTGCGCTCGGTATTGGAAAGCAAGCGCATTTTCGTCGCCGCAGGGTTGTGCGTGAAAAATTTGGTATCGCGTTTTGGGATGGTCCAAATATAGACCAAAGTTTGCACAGTAAATAGGCAGCCGGCGCTAAAGATGCAGGCAACCAGACCGGAGTTGTACCGGATCAGGTTGCCCGCAGGACAGGCTCAGCCGGGCGGACCGGGCAGGACCTTGCCGGGGTTGAGGATGTTCTGCGGGTCAAGCGCGGCCTTGATGCTGCGCATCACGTCCAGGGCCACGGCATCCTTGTGCAGGGCCATCGCGGGACGTTTCGACAGGCCGACGCCGTGTTCCGCGGAAAAGGAGCCGCCGAGGGATATCGCCACGTTTTCGACTGCGCGATTGACGGCGGCGTGCACCTCCGGATCGTCGGTGGTGGGCCAGCCGGAGAAGTGCAGGTTGCCGTCGCCCAGATGCGCCACGTGCAGGAAGCGGATGCCCGGGTCGATGGCCCGGGTTTCGGTTTCGATCCCGGCGATCAGGTCGGCCATGCGGTCGAGCGGGACGGCGATGTCGTTGTCCACCACGGGAGAATGAAGGCGTGTGAGTTCGGCGGCGGCCTCGCGCCTTGCCCACATCTCGGACCGCTGCGCGGCGTTCTGGGCGACGGTGGCGTCGAGGATATCGCCGGCCTCGAGCATGTCGGAGAGGACGGTTTCCAGATGGCTGGCCATGGGCACGGCGCCGGTGGCGTCGGGCGTGGCGTCACGGGCCGACAGGGCGCCGAGTTCAAGGAAGATGTTGACGTCGTGACGCTGCTCGAACGGGGCGCGGGCGTCGGGATAGCGGGTGAGATGCGCGTCGATGTAGTTGCCGGGCATCAGCTCGAACGCCTCGACCGAGTTCGCGGTCTCGGCCTGAAGCCGGTGCAGGAGCGTGAGGGCCGCGGCGATTGAGGGGCAGGCGGCCATGGCGCTGACATAGGCGCGGGGCCTGGGGGCGAGTTTCAGGACGGCGGCCGTGATGATGCCCAGCGTGCCTTCGGCGCCGATCAGAAGGTCGCGCAGGTCATAGCCGGAATTGTCCTTGTGTACCGCGCTCATCAGGTCGAGCACGCGACCGTCGGCCAGGACCGCCTCGATGCCGAGGCAGAGGCCGCGGGTTGAGCCGTAGCGCACCACGTTCGAGCCGCCCGCATTGGTGGACAGCGCCCCGCCGATCATCGCCGAGCCGCGGGCGCCGAAGGTGAGCGGGAAAATCAGGTCGTGGGCGTCGGCCGCCTCGTGCAGGTTGGCGAGGATCACGCCGGCCTCGACCACGGCGACGCGCGCGTCGGGCCGGATCTCGCGGATGGTGTTCAGGCGGTCGAGCGACAAGAGCAGCGCACCGCCGGCATCGGTGCCGTGCGTCAGCCCGGTATTGCCGGAGATCGGCACGACGGGGGTGCCGTGGCGCAAGGCGCATTGCAGCGCCTTCGAGACCTCGCCCGTGTCCGCGGGACGCAGCACGGCGAGCGGTTCCGGGCGCGTGTCGCCCATCCAGTCGATGCGGTAGGGTGCTGCGGCCTCGCCGGTGAGCACGCAGGCGTCGCCGAGCGCCGCGCGCAGATCGGAAAGCAGGAGAGTGGTATCTGTCGTCATGATGTGCAAACTGCGCCCGGTGCCGGGCGGCTGCAAGGTGAAATGCGTTGGATTTCCGGCTTGACGCAGTGATGTGCCTGTCTTAACTAGCGCCACGGTTTGGCGGAGTAGCTCAGGTGGTTAGAGCAGCGGAATCATAATCCGCGTGTCGGGGGTTCAAGTCCCTCCTCCGCTACCAAAACACCCCTGTAAGTTTCTGATTATTAATGAAAAAGTGGCGTGGCCAGTGCCGTGTCCCATCATTTATACCATCATCGGGTCTGACTTAAGGTCGAATCTTGAGCATTGGGAGTGGCTGGGCGCGAGGGTGGGCATGCATTACTTCGGCCTTTTGTCAGGGTGAACCCAATCTTCAGGAGGCGCGTATTCGTGCGGGCGAATTATCGTTCTCTTACCCTTTGCCATGACCATTGGGGGAAACAGGCACTCATCTATGTGCTGCTCTTTCAGTCTGATTTGTTTGTCTGTTAAATCTCTAAGGTGCTTTGAAACCTGCCGCCCAGGAGGGTAAACGGCAATCAATTGCTTGTCTGCAAACCTGCGACGCACCATCTTCAATGTTGCTGCCTGATCCGTATCTGCAGTGATCAAAAAGGCCACATCATAGATGTCGTCAATCGCGCCATTGTAGAGCGATAAGGCTAGGTTAATATCTGTTTCCTTTTCGCGAGGTTGGTCCCACCTATTCCCGCAGCCGTTGATTTCGGTTTTGCACTCCATGGGCTCTTTTGTGGTGTGGCCCATGAGGCACCGAACGCCCGCGTTTTCTAGCGCGTCCTTGTAAGCGGTATGCCTAACTTTCTTTCCGTGGTTGCCCGGGAAATATGCAGAACAAAATACTACCTCTTCAATTGACGATGCGTGCCCGCGTGCAACAAGTTCTCCCAACCGCCATAGGTCTAACCACTTGAGGTGTTGTTGCCTCAAATCATCAATTGCGTGATAAAGGTTGAAACCGTCCACATATACCGCCCCGCGCACAACCGCCTCCTATTGACTTTCGGCATCTGTGGCGGCATATAAAACGTGCAACGCTGCATGGTGCGCCCAGTAGCCGCCCCGCTCGACTACGGTCGGCGGGGCTTACTATTTCTAGCCCGCTGTCATAGCTTTTTAACAATATCTTGTAAAGAATTCTATGGCTAGGTCGTCCGTAGGCAATACTCTTTCCTGCTGCGGCTAACCGGTGTGTCAACCTAGATGCTTACCAATCGGTGCGTCTGTTAAAGGCCCCGTTTTATTGGGAAGCTGACCTTGCCACCACCAACGGGGGATCAGCCGGAAAGCTGCGTACATCGAACCAGGTGAACCGCGTTCCATCCGGGTTGCATTTGTTCCCCCAGCACAGACCCTCAGAGCCTTGCCGGATCAGCGCTGCCCGGAATGCGTTAAGGTCGATCAGATACCAGCGCTCCACAGCCGTCTGAGAGGCGTTGGCGTGGCCGTAGAACAGCCAGTCGCCTTTCCCGTTCACTATCTTCGAAAGCTCCGTCTCAGCACCTGAGGGAAGCCGTGAGCGCACGGTAAACTGGTATGGGTAGCGGTCGGCATATCCCGGCCTGCGCACCCGTGCCGCAATCCGCATGTCGCGGACATCGAGCATCACCAGATCCGTTGCTTGGGTCATGTCGAGCATGTCGGGAGCCGCTTGCAATAGGTGACTGCCGACGATGCTCTTGATCTGCGGTATGAACTGGTCAGACCACTGGCGGTTAATGTCGTACTGAAATGTCATTCTTGAAATAGCCTTAATGGGTAAAGGCAGCCCACGATTGCAGGCTGCCTCCGACGACAAGGAAAAGGGCGATTTTCAGTTTTCAGCTCCTTTCACGCTCTCCACCTCATTCATGATTTCGTAGGCCAAGCGCTCAGCGAGGCCCAGGACGCGATCAAGGCCAGTCCACTCCAGGCCGGAGGTTTCGTTCTCTTCTGCCAGCATTGCGCAACGGAGTAGCGAGTGCAGGTCTGCGGCCTTGGAGAAAACGTCGGTGCTTGCTTGCTCTGACATTACGCGCTCCTCCGGTGGGTGCCCGCACCTTCAGTCGACTGAAGATCAAGCGTCTCGATATCACGCACTAGAGCGTCCGCACGTCGGCGCAGGTCTTCAAAAATGGGCAGCAGAGAATTGCTTGCCAGTCGGTATTCTTCTCCGGTCGGCTGACTGGTGTTGACCGTATCCGCAATAAGTTCTGCCCCGCCAATCAGGCCGGCAAGGAAAACTGCGTCGTTCCCTAGTTCGTAAACTGTTTTAGCCATGGTCTAATCCTCTCTCAGTCTGCTGCGTTGATCGAATCCAAAGCGCTGTTGAGCCGGGTAGCCCGATCCTGAGCCTTTTCGATCATCTCATAGGCGTCGGTTGGATCACGCTCGGACAACATGGCCATTGCGGTGCTGAGCAAGCTTTCGATCACCAGCGCTTGGTCCTGCATTTCTTGCCGGCTCATTTTGCCTTTGGTCTTTTTCTTTCCCAATTTGTCACTCCTCTCCTAGTGAATGGCGTATTCGTGGACCGCACCGTTGACGGCGATCCGGGAAATGGTTGCGAGGTTCACGGAGCGAGGCGCTTGGGCCTCCGCATCCCAGAGGGGCATAAGGTGCGGGTGACGCTCTGCGCGGGCCTGTACGGCCTTCTGTGCGGCCTCAGATGCAGCAGAACCTTTGACGTGGTACTTGAGCGTCGCGGGCTGTACGCGCATCACGCGCTCAGTCCCGTCCTTCTTCGTGAAGGTGACAGACGCAAAGCGGCCCCTTGCGCTATCAATCAGGGCGCGCTTGGCCTCCTGCGCTTCGCGCTCACATGCAGCCGTATGGGCGGCCCTGAGCGCGCGCAGCTTCTCCTGACCTTCATGGCCGAGGTAACTGCGATTGTCGAGGTCAGTGGTTTCGGCTGCAAGCTGGCTGGAAGTGCGCGCAGCAAGCGTCTCTGCCTCACGCCGGGATTGCTCCAAGCGCCGTGCAACAGACGCTTTCTGGCGGGCTTTGTCCCATGCGCTGACCAACGCCCGGGACATCAAGGATTTGAAAGGTTCGCCATTGCCGTGAAAGCGGCGAACGATCACCCAGGCGGCTTTCATGATTTCTGCGCGGTCGTAGTGCATGGAAGAAACTCCTAACCTTGCTTTCAGCTCGTATATGAACTAATTTAGGTCAGGTATGGCATGAAGTCAACCATTATAGATCATATATGAACCAAAATAGGCCATACACATGATTACAGGCGCTCAAATCCGAATGGCTCGAGGGTACGCTAGGCTTTCCGTAAAAGGCTTGGCTGAAATTTCCGGCGTGGCTGAATCAACAATAAAACGCATGGAATTAGTCGAGAACACGCCTCCGTCTTCCGGGCAGAATTTGGAAAAAGTTCAGACCGCTTTGGAGGGGCGTGGCATCCAGTTCCTCGATGATGGTCAGGTGGCTACAGGGCCAGGCGTGGCTTTGAAGCCGCAAGAATAGAACGACTACTAGCCATTATTTTGTCGTAAGCAGCCCTGAAAAATGAAAAATGCGGCAACCGCCAATCGCAGACGGTCGCCGCTTTCATCATAGAAATCAGTTTTAACCACTCGTTACTGATCATAACCTTTGCGATTTGTCCGTGCGCAAAATGCGGCGCCAATGTGTCGGAAATTGGCCGTTCAAGGTTATCTAAGAAACAACGTGTTTCGATGCGGCAGACGGGAGAACTACCTCCAAGACCTGACCAGCTGCAAACGGTCTATTCTGACCCATGGCGCACACCTCTCATGGCGCAACACTGGCGACGACCTTTGGGTCCAGTACGGATTTTATTGAAGCCAGTAACGGTTCTTGTTGAAAATGCCCGCTCAACATTTCCGTTACCAATTGCAACGTAAAGCGTTATCGATTTGAAGAGTAATGGGGACAGAAGCCAAAAAAACTCTGTCAGAACTGTTGCCTGCTCCAACAATTCACGTCCACCGCCAACAGTTTGCATGTGAGGCTTACTCCCCGGAAATTTTCGGAGAACTGCCGCATGCTAGACCTCAGCAATAACCAAGCCATAGAAAGCTTGAACCCGCGAGAAGCGCCGCACTGGCAGATTCTCGAATATTGCCGCCATATCGGCCTACAGAAGAAAACACCCGTCTCAGGATATTGGGTCGCTCGGATCCGCAACAAGTCTCTCGGATACTACCAAAAACGTCTGATCCCCTGGCAAGCTGGAACAGGCAACTATGACGAAGCTTTGGAGGCTGCCAGGCTTTGGTTCAGTCAGCCTGAAATCGCGAAGCAAGCAGCGGATCCATTTCCGATAGGGTCAAAGCAGGACCTCAACTACTGCCCCTGGGGGGAAGTCTTCACAGTCGGCCATGCGATGCGGGACTACTTGGAGTGGAAAAGGATATCCGCAAGCAAGAGCCACTTCGACTCGATGGTGAGCCGGATCAACCACCACATCCTTCCAAGGCTCGGGCAAGTCCCGCTCGAAGAATTGACGGGTCGGCACATTGTGCACTTCTCTCTGGATGTCCTGGAAACGCCGCCGAAGCGCGGCAATCAGAAAGCCGCGGAGCGAGTACCTTTGAGTGAACTCGACCCAGACGACCTGCGCAAGCGCAAGAAGACGCTGAACGCATTGATCGGTGTCCTGCGCTTGGCGGTACAACTGGCCTGGGAAAACGGCGAAACGGACTCTGAACGTTCATGGCGGTGCATCCGCAGGGTCCCATTGGCGGACACTCCGAGAACCATCTTTCTGACGCGAGATGAATGCACCAGGCTTCTGGGCTGTTGCCGCCCGGACCTTCGGAAAATCGTTCAGGGCGCTCTCTACACAGGGTGCCGCATCACTGAACTTGCCAAGCTTCGGGTCAGGGATGTGGCCGCACACGTGTTCGGCCTCTATGTCGAGCCCCTGAAATCTAGAAAACCACGCTACGTCTTCTTACCAGATGAAGGCATGGCATTCTTTCTCGACTTATGTGCCGGGCTTTCTCCCGACGACTTGGTGTTTCGGAGGCAATCCGGTCAGTGATGGCAGAACGGTCACAAGCATCTCTTTCGAGAAGCCGCCATCGCAGCTGAGCTTCCTTCTGGTTTTGTTTTTCACGGCTTGAGACACACCTATGCCAGCCAGCTTGTTCAGGCGGGAACGCCGCTGATTGTCGTTGCTCAGCAACTCGGTCACGCCAACACTGACACGGTAAGCCGGACCTATGGTCACTTGGCCCCACAAATCCGGGAAGTTCAGGTACGCACGCATTTCGCCGCACTTGATCGGCATTTTGTCGAGCGCGCCCTGCTTCAAAAGACCGAGCTTGAAGCCCTATCGCGCTCACTTCAGGGGACCGACTGGCGAGCCTACGGGCGTATAGATCCAACGGTCTCATGGCCACGTTCGAACTTCGCCACGACCGAACCCGAGATTGTTGAGATTCTCAAGGATGCGGAACGCCCGAACTAAGCTTTCGGCTGCCGTTTCGCACCGAGGACCTGGGAAACCCGAGCGGCGGCAGAATTGCTGGCCAGTATCCTCCTGCCATACCGTGCGGGCATCTCTGGCGAACTCCACCGCCCGGCCACCATGATCGAGGACAGGTCACATCCGATCCGGAAGGCGTCGTGAACGCCTCCGACCCTCATGCTGTGAGCAGAAACGTCCTTTCGTCCGGTGCAGCGCTTGATGATCCGGGAAATCGTTGCTGCGTCCATCGGGCCGACCTGAGCGTTTGCCTGGTGCTTGGTAACCAGAGGGTCATCGTTCTTGAGTTTCGCCAGTTCTATCCAGTCTAGGACTGCCTGAGTGCCCGCCTCAGATAGGTAGGCATATGCACCGTGCCCGAACTGATCCGTCTTGGACCGCGCGATGAACAACAAACTCGATCCATCGTCTTGCCGCATCAAGTCGCGAACCCTGAGAGCGATGATTTCCGACGCACGACACCAGCTATCCGTAGCAATCCAGAGTACGGCTTTGTCGCGGGTTTCGAGCCTAGAACTTCCCAGTTTGTCGATAGCCTTGTAGACCTCTGCCTTGCAAAGTGGTGGAGCCTGACGCACCCATGCGCCGTACTTTCGCTTCACGCCCTTCAAGGCGAGTTCAACGAGCCTGAGGCGACACGGCGTTGGCTGGAACGCCGCTCGATGCATTTCCGAAATGGCCCAGAGCCTGGTTTCAATGGTGGTGCACCGAACCTTGCCGCCGAGGGAATCCACGTACTCAGCCACGGCTCGTGGATCGACGGGTGGATCCGGGTCGAAACCATTCTCGCGGCACCATACTTGGAAGTTGTGAGTGATCTGGCGAAAGTTGCGCAGAGTGGTCGGTGCGAAGGCAGCCTCGGAACGTACTCGATATTCTCGTATCAGTTCATCGCGGTGGTTCTTGGGTATGTCGGCCAGCTTCACTACTGTTGCCATGCGTTCCGCTTCCCGATCAAACTCACGTGCCATTCTCCAGCCCTCCAAAAGCAATTGGCGATTGGACCAGAATACACCTGGGTCGGGATAACGGTTTATTAACCTTTTGATGCGACACTCCCTGCACAGGAGACCTACAGATGACCAAAGAACGACTGGAAGAAGCAGAGAGGATCCTTGCGTCCTACGCGGCGAAATACGGGGTCAGTGACGACGCCAGGGACTACTTCGCAAAGTGGGGAACGGCTATCGAACTGCTGCCTATTGGCGCTGATCAAACAAGTAGAACGCAGAAATAGTCACGAGACTGCCTGTAATTTGCCAGCGTGTGTGCTTAGGCAGCGGGAAATAGAAGCTCTCAAACCGTAACGGATACCTTGATGCTGAAATCCCTAACCTCCGCCTTGCTACTCGCAACAGTCTGCGTGTTGGCTGCCCCTCCAAACGCTTCGGCAACCACCCTAACCGGAAAGCTCGTTCACGTCCGCGATGCAGACACCATCGAGATTGCAACAAGTCGTGGACGCATTGCCGTGCGGCTCAATGGTGTCGATGCTCCCGAATTGAACGAACGAGGAGGGCAGGCCGGGAAGCGCTGGATGCAGAATGCCTACAGAAACGCTACGATCACTTGCGAGTTCAACGGTGAGAAGACCTATGACCGCTGGGTGGGTGTCTGCTGGGACAAAGATGGTTTGGATCTGGGTGCTGCGGTTATTGCCGCCGGACATGCCAGGGACTGCCCTCGATACTCAGGCGGTAGGTACCGGAAATTCGAAACTCCCGAAAGCCGGAAGCACCAACAGCACAACTACTGCAATTGAAAGCCTACCCATTGCACGCGCAACCTTTGCCCTTATGGCAGGTGTAGCTACGGTTTATGCATGAGTTGCCGCACGCTTTGCCCTTCCTGCATACCTTGCAGCAAGCGGCGTCGAAATACTGGCCTTCGCGCTCCTTCGAAGCTCTCAATAGCTGTTGGAGGATGCTTTCTTGAGACTGCTCAGCACCCCACGGTGCTACCGACATGGGGCCTAGAGCGTAGGCAGGAACAGCGTAGCAGCAAAACAAGCCAATGAGAGCGGCACCCAAATTCATTTTCATCCGTAATTCTCCATTGAATAAAATAACTCACATGCTGACCATTTCCGGCCAATGAGCCATTTAAACGTCAGGAAGCGGGCGTTTCTTCAACGATTACGCTTCTTGGTATTGATGCGCGGTACAGAAAATGCGGACACTGCGAAAACTATCCGCCATATACGCAGCAGGAGTATCATGTTGGACAACTTCAAGTGGCAGCCAGTTGGATCTGACAGTGAGGTTCTATCCAGAGAGGATGAGTTCTCTATTCAGTTCACAGCTAAAGGGCATCCGAAAATGTTCATTCGGCTGGAGAAGCCGACAGGAGCGATTGAGCTGAAGGTGAGCGATTTTCTGGTTGCCGAAGATGAGACCGCGCTCGCGGCCCAAGTATTTCGCTATGCTTCTGAAGCAATGGGAATACGGCTGTCGGGCAGGCGTATTCGGGCCACACATATATCCACCTCAGACTCCGATTTGGAAGTTTGTAAGGCTTTCGACATGGCAAAGGCCAGGTTCAATGCGGTTTTGGAGCGTCTGAATTTGAGCGCGGACGACTGCAAGCTTGATCGCAAAGCAGGAAGAAATTTCGACCTCGTTCTGCAGGTCGCATGATGTTCGAAAGGCTCTGTAGAGTGGCCGAATGGGCCAAACTTCAACGGTTGCTGTGGGCTGTGATCCTGGTCTTCGCGCTACTCGGATTTGGGATTACGACGGCAGCATTTCTCGTAGACCTGCTGGACGGTATCGAAGCTTCCTGGGCCAAGGGCGTAGTCGCGTTGATCCGCGGCTATCTCGAATTGGACGAAGATGTCGCCAGCTTTTTGCGGTCCGTTTCACTGACAATGATTGGTGTCTCCGTTCCTTATATTTTGGTTGTCTGCCAGCAACGGAAAGCGGTTATTTCTGCACTCGCTTCCGGCTATTGGGTCAATTTCCTGAGACATTTCGTTGGAGGAGAGCTCAAACTTGTCGTGCTTCCGCCAGGCCATCTCATCACCTTGGAAACAGACAGCGCCATTGTGCAGACCAAGGAACTCTTTGCGCGGCGTTGGGGTGTCGAACTCCAGGAGGAGCCTATCGCGGGCACCGGGCGTACCGCATTCGTCGTCTATCTTGATGGACAAAAGCTACCTGTTGTCGTGGACATGTGCCGAAACCTCACGGTTCTGGGAGAGATTATCGAGAATGAACTTGGCCGATTCCTGGGTGGCACGCTTTGCACAGCAGAAACCAAATTCGCCTATCTCAGCGAGAAGTACTTCAGGCATCTGGAACAAGAGTGGATTTCAAAAATGGACTTGGTGAAGACGATTGTCGTTCTCGACGGGGCAGACGATCCTAAGTTCGAACGGCTACTGCGGAACGTATCCAAGTCGCAGCCGAGCTAAAATTAATGGAGCGGTCGCACCGTGACCTCTTCAGGTCAATTAATTGGCTGTCACCCTATTACGAGCACAATGCCCAAAACTAACATCAGCAAGACTGCATATCCTATGTAAGCGTGGGTCCACTTCATTTCTAAGGCTCTTGGCTTAAATCTCGTAAGAGTCGAACTGCGTGCCCGCTGTTTTTGTTCCGATTTTCGCGGCCGTACCTACCAAGCTCGTGAGGTCCCCACGGTTCGCCGCCAGCGCCAGCGTATGGTTATGATCCTAGTTGTCGTACTGAGCCGCTCAAAAGCCTTTTTTGCGATGTCTTTCAGCCTTGCGCTTATGTCTTATTTAATACCTCGAATCGCTGGGATTGTCGTAAGTTGCGTAGGCCGTTTCGCAGCCACGATGTTCGTGGACTTGGATAGGGCAAATGGAGAAGAAAATTAGATGAACCATATGCCTGTGCTCATCGTCGAAGACGATGCAGTGGTAGCACTGGATTTAGAGCTAGCTGTTATAGACTACG
This sequence comes from Roseovarius sp. THAF27, assembly GCF_009363655.1. Lineage (NCBI taxonomy): Bacteria > Pseudomonadati > Pseudomonadota > Alphaproteobacteria > Rhodobacterales > Roseobacteraceae > Roseovarius > Roseovarius sp. THAF27. The sequence goes on from NZ_CP045393.1 coordinate 453,966, forward strand.
GCCTCCAAGATGTGAGAACGTGCAAGAGCGTTAAGGACGCTGACCGTGAGATCACGTTGCGCGCACCGAAGGTCGCAATAATTGACGTAACTATGGATTGCGGCACGCAAAGCGCGGAGGTTGCGGGACGGTTAATTCAGCTGGACTGCCACGTCATACTCCTTTCGAATTTCAAGGAAGACATCCGAAAACTTCCGCCAAGCTTGGGTTGCTGCGATGTGATCGAGAAACCTTTTCGGGATGCCGACCTGCGTGCAAAACTGGAACGCGTTTCGGATCTTGGCCTTGCCAGGGCGACAAGTTTAGATGTCGCACCGAACATCGAAATTGGCACTGGTTAAGATAATGGTCTATTAACCTTTCGATGCAACACTCCCCTCAGAGGGAAGCTGCAGATGACCAAACAACGACTGAGGCAGCAGAGCGAATCCTTACGGATTACGCAGCGAAGTATGGCCTCACAGATGAAGCCAGAGCCTATTTCTCTTCACCGAGCGGCTATGCGGAAAGCGAAACCGTAAAGGTCGTTCCTTCGCCTTCAGCTGTATCGAACTCGATTTGTCCACCGTGGTGATCAACAATGGCCTTAACTATGCTCATGCCGAGGCCAGTGCCTTTTTGCGTGGCCGTGTAACTCTCAGGCGACCTTGTGAATCGGTCGAACAGTTCTTGTTGCAAAGATACTGGTATGCCTCTGCCATGGTCGCGGATCCAAAAGCCGTTTCCAGTTGAGGTTAGTCCAACTTCAACCACTCCTCCAGCCGACGAGGCTTTCACCGCATTCGATAGCAAATTGCTCAAGACTTGGAGCAAGCGAGCTTCATCGCCAACTATAGTACTTTGACCAGCATCGCCGTTCACTAAGTCGAGCCTCACGTCATACTGATCAGCATACGGGCGCATGTCTTCAACCGCCCTGGAAACCAGCGCCGACAGGTCAATTTTCCGGTGGTCGAAAGACAATTCACTTGAGTTGAGCTTCTCCAAGTCGAGAATGTTTTCGACAAGGTGTATCAGCCGATCAGCATTCCGGGTGGCTGCGTCAAGTAGCACCCGCATATTTTCAGGAAGTTGTTCACGTTCCATCGACAGGAGCTTCACAGCACCATTTATTGAAGTAATCGGCGTCCGAAGTTCGTGCGATACTGTTGCTATGAGTTCGTCCTTGGCCTTGCGAAGTGCCGTTTCCTCGCTGATGTCTCGTACAACACCTACCACGCCAAGCTTTGCATCAGCGTCTCCGTTAAGAGGAGCCATGAAGACTTCGCCAGGGAATATTGATCCATCTTTCTTGCGAAGATTCATTTCGAAACGGTTTACCGCCTTCTGCATCGCCTTGTCGTAGACCCGTTCACCTTGGCGTTCGTATTCATCGACGCTGGGGTAGAGAACCGATGTGCTTTGCCCCACAAGCTTGTCTCGGTCTAAGCCAAACAGCTTCTCGCCGGACGAATTGATCATCTGGATTCTGCGCTCATCGTTTGCGGTGATGATCGCGTCCGGAACCGCCTCTACAATAGCATTGAGCAGCATGGTCTTCTCCGCAATCTCGCGTGCGCGTTCTGATTTAAGCCATTCTTGGCCCAGCCATCGCCCGAACAGTCGCACCAGCTCGGCTTCCATAGCTCTGAATGCTTTTCGCTCGTCGGGACTGGAAAAGTTCAACGTGCCGACGCGTTCGTTGCCCACGAGCAAAGGAACGCCGATGTAACTCTCCAATCCAAAGTTCTTATAACACGGGTGGTCGGCGATTTCGGATTCGCCAGCGTGATGGAAGTAGCGCACGTCATTTGCGACCAGGGTGTGAGTGCAATACGTTTCAGCAAGTTCAAAGGTCGCGCCAGGCGTGGGAGCCCAATCGGGACCGCATACATGATCCACCTCGTAGACGCTGCCATCGATACGGCTGACGATACCAAGTGGCAAATTGAGAGCATCACAGCCCAAGCGAAGCAGCCGCGATATCTTCTCATCAAGTTCGATATCGGGGTCGAGCGACAGCATGAACAGCTGCCTCAAGGCGGCGTCATGTCGGCCAAGAAAGTGTCGCCACTCATCGGAAGGATGACGAAGGTCGTAATTGGACATGGGCACCCCGGTGAACTTAATATCTTGACTGGCGCAAATTTATAGAAGGATTTCTCAGGAACTCAATTCTAAGCATCTCCTTGGATAAAGACTTAGCCAAAACCGAGGGGCTCTAGGTACAGTTCAGAGAGAGAGAGAGGCAGTAGCCATGTGCGGGTCTTTAGTGCTTTCTTGAACCTGACGCTGTTAGCTTTCCGCTTTATTTGCTCTACCATATTGAATTGCGATACCACCTTGAATTGTGTCAAAAGCTTGCTTATGAGCAGCAGTCAGGCTTTGCGCCAGTAGAAACAGCCAACTCTCCGAGTAGAGATAAATAATTACGACGCAGAGATGAAACCGACGCTAGAAGTTCAACAAACCCTCACATCTTTAGAGAAATCTCTTTGGGATAAAGACCTGCACTTCGATAGTGATGACGGAAATTATACACTCTCTGCGAAGTTCGTCGAAGTTGATCGGTTTGGCCACCGTCACAACAGAACCCAAAATTTCATGGCGGAAAAGCGTTCTCGGCTTTCTGAAATGGAAGTTCCTCTAGCAGACTATTCGGCAGAACTTGTTTCCGAAGACACCGCTATGGCCACCTACACCGTTGAGGTGCGTTTTAGCGACGTACTGGAGCTTCTCCACTGCGTTTCGCTTTGGGTAAAGGTCAATGGCAAGTGGCAACTGCAGCTCCATCAAACGACGCATCGCTGAAGGTTAGAAGCGACCGCCTCCGCGCATATCCCGTTGGCCCGGGAAAAGGCGCGGTTGACCGTGCGCTGATCCACACAAGTTGCAGGAGCCGTTTCCGTTGCGAACTGGGCTGGCCTGCCACCCTGAGGTTTCGGGGCAACATCTCTGACTACAGTCTCCTTACCAAGGCCATTGGAAACGCAGCATGCCCTCTCCTGAACTCCTGATCGCATTCATATTCGCAACAAGTATATTCGCCTACATGCCCGGGCCGTCCACCCTCTATGCGGCTGCACAAACCATCGCTCGGGGGCGTCGAGCCGGTTGGTTCGCTGCTTTGGGAATTCATCTTGGTGGATATGTTCATGTCTTGGCCGCTGCGGTTGGTCTTGCGTTTCTGTTTGAAGCCGTTCCAACTCTGTACGTGGGACTGAAACTCGCGGGAGCCGCATACTTGATCTGGCTCGGTGTCACGATGTTTCGCTCAAAGCAGGGCACCAATGGGACGATAGAGGCCACTGCTATCAAGACCGAGCGACGAGCATTTTGGGAGAGCGTTTCCGTCGAAGTTCTCAATCCAAAAACCGCTATTTTCTACGTGGCATTCCTACCCCAATTTGCAGACCCTGCCGCATCGTTTCCCATTTGGGTCCAGCTATTGATCTTGGGAACGATTGTGAACTTCATGTTTTCCAGCGCCGATGCGCTGTGCGTAATCCTAGCCGACAAGGTTGCCGCAATATTCAAGTCTTCTGGCGGTGCCACTCTCCTGGCACAAAGAATTGGCGGAAGCATTTTGGTTGCGCTCGGCGCAAAGCTTGCATTGGACAAATAAACAAAGCGGTCGTTCGACGATTGACCGGCAGGGCTTTTTCGCACCCGAACCAGACTTTCTCCGCAAGGCGACTTTAACGTCGCCTATTCGGCAGGAAGCCGCGGCTCGTTGACAAGAGACCTATGTGCGCGGTTCTCTGACTCAGTAACGTTGGCCGGACCTGGGCCACGACAGATTGGGGAGATTCCAATGTCGAAAGACGATTCTGGAGCTATCTACGTCCTTACGGCACTCCTGCCGCGTTTGGAGAGAGCTATGCCCGGATTGCTTGATGAGCTTGTTTCCGGGATCAGAGCGGACAAGGAGGCCATTAAGACGAGCGGAAGAATGACACCACAGCTTGAAGAGACTTTTGAATCGGCGGTGAAAATTCTTGGCCGTGCGAGCGCCTGATGAAGCATGCCCGCGTGTCATTGCTGCCCAAATCATGAGCTCAAGCAGTCACCCGTCTACGCCAATCCGCCTTCGCTGCTCAGCCACGCTTCTCAGCGCCACTCTTCGGGAACCGGCGAAACCTCAACTAATCCCCCTAAACCATCGCCCAAGGGCATTTCGCACAGCGGCAGACCTAGCTTACCGTCGTATTCGTGGAGCCTGAGAAGCACGGCCATTTCCAAGAAGAAACTTTCACGGATATGTGGTCCTCCTCGCGCTCTCATGACCTTCAGTTGGCTGTGGAAATGCGCGTACTCGTCCAGTCGCATTATCTCGGGAAGGTCCGCAAACTCCCGGACCAGTGCTATCAACGCAGCTTCCGAACTTGCCCCGGCGTCGTGTTGAACATATCTTTCATCCATGATCGAAGCCCTTTGGAACGCAATCTTTACCGGCTATGCCATCTACATCGCGGTGGCCCTTGTCGTATTGACCGGATGTGCAATCGCGGCGGTTCCTGATCTCATCGACGCACTCGTCGAACGCGTTTACCGGGCTTTCCGCCCCAACGCGGACAATGACAGCGTTATGAGGTGGCAAGGCGCTGTTTTCGACCAGCTTGTGATCAGTGCAACCTTGGCTGGGGGGATTGCCTTCATCTGCATAGCGGGCCTCGTTCTGCCGTGAGGCCCGCCACGCGCAGCGGACAAGCCAATGTGGCACTACCATGCGTCGAAACCGCTTTGCTTCCCTCAAGGCCCTGCCACCGCTTCACGCAATTCTTGTTGCCTTTGGCCTAGCCCCATCAGGATCTGCGCGATAAGCAATTTGGCCTCATCAGACGCTGTTGCCTTTGGCATCTTGCCGCCGCTAAGCATCAATGCCCTGGCGATTTCAGCAGCCCCCTTCTGTGACCTGTTTGAATGTGCCCGCCCTATCGCACCCAAGCCCATCGCGCCGAGACCGACCGCTGCGCCAATTGCAGGGCTACCTGCAAGCGTACCTGCCATGAAGGGCGTGCCGCCGGTGAAGATAGCCCCTGACAGACTGCGCGGTGCAGAGCGTCCGATAGCGCCAGATACACGCCCCGCTCGGGCAGCTTGGCGCATTGCTTCTGCCTCGTCTGCCGTCATGCTCCCGGCTTGACCCTTAATGTTGCGACGGTCGAATTTTTGGAATTCCCGGCGTAGCGCATTCGCAGTTTCGCTGGTGTCGGCAAGATCCATCATTTGATCGACGCCTTCTGCCTTCTTCATACGGTGGTAGAGTGCGTCGCCCTCCGCAAACTCAGGGGCGTTCCGTTTTACCGCGTCGTCAAACTTGCCCAGTAGGATTGTGCCAATTCGCGCGCGCATGGGATCCTTGTCCTGCGCCGCTGCCTGAAACATTGCCCGCACAGGCTTCACCTGGTTTCCCTCAAGACCAAACTTCGCAACGTCCTGCATTTCCTTGACGATGCGGCGCACATCCTGGTCACGGGTTATGAGTTGTCCATTCGACCGCATCAGTCCCTTCTCGCGCAGTGCGGTCAGAACCTCTGCCTCAAGCCCCTTTGCCGCTTCTGGCGAAAGAATACGCCCGCGCGCCTCGCCATTGGCGTAGAGTTGCGTTGCACGCTTTGAAAGGTCATCGGCAGATGGCGCATTCCGAACCATTGCTTTGGTTGCCGCCTTTTGCTTCCGGTGGTCGAGGCCACGCTGGACGCCACGGGCCACGGGTGCCAACGCTCCACCCAAGCCACCTGACACGACACCTGCCTGTACGGCCTCCGTGGCTCGGTCTTTCACGCCACCTTCGCCCTCTGTGAAGCCGTACAACCCGCCCTGAGCGCCTGCTACAGCACCACCACGGGCTATCAGGTGCGGCAGGTTCCGAGCACGGCCCACCCAATTCGCAGCGCCCACACCGGGGAGCGCAAGCGGTGCAACCTCTGCTGCAAGCGATGCTACCGGGTGTTCTCTGTCGAAAACGGCCTCTTGCTGGCGAACGCGGTCCAGAGTTTCGTCGTAGCTGTCGCCGGTAAACGTGCTGCGGAGAGCTGCATCGGCTTCATCCCCGACGACGCCTAGGGTCATCGATTCACCAGCGCTGTTAAGAAACTGCCCCAGGGTCTCGCCTCGGTTCAGAGTGTTTGGGTCATCGTCGCCAAACAGATTTTCCTTGATATTGCGCACTGCCTGACGAGGCGACGGAAGAACGCCACCCATCCATTCGTTCTTACGAGGCGGTTCGTTCATCAATTCGCCAGCCAAGCCAGCGCGGGAGATTTCCGCCAACTCAGGGTCAACCGGACCGCCGTCGTCCTGCTTGGCCTTCTTCGCTCTTGCGATAGCGATAGCCAGTGCAAGGTCTCGCTCTTCGCTCCGCTCGGCCTGCGGAGCGTCTTGCCGCCCTTGCGCCTCTCTGGAGCGCTGTCGTCTGGCTACCACTTTGTCACGTATCACGCGGACTTGCTCTGCCTTCAGCTTTTCCAGATTGAGGTCATCCTCACTTTGCAAAGAAGGCTCCGCTGCTGGCGTCTGCGTGCCCTCGGAGGATACGCGTTGCCCATTGCCAAGCGAAGGCACACGTGCGGGCCATTGAAGCTGCGGGGCGTTAGCATTGCGCTGTGCCTTACCAAAGCCAGTATTTCCGGGCACAAGCCCTCGTGCGCGCGCCTCGTCCAGCATTGCTTTCTTGTCTGCGGGCAGAGTTCCTTGCCTTTCTGCCTCTAGAAGTTGTTCCCAGTTCATTATCTTGCCTTTCTGCTCTTGGTTTCTGCCTCTGCCGAGGGCTGCTCACAGTACTTCGCTACCCACTCGTCGACCGTGACGGGCTGGCAATCTGTTCCAGGAAATTCCGGGTGCGACGTCGGCACGCTTGAAATGACGTGGTTCACGCCTCCTGCGCCGCTGCGTTCCAGCATCCTGATCCGTGCCTTGATGCTCATCTCATTCGCCTCCAATGGTGATAATGGCGGGCGTGCCATGAGCGAGACGCCGTGCATCGCCTGCTCTGAAGGCGGCTGCTTGCTCTTCGGCTGTCAGCGTACCGGGATCCTTTCCGGCTGCTTGGGTCGCGTATGCGCGCCGCTTGAATTCTTCGGTGGTCTCTTCGGGTTTTCGCTCGAAGTGGCCAACGCCGGGGATGCTGACGGACAAGTAAACATCCCTCTCGTTGTCTCCCGGTATCCGAAGGAACAAGAGGAGCATGCCCTTTGAAGCGGCGTTGCTTTGTTCCAGCTTGCGGAGGCGATAAAGAATGCTCATGCCGTACCCTCCTGCGCGTTGGGGATTATCAAGCCTTCCGCGCGCTGGGCTTGCGGCCAGCTCAGGTTCTTGTAGCTATCGAGGCGGGCATTGAAGTCTTCGTGGCTTTCCCGTTCGCCCCTCTCAACTTTCGCCACGCGGTTTTGCCCCCAGCCGATGTAGCCCTCGGCTTTCTCGCTTTCGGCTTCACCATTCCGATCCTCGTACACAGTGCGGAAGATCACAGTGCTGAGGCCAGTATCGCCGCTTTGCTTTTCCAACTTTCCCAAGCGTGCCTTGATGCTCATTGCGTTGCCTCCAATGCTGCGATGCGTTGTTCCAGTTCCGTGGTTTCCAGTGCCTTCCGGTAGCCTTCCACCAGCGCCATCACGCTTGCGCCTTCCAGCGGGGTTAGCTGACCCTCGGAGACGGCCTGCAGGACCGCCTGAGCGGCCTGTGAGGCGTCCTGTGCGGTTTTCATGGCCGGGAGGTCGAAATTGACCGGCGTGTCCTTCCTGGCGGGCGCTATGCGCTCCATGCAGAGACGCAGCGCCGTGGTGTCGCCGCCCAGGGCCAATTCCACCGCCTTGCGGGTCAGGGCATCGCCATCTGCATCGAGAAGTTCCTGCATCGCCTGTGTCGCGCGGTGCCGAGAACCCTTCGGCTTTCCAGGGTTGCCGGGGGCAAAGGTGCCGTCAGGATTGCGACCTTCCGAATTCGTTCCGCTGTTACGGTCCGCAGGCGCACATGGAATGGTCATCCAGGATCCGAGAATGCAACACGAGGTGATCATGCACTCCACCCCAATTCGGAGGTGCCCGTGATGCTCTCGCCTCGGTTCCGCTGCCCTTGGTAGATGGTAAGTAAGGATGTCCCCAAAATGGGAACAGGAAAGCACCAAAAATGGGCGATTTCGTTCCAATTTTGGGTACGGCCTGTTCCGTTTTTGGGTACGTGTTTCATTGTGACGTTCCAAATTTTACTACGGTGCTGTTCCCATTTTGGGGACGGGGTTTTGTTTTTCCGTTGGTGCCTCGGGGGTTGTGCATTGCGGCCTTGTGCACTAGATAATCCCCGCCCTCGCGCCACTCCTTGTAGAGCTTGCGACCGCCGTTTTTCTCGGCTTGGGGAAGTTCGATTTCGGTGATTTCAAAGCCGGGGGACTTGGCATCACCTCCGACGCCAAGGCGGGCAGGCTCAGTGACGGAGAGAAAGCCCTTTGCCTGAAGGTCGTGGAAGCCCCGAGCAGCGGTCTTCATATTGATACCGAGCAAGTCAGCAGCCTGCCTTACGCTCAGGCGTATCTTACCGTTGTTGTTGTTCTGCGGGCCACGCCACTCCAGCTTGAGCCAAGGATAAAGCGCCTGCGCCACCGGCGACAGCGCGCGCCAAGCGGGCGTCTCCATCGTGGAGCGCACCATCTTGGTGAAATGCTCTTTCCCAGTCTCGTTGCGCTTGTCTCTGCCCATTACGACGCCTCCTCATTGTCTAGGAGGCCTAGCTTCCGGGCTAGTTCTTCAGCTTCGAAAAGCGACGCTCTGAGATTGGGCAAGAGGTCGAGCCGAACTGCAACGCCCTGTTTGCCGGGGCGCTGCTCGTTGTCGTCCGCATAGAACCACACGCGAAGATTAAGGAGGTGGTGACCCCGGAACTCGTCCAGGGTCACGCGGAGGTCTTCGCGCGCATTCTTCCGAATGGTTGCGATGTGCGTCATGTGCGGCCCTCCCCATAGTGCAGGCCAGCGATGAGGCGGGCGCGGGTTGCGGACATGCCATAGAGGCGCTGCAGGCGGGCAATCTGAATTTGAGGGCCATGATCAAGCTGCACCCCCGTCGATCCGGCGCACCGTGCCGCTGAGGGAGTACACTCCGAACCTGGCGCGGTCCGTAGCCGCGTCGTTCGAATACATCTCCTTTGTGATCGGTACGCCGTAGTCGCGGCGCAGGATGCAAACGCGGTCGGAGATCCGTACCGGGCTGGCGCAGTAGACGGGCCGCTCCAGCAACGCATCGAGAATGATGCGATTGCCTTTGGCCAGCGTGATGGTCTTGGCTTGGCCGTCCTCGCCGATGATCTCGTAGCGGGCGGGCGCGGTGTTGGCGGGCATGTCACTCCATTTAGAGACACGCAGTGCGTTCGCCGGTGGGTAGTCAGTCGGGTTGTCGGTCTTTGCTTTCTTGTTCATGCTCATTTCCTTCTGGGTTGAAGGAACGGGCCGAATGCGGTAATGATTATGTGCTGCATAAACGAATACCGCCCCTGCCCGAACCTTTGGGTGGGGGTTTCGTTTAAGCGGCTTCGCGCGATTGAGTGGCGAGGGCTGCATCGACTTTGCTCTCGATCCAGTAGAGCCGGCCGCCGATGCGGATCGGCTCCGGGATCCGGCCACTTTCGATATCGCGATACAGCGAGGAGCGAGAGCGGCCACCGAGCTTCTGTGACAGCTGGTTGAGATTCAGGTAGGTCATTGCTTCACCTGCTTATCTTTGTGAAGCTAACCCCTAGGGCCTTGCCACGCTTCACCATGGGGCGGCATGACACGAACTTACGGAATTATAAATATTTGAAAACAAAGCGTTATGGAGAAAACTCTACGAGCCTTGAGGGGTTTTCTCCACAGCTTTAAGTTCTGCGAGTACGTCTTTCACTGTTGAGTCTGCACTCGCCTTCGTTCCGAGTAGGCTGAAGACTTCTGACACAAGTTCAACGAAGTGGCTGGATTGGTGACCTTGATCTGTCACTCGGCTCGCGCGCCTGCCGGTAAATTGAGAAAACGCCCCTGCTAAACATGCCACAACGCGACGCTCAGCGAGCTTTTGGGGAGCACCACCTCGTCTTGCACCGCAACTATCTTCTTCGAAGGGGGCAGTATCGGAGGCTGCTGAGTCCAGAGCCCGTTTGATTTCGTCAAGAATTTGCGCAATTTCCTTAGAGGCTTTCGTCGCTTCTACAACAGGCTCAAACGGGATTTCTTCCCACCTTCTTTTAAATTCGCGCGCAGATGCCTTTAGTTGTGTCCCGCCTTTGAAGCCCACTTTATTTAATTGGTTAATTGCATTCTGAATGTGCCCCACGCTTGTAGACAAACAGTCTATGTCTTGTTCCGGAGGTCTGTCGGCCCTTTCGAAATTGAAGTACGTACGACTGATCGACCATTCGCGAGTAATCTCTCTTGCTTGACCTTTGAGAGCCCGCAAATGCATAGCCTTTTCCTCAGGTCTTCGCGGGGAGGGGAAGTGTTTTGAGAGCAGTTCAAGGATCTGCTTTTCCAAATTGGCGTCAGTCGCGTTCATATAGGTACCTCATCATCTCATCTTCTTCTCGGTAAAATAAAGCGGCCAGGGCCATTTTGCGGCACAGTCCCACTAGGACGGAGTGAGGAAAGACTTTGCGGTTTGTTCCAGACAACATTTTACCTAGCCTCCATCCAGTCGCTGATTGCACTTTCCCGCCAGCCAATGGCGCGAAGTCCCAGCTTCTGGGGCCGCGGGAAATCACCCCGCTCGATCATGCGGTATATCGTGGATCTGCTAAGCCCAATGGCTTGCTGAACTTCTCGGCATCTTAGTATCTTATCGGTCATTAAAAGACTTCCTTCTTTCTTATGACACCAATCTGCACGACCACGGTTTAAGCCCAGTTAAATTTTCAGCAAGTTAGGCATAATTCATCGCTTTACTGATGTTCTTGCCGGTTGCGTGGTCAGCCCAACGGGTCATCAATTGCTTGCGTAGAAGGAAAAGGTCAGACCTAGCATAGGCACGCTCTACCGCGTCACCGACTTTGTGAGACAATGCGATTTCTGCAATCTCCCTGTCGGCGATTTGGTTTTCCCTGCACCAATCCCGAAACGTGGACCGAAATCCATGAGTGGTCAGGCCCTTGAGTTTCATTCGTTTGTACAGGGCGGCAAACACGGTGCCGGAAAGAGGCCGATTTCCGTTCGGTCCACGAGAAGGACTGGGAAATACTAGCTCGTCGTCCAGTCCCTTTACCTTCTCCAGGGTCGCAAGGGCCGCAGGCGAAAGCGGAACACGGTGCTTCTCGCCTGTCTTCATTCTTTCGGCGGGCACAGTCCAAACGCCACCGCTGATTTCGGACCAGCGTGCTCCCCTGGCTTCACCAGAGCGGGCAGCGGTAAGGATGATGAATTCCAGGCAACGTGCGGAAGTGCCCTCACGCTTTTTCAGTTCGCTCATGAACGCAGGTGTTTCCGACCAAGGCAGTGCTGCCATGTGCTGAGGTCGATGCTTTACGGTCGGCAGCGCCCTCGTCACGCCATTGACGGGGTTTTCACTCGGATAAAGCATTGCACTTTTCGCCCAGTCAAACACGGTCGCGATGCGCTGTTTCACCTTTGAGGCGGTCTCGTTCTTTTCCGTCCATATCGGCGAGAGGACTTTGAGAACATGCGAACTGTCGAGTTGATGGATTGGCTTGGATCCAAATTCAGGGAAGACGTATCGATCAAGTGATGAAATCCACCTGATTGCATGGTCCTCGCTGCGCCATGACTTTCTAAGCTCGGAGTGTACCTTGTGCGCGGCCTCCTCGAATGTAACGCTCACACGTTTTCGCTCTTCGATTGGATCGCCACCCTTGCGGGCAATCTTTCGCATCTCGCGCGCCTCATCACGGGCCTCCGCCAAGCCAACAGTTTTGACTGAGCCTATACCCAGGTCACGCCTTTTGCCCTGAACGACCGTACGAAGAATCCAGGACTTCCCGCCGTACTCTCCGATCCGCAGGTAAAGTCCGTCCCCGTCGCCGTACATTCCCGCATCTTTAAGGCTGGAAACCTTTTTGGTGGTTAGTTTCCCCATCGCTGTCCCCACATTGGTTTACCATCATTTATACCATCAAAAAGTGTGGGATTAAATGAAATTCTCTGGGACAGCGTGAGACAAGCGCATTCGATAAGCTATGTAATTAAAGAATATTATGGGGTGCATTGGTACAGCGTGAAACAATAGTTGCGTAGCCTCCTCCGCTACCAAATTTTCCATGCACGTATCAGAAAGCTAATGATAAGCCGGTATGGTCGTTCCGTCCGGCCTGTGGCCGTCGGCTTTCGAAGCTTGCGGCCGGAGCGATGTTTCAGCAATCGGCGTGGGGTATCGCCCATTATATGGCGCGAATTGCAGCGACCGCCAAGTATCTGCGGTCGCCGCCTTTATCCTGAAATGTTTGCCGTAAGAACTCGCTACACATGTCAGGCGCCGCGATTCTCTGCTGGGCAAAAAGAGACACGAGAACGTCGGAATTGCGCCTCTGCCACAATCCGCCCACAAGGCGCTTCCGACATGGAAGCCGTCTCGCCCGTGGCCCTGACCGTTTCATTCCGACCATTGGTTTTCGCCCTGTCCACGAATGCTTGTGCAGTTCGTCAGATATGTGAAAAATCCGGCATGCCGAATGAACTTCCACCCCATACCAGGGATCTTGCGAAAGGTCTGCCGAGCGAGGCCCTGACCCGGCTGTTCGGCGAGTTGGCCGCGCTGGATGCTCAGGTTGGCGAACGGACGTTTCCCGAGACCGTCGTGACCTGGGTGCGACGCTGGATTGCGACGGTCGGTTTCACTGTTTGAATTCGAAGCCGGGATGCAGCCACGGACGCTTTTCAGCCATGCTCCCGGCCATGATCCGAACATGGTTGAATACACCAACGGGATATACGTGCTCGACCCGATGTACAGCCTGTTCGCGGAAGATCGGTTCTTCGGTACGGTGCTGCTGAACCTTGCGGGCAACAAGGACCGCGAGATGCCGGAGACCTTTGCGCGCTACTGGATCAAGGTGTCGGCCGACTACGAGATCGGCACGCTGATGGAGATCGGCCCCGACCGCTGTGCGCATCTGTCGATCTACGTATCGCTGGGGGACAAGGTCCAGGATGCGTGCGGGCCACACAGGCAAGGTGCTGACCGCGATCCAGTGCAACGAGACCCGGGCGCAGTCGCTTGGCTACGACACGTCGGCGGAACTGCTGAAGGCGCTGATGCTGTCGGCGGGCATTGCCGGGCTTGCCGGTGCGCTTTACGCCGCCACATCCGGCATCGTGGTTCCCGACCTGGTAGGGCTGCTGCTTTCGACCGAGGTGATCATGTGGGTCGTCGTCGGCGGGCGCGGCACGCTGGTGGGGCCGGTGGTCGGCACCTTCCTGGTGATGCGGTTTCAGCAGGAGGTTTCGTCGGTCAGCGCCGCCTTGTGGCCGCTGGTCGTGGGTGTCGGCTTCGTCATCCTGGTCTTTACCGCGCCGAACGGGCTGTTGCCCTGGCTGGGCCGGATGGGGCGCAGGTTGACGTGGGGGCGCACGTCATGACCGAAGCCGCCCTCGAAACCCGTCATCTGGCGGTGAGCTTTGGTGGGGTGCGCGCCACGCGCGATGTCTCGTTCTCGGTCGCGCCGAAGGAACTGGTCGCGATCATCGGGCCGAACGGCGCGGGAAAGTCGACGTTGCTGAACCTTATCACCGGCGTCCTAAAGCCCGACAGTGGGCAAGTCCTGACCGCCGGAAAGGACATCACGGGCTGGAAGCCGCATCACATCGTGCGCGCGGGGATCGGGCGCAAGTTCCAGGTGCCCAGTACCTTCGACGATCTGAGCGTGCGCGAGAACATCGAAGTCTCGGTGAACGGTCCCGGTGCCGCGCGGGGCGGCGGCATGAATGTCGACACCGTTCTGGAGCGTGTCGGCTTGACGGCCAAGGCCGATACGCTGGCCTGCAACCTGTCGCACGGGCACCGCCAGTGGCTGGAGATCGGCATGGTGCTGGCGCTTCGCCCTCGGGTGCTGCTGCTGGATGAGCCGACGGCCGGCATGACCCCGGAGGAGACCGCCCGGACGGCCGAGATCGCGCGCGACGTCGCGCAGGTCTGCAGCGTCGTGGCGATCGAACACGACATGAGTTTCGTGCGCGCGCTGAATTGCCGGACCGTCGTGCTGCACCAGGGCGCGCTGCTGCGGGATTCCGATTTCCAGACCATCTCGGAGGATGAGGAGGTGCGCGACATCTACCTGGGGAGGCAAACATGATCCTGTCGGCACGGGACCTGACCGGCGGATACGGCCTTTGCGCGCGAAGGAAAACGGTGGGTCCGATGTCTTATCTGGCGGAGTGCGCCGAACTGCGCGGCACGGGGTGACGCAGACGTGTGAAAACGAAAGAACGCCTGTCAGCCGGGCGAGAACTTCAACAGCACCAGAGCGCCCGACTTGCTGCCCGCAGTGTGCATGGTGCCCGGTGCGCGGATGATGAGGTCGCCCGGCACATAGCTGTTCTCGTCATCGTAGAAAGACCCTTCCAGCACGTAGATTTCCTCGACCGTTTCATGTGCGTGCGCTTTGGAAAACGCGCCCGGGGCAATTTTCATCAGCATTGTCATATCGCCCGACGAGGATTCGTAGAGGGGTTTCGTTTCGAATCCCTGGGTGCCGGTTTCCTGCCAATCCAGGGCGGACTGGTTCAGATAGGCCGTGCCGGAAGCAGGGCGGTCCAGAGTTGCGGCGGCCCCTGTCGGCTGGAATTGGTCTGCCATGCGTGTATCCCGTTTGCTGTGGTTCGAAGAATGCTACTGAAGGGCGGGTGAAACATCAAATGTCGCGGCAGATTTTCCGCCCGCATCGAAGAGCTGCACCAGGCCGGTGCGCGCCGGCGCATCTCAGTGTTTCACTTCTGCCAGCCAGTTCACGAACAGGTCCCTGGGTTGATGGTTCGGTTCATCCTTGGGCCAGACGAAATAGTAGGTGCCGATGCTGGTTTTGCTTTCCGACCAAAGCGCCACCAGTTTGCCATCCTGCAATTCGTTTTCGACCAGGTAGGTCGGCAACAGTGCCGCACCCATGTCGTGAATCGCGGCCTGGATCATCGAGGCGAACTGATCGAAGAGCATTCCGGCAGGGCATTTGAGGTCTTCTCCGAGCGCCCTGGCCCAGTTTTCCCACGCGTCCGGGCGTGTGTCGAGGTGGAGAAGCGGTAACGAGAACACGTCGCTCACCGTGGTGCCGCGAAGTGTTCCGGCCACTTTCGGCGATGCCACGGGGACGACATATTCGCGCATGAGTTCGTGGTAGGCCACGTCGGACCAGTCCTTCTGGCCGAAATGGATGGCGCCGTGAAAGGGTTCGGCGGCGAAATCGAAAGGTCTCAGCCTGGTGCTGAGGTTCACGGTGACCTCGGGGTGACGCGCCCCGAAATCGGGGAGTTTCGGGGCCAGCCAGCGGACGCCGAAGGCCGGGACCATCGCGATGTTGAGCTGCCCCCCTGCGGGATTTGCCTTGAGGCGCAGGCTTGCCGTTCCGATCTGGTCCAGCGCGGCCCTGACCTGGGTGCAATAGGTCCGCGCGGCCGGCAGGAACTTGATGCTTTTCTTGTCGCGCATGAAGAGCGGGGTTTCGAGGTACTCCTCGAGAAGTTTAAGCTGGCGGCTGACGGCGCTTTGGGTCACGCCCAGTTCAAGGCCGGTCTGCGTGACATTTCCCGTCCGCTCGAAGGACTCCAGAGCGCGCAGCGCGGACATCGGGGGCAGGAAACGCTTTGGGTTGGGCATGGGTATGAGGCTTTCGCATGACTTATACGATAATTTCGTTTCACATACCGGCTCGCTCCATGTCAAACACCGCCTTGAATCAGGAGCGGTTTATGCTGAAAAAAGCTGAGAGAATCGATGGAATGGCGCTTTCGGAGATTGTTGCGATCTCCGAGGAGGCCGCGCGTCTGCGTGCCCAAGGGCATGACGTTTTGGCATTAAGCACGGGGGAACCCGACTTTCCGACGCCGCCCCACATTTGCGACGCGGCTTACAGGGCGATGCAGGAAGGCCAGACGCGTTATCCGCCCACCGCCGGCACCGCCGCGCTGCGCGCCGCCATTGCCGAGAAGGCAGGGGTCGAGCCGGGCAATGTCATTGTCGCCACCGGCGCGAAACAGGTGCTGGCCGACATGTTCCTGGCCACGCTGAACGCCGGGGACGAGGTCATCGTGCCGGCGCCGTACTGGACGAGCTATTCCGACATCGTCGCCTTGTCGGGCGGTGAAACGGTCCTTGTGCGATGCGGGGCCGAGGCGGGGTTCAAGATGACGCCGGCGCAGCTCGAGGCCGCGATCACGCCGCGCACGCGCTGGGTGCTGCTCAATTCGCCGTCGAACCCCTCGGGCGCTGTCTATACCGCCGCCGAACTGGCCGCCCTCGGAAAAGTCCTGGCGCGGCATCCCCATGTCTGGATTGCCTCTGACGAGATTTACGACCTGATCTGCTATGTGCCCTTTACCTCGTTCCGCGAGGCCTGCCCCGATCTGGCAGGGCGCACCATCGTGATCAACGGCGTGTCGAAAGCCCATGCCATGACAGGCTGGCGGATCGGCTGGGGCATTGCGCCGGCGGATCTGGTCAAGGCCATGCTGGCCGTGCAGGGGCAGATAACATCGGGCGCCTGTTCGATCGCGCAGGCCGCCGCATTGGAAGCGGTCACGGGGAAGCAGAGCCATATCCCGGAGCGCCGGGACGCGTTCCGCGACCGCCGCGATTTCGTGGTGGCCGCGCTTGATGCCATTCCCGGGATTTCCTGCCCGATGCCAGACGGGGCCTTCTACGTTTTCCCGTCCTGCGAGGCGGTGCTTGGGCAAGTCACACCGGACGGAAAGCTGCTGGAGACGGATGAGGGCTTCTGCGCCTACGTCCTGGCTGCGACGGGGCTTGCCATCGTGCCCGGCCGGGCCTTCGGGTTGCCCGGGCATTTCCGTCTTTCCTACGCCTACGCGCGCGCCGATCTCGAGGATGGTTGCGCACGTCTGAATCGGGCCGTCGCCGGCCTGATCCCGAACCAAAGGACAGCTTCATGAAATATCAAGACATTCTCGACGCCTGCGGCCTGACGGCCGCGCAAACCACCGGCGGTACGCTTTCGGTCACCACGCCTGTGGATGGCAGCGAAATCGCCCGGGTTCCGATGCACACGGTGGCCGACGCGGACGCCGCCATCGCCAAGGGCGTCGAGGCGTTCAACGCGTGGCGCAAGGTGCCGGCGCCGCGGCGCGGGGAACTGGTGCGTCTTCTGGGCGAAGAGCTGCGCCGCGAAAAGGAGAACCTTGGCCGCCTCGTGTCGCTGGAATGCGGCAAGATCTACCAGGAGGGACTGGGCGAGGTTCAGGAGATGATCGACATCTGTGACTTCGCGGTCGGCCTGTCGCGGCAGCTTTACGGTCTGACCATCGCGTCGGAGCGTCCGGGCCACTCCATGCGCGAAACCTGGCATCCGCTGGGGGTTTGCGGGGTCATCACCGCGTTCAACTTCCCGGCCGCGCCTTGGTGCTGGAATGCCGCGCTCGCACTGGTGTGCGGCGATCCCGTTCTTGCCAAGCCGTCGGAAAAGACGCCGCTGACCCAGCTTGCAATCCAGGAAATCTGCGACCGGGCCATGAAGGCATTCGGCGACGATGCGCCCGACGGCCTGATCCAGAGCCTGATCGGCGAGCGTGACCTGGGCGAGGTTCTGACTGCGTCCAGCGATGTTGCGATCATCTCGGCCACGGGGTCCGTGCCCATGGGCAAGGCGGTCGCGGCGGATATGTCCAAGCGTCTGGGCAAGACGATCCTCGAACTGGGCGGGAACAATGCGATGATCGTGGCCCCGTCTGCGGATCTGGAAATGGCCGTGCGGGCGATTGTCTTTTCGGCCGTCGGCACCGCGGGTCAACGCTGCACGTCGCTGCGCCGCCTGATCGTTCACGAAGACATCTACGACGAGCTGATCCCGCGTCTGACCAAGGTCTATGAAGGGCTTTCCATCGGCAGCCCGCTGGACCAGGGCACACTTGTCGGTCCTCTTATCGACGCAGTCGCGATGACGGCGATGGAAAAGGCGCTGGAACAGGCCAAGGCGGAAGGCGGCACCGTGCATGGCGGTGGTCGGGCGCTGACGGACCAGTACCCCGATGCGGCCTATGCGGCGCCAGCCATCGTCGAGATGCCGGAGCAGAGCGGGATCGTGCACACGGAAACCTTTGCGCCCATCCTTTACGTGGTGAAGTACAAGGACCTCGATGAGGCCATCGGGATGCAGAATGCCGTGCCGCAGGGGCTGTCCTCGTGCATCTTTTCGACCGATGTGCGCGAGACCGAGCATTTCCTGTCGGCCCAGGGGTCTGACTGTGGCATCGCCAACGTCAATATCGGCCCGTCCGGTGCGGAAATCGGCGGGGCGTTCGGCGGTGAAAAGGAAACCGGGGGCGGTCGCGAAAGCGGATCGGACGCGTGGCGCGCCTACATGCGCCGTCAGACCAGCACGGTGAACTACTCGCGAGAACTTCCCCTGGCGCAGGGCATTTCTTTCGAGATATGACACACGCCCCGCGCCTGGACAGCCTGTGGTCCGAAACGGCCCCCGAACGGACCCGCTACGCGCCTTTGAACGAGGCGATCACCGTCGATGTCGTGGTGATCGGCGGCGGGTTCACCGGGGTGTCGGCGGCCTATCACCTGGCCGCCGGGGGCGCTTCGGTGGCGCTCCTGGAGGCGCGGACGATCGGGTTCGGCGGGTCGGGGCGCAATGTGGGGCTTGTCAACGCCGGGCTCTGGACGCCGCCCGATGAGGTGGAAGGGAAGATCGGAAAGACCACCGGCAGGCAGCTGAACGAATTGCTGGCTGGTGGGCCTTCGACCGTGTTCGACCTGATCGAAAAGCACCAGATCCGGTGTGAGGCGACGCGGCGGGGCACGCTGCACTGTGCCCACTCGCAGGCCGGTCTGCGCGACCTGGAAAACCGCTTTGCCCAGCAGGAGGCACGGGGCGCGCCGGTCAAGCTGCTCGATGCCGCCGAAACCGCGCGGCGCATTGGCAGCGCGGCTTACTGCGGCGCGCTGTGGGATGGACGGGCCGGTACCATCCAGCCCCTGGCCTATGTTCAGGGACTGGCCAGCGCGGCAGAGGGGCAGGGGGCGCGGATCTTCGAGGACACAAGCGCCCTGAGCATGACGGAGACCGGCGAGGGCTGGACCGTCCGAACGGCAGAAGGCGAGGTTCGTGCGGTCCGGCTTATCCAGGCGACCAATGCCTATGGCGCGGGCGCGGCGGACGATAACGCGATCATCCCTGCGCATTTCTTCCAGTTGGCCACGGCGCCCCTGCCGGACGACCTGCGGCACAGCATCCTGGCTGGCGGCGAAGGGTGTTGGGACACGGCGTTGGTCATGTCGGCCTTCCGCCTTGACCAGGCGGGGCGGATGATCTTTGGCGCGCTCGGCAATCTCGAGGGGTTCGGTGGGGCATTTCACCGTGGATGGGCGCACCGCAAGCTGTCCAGGCTGTTCCCCCAGTTGAAGGATATTCCGTTCGAACAGGAATGGACCGGCCGCATCGCGATGACCGGAACCCACCTGCCGCGCATCGAACGCCGTGGAAAGACCGGCATCTCCATCTTCGGCTACAGCGGGCGGGGCATCTGCCCCGGGACGCTGTTTGGCAGGGCCGCTGCGGACTGGGCGCTTGGCACTGGTGACCTGCCGTTGCCGATCTGCGATCCGCAATCCGAAAGCTACGCCGCCGTCAAGGGTCTCTACTACGAGACAGGCGCGACTCTTACCCATTTTACCAACGGGCGCTTCTAGGCGCAGAAGGACGAAAAGATGACCGTATCCCCAAACCAGATCCGTGCCGATTTTTCCGCGGCGATGTCGGAAATGTACCGCAAGGAGGTGCCCGCCTACGGCACGCTTGTCGAGATCGTGGAGACCGTGAACGCGGATGTGCTGGATCGCGACGACAACGCGCTGGCGCTGACCCCGGGCGAAGACACGAACCGGATCAGCGCGGAGCGCCATGGTGCGATCCGGCTGGGCACCGCGGAAGAGCTTGCCATGATGGGACGCGTCTTTGCCGTCATGGGGATGGAGCCGGTCGGGTACTACGATCTTTCGGTCGCGTCGGTGCCGGTTCACTCCACGGCATTCCGTCCGATTGGCCGTGACGCCCTTGCCGAGAACCCGTTTCGCGTTTTCACCTCTCTTCTGCGGCTGGAGTTGATCGAGGATGACGCTTTGCGCGACAAGGCCGCCGCCACGCTGGCGCGTCGGCAAATCTTCACGGACGGCGCTGTCGCCCTGACCGAGAAGGCCGAAGCCGAAGGGGGGCTGGATAGCGCAGATGCCGCACGTTTCGTGGCCGAGGTGCTGGAGACGTTCCGCTGGCACCCGGAGGCCTGTGTCGACGATGCCACCTTTGCAGAGTTGATCGGCGCCCATCGCCTGATCGCCGACGTGGTCTCGTTCAAGGGGCCGCACATCAACCACCTGACGCCCCGGACGCTGGACATCGACGCGGCCCAGGCCCAGATGGTGGCCAAGGGCCTGCCGGCCAAGGCCATCGTGGAAGGCCCGCCGCGGCGCGACTGCCCGATCCTGCTCAGGCAGACGGCGTTCAAGGCGCTGAATGAAGCGATCCGCTTTCCCGTGGACGGCGGGTGGGAAGAGGGGCAGCACACCGCCCGGTTCGGCGAGATCGAACAGCGTGGCGTGGCGCTGACACCGAAGGGGCGCGCGCTCTATGACAGTTTGCTGGCGGAGGTGCGTGCGGACATCCTGCCCGCCGCCGACGGGTCGAATGCGGAGGACTACGTGGCCAGGCTTGCAGAGGGTTTTGCGGCCTTCCCCGACACCTGGCGCGAATTGCACGATCGTGACCTTGCCTATTTCAAGTACGGCATTGGGCAAGGCGCCGCGACGGGCGAGGATCTTGACGCGCTGCTGGACGCGGGTGCGCTGACGATCAGCCCGATAATCTATGAAGATTTCCTGCCGGTCAGCGCGGCGGGGATCTTCCAGTCGAACCTTGGCGACGAGGCCCGCAGTGGTAACCAGACCGCGTCGAGCCGCGAGGCGTTCGAAGCGGCCCTCGGCAAGCGCGTCACCGATGAATTCGAGCTTTACGAGGCGATGCGGGCGGCCTCCTATACTGCGGCGCTGGAACAGTTGAACACGAGCGCGGCATGATGCTGCCCGACGGCATCAGGGCGATCACCGCGCCAGCGGAGATGGCCGCGTACCTGCGAGGCGTCCGCGGGGAGATCGGGACCAGCCCCGTGGTCCTGCTGCCGGAAAGGACGGAGGAGGTGGCGCAGTGCATGCGCCATCTTAAGACGACCGACACGCCTTTTGTCGCGCAGTCGGGCAACACTGGCCTGGTCGGTGCGTCGGTCCCCGATGACACCGGCACCCAGGCTGTTCTCAGCCTGTCGCGCCTGCGCGAGACCTTCGATCTGGACGTTGCCAACCGCTCGCTTCGGGTCAGCGCCGGCTTTCGACTGTCGGAGGTCAATGACCGCCTGGCGGAGCATGGGCTGTTCTTTCCCATCGACCTCGGCTCGGACCCCATGATCGGGGGCATGGTGGCGACCAACACCGGCGGCGGGCGTTTCCTGCGCTACGGGGATGTGCGTCGCAATACGCTTGGGCTTACGGTGGTGTCGCAGGGCGAGGTGCTGCGGCTTGGCAGCCCTGTGCGCAAGGACAACACCGGCCCGGACTGGAAGCAGATGCACATCGGAAGCTGCGGCTGGTTCGGCATCATTACCGAGGCGATCCTGAACGTCGAGCCTGTGGTCGCCGAACAGGCCACCGCTCTTGTCGTGCCGTCCTGCGATGCTGCGATGCTGACCTTGCTGCGCCATCTGGAACTGCGCGTCGGGCCTTTGTTGTCCGCATTCGAGTTCATGTCGCGTGCCGCAATGGTGCATAGCTTCGACCATGCGCCATCCCTGAAGAACCCGTTCGCCAGAGGCGAGATCCCGGAAACCGCCCTGCTAATCGAGCTGTCCCGCCCCACCAAGGCCCCCTGGGACACGCCGTTGGACGAGGTTCTAGAAGCCGTGCTGTCCGAAGCGTGGGACCTGCCCGAGGCGCCGTTGGAAGACGCACTGTTCGGCCGGCCCGAGGAAATCTGGGCGCTCCGCCATGCGCTGTCGGAAGGGGTGAAAGCGGCAGGGCCGCTGATCGCCTTTGACCTTGGGTTCACTCGGGACAAGGTGATCGCTTTCCGAACCGAGATGACCCGCAAACTGGCCGAGGACTTTGCGATGATGGAGGTTTGCGATTTCGGCCACCTGGGCGACGGCGGTCTTCATTTCAACCTGGTGAAAACCGATGGTGCGGTGGACGGGGCCTTCGAACAAGAGCTGCGGGATTATGTTGTGGACCATGCCGTGACTGCGTTCGGCGGATCATTTAGCGCGGAGCATGGGATCGGCCCGAAGAACATCAGGTACCTGGAAAGAGAAAGGCGTATCAGCGGGCTTGCGGAAGCGGATTTGGCATGTGGGGGATGGTCTGCACTACGGACTGACGGCTTGCAAGCTTGAGTCCCATAGGCGCTGACGTCAGACACGCGATGACGCAGATCGGACTCGATCCGACGGACCCGTTCCCGGACGGCTTCACCCTATCCGATACCTGGGGCGGATGACATGGCGGCGGAGCTGAAAGCACGTGACGGACAGTGGGCAGCCATGGCCACTGTCGTGTCGCGGCGCTGTTAAGAGGCGTTGTTTGCGGCATAGACTTACGGTCTGCAGGGCACAGGCAGCACGGCCTAAGTGATTTCCTAAACGTCCAAGACGGTAACGTTTTTGTCGTCTTTTCTGAAAAGAGCGTGGGAGCTTGGCTCGACAATCAGGCGGGACGGATCTCCGAGTAACCTGGCGTATTTCCCAAAGGCTCCTTGCGAGCTGACAAATGACTGGCAGCGGGACATGAGATACAAGTCCACGAAGCCCCGGTCTGAACCGTTGTTGTCAACAACGACGTAAGAGGTTTCAGGTCCCAGGCTTCTGCCGATATTCTGTTTCACCCAGTTCGGCTCGTCCGAGAAGAAATAGTACGTCGTATCTTCATGTCTGGCGTCAACTTCAGCGAGGGCTCTTTTGAAGTAATCCGGACCCAGGGCCTTGCCGTAGTGCTGATGATCATTCGAAAGATCCCCTCGACGAACATGGACACCGCACGTGTTGGGCTCTCGCTTGATCTGCTCCAGCAGTTCCAGGTCTTCATTCGAGAAGTAGGAAGCGTCGGGTGCAAAGCTTTCGGACAGAAGTTTCTGGTGTTTGACGACCAGCTTCCAGCGGTCATAGAAACCGCCGAGATACGCGGGTGCCATGACTGTCGTTGGGTCCCCCGCCGTAAAGTTGTTCAATTTTTTCAGAATAGTTCTTTCGAACTTCGAAGCCTCAACAAGGTTCAGGGAGGGAAAAGCCTTTGGGAAATCGAGATTTCTCGGGAACCGGCCATTCAGGTCCATGCCGTTGGATGTGAACCATGAGTTGTCGAATTTAACGTCGTACCCTGAGCCAGCTAACTCGTGACCAAGCGCCCAAAAACCGATCTGGCTGGCCAGCCCGCCTTCATTGCGAATGACGACGAGGTTGTCTTCGGCAAATAACTTGCCTAGCGCGTTGAGCATGTGTCGGCGGATGGTTGTCATGGAACTCTTGTTAATCCTCAGGTCCTGTAGTTTGAAGGGTTGTCCGGATATCCAGGACCTGGAAAGCGGACTGGTCAAATGGACGTCATGCACATCTCCAGTCAAGAGGTGGACCCGCGCCTTTCGCGATTGCATCGGCGCACCCCGGAATTCCCTGCGAGCAAACGTGGAGGCTCCCCCTTCGGTTAAAGGAACAGATGCCGCCCTTCCGCAGTTGGGTCTGGTGACGCCCCGGGCAGGAGGCCCGGGAAGACCGAAGACCCCAACACGCTTGAAAGCCCATATGTCTCACATCGTGATCCTGAACACCGACTCTGGAAAGGGCGACGCCAATCCGGATGCCGATACGATCGAGGAATTGTTCAAGTCGCGAGGGACGCCCGTCAAGATCGTGCCTGTGTCCAGCGGAGATGACCTTTCGGCGAAGGTGGCGCAGGTCATCGAAGAGTCCGGCGTCGAGTGCGTTGTGGCCGCGGGCGGCGACGGGACCATCTGTGCCGTGGCTGGCGCGCTCGCCGACAGCGGCATCGATCTTGGCGTGCTTCCGTTCGGAACGTTCAACTATTTCGCACGGCGGTTCGGCATTCCCGAGGACGCGGAAGACGCCGTGGACGCGATTTGCCGTGGACGGGGGGAGAAGATAGATCTGGGCTGCGTCAACGGACGTGTCTTCATCAACAATGCGAGCATCGGCCTGTACCCGACGATCCTGAAGGAGCGAGAGAGCGTCTATCAGCGTTGGGGACGTTCGAGGCTGGCCGCGTACTGGTCGGTCCTTGTTGCGATGGTCACCGTTTACCGGCCCCTGACGATGCGCATCGAGGTCGACGGAGAGTTGCAAAGCGCGAAGGCTCCGACGTTGTTCGTTGCGATGAGTGCGTATCAGCTGGATGAATTCGAAATCGAGGGCGCGGACGCGGTCCGGGCCGGCAAGTTCGCGATTTTGCTGGCACCGGATGTCGGGCGGTTCATGCTTGTCTGGAAAGCCCTGCTTGTTGCGTTGCGCGATGTGCGCAAAGGCCGGGATTTCACCTTGCTTACAGGCGAACACGCAACCGTCGAGATCAGGCGGTCGGCGCGGGATGTCGCCCTGGACGGGGAAAGACACAGGATGAAGGCGCCGTTCAAGTTCAGCATTCTGAAGGACGCCATCACCGTCCGGGTCCCCGAGACTGCGAGCAAGCCGGATGCGGCTGAATGACACGACTCGTTCAGATCAGTGACCTGCATTTCGGTCGGGAGGATCCCGACCTGCTGGAGCCGCTTCGGACGGCGATAGGAGCAGCGGCCCCGGATCTGGTGGTCATGGCGGGCGATTTCGTCCAGCGCGCCCGGGCCTCGCAGTTCCGGCCGGCGGCTGACTTCATGAACTCGCTCGGCCGTCCATGGCTGGGTGTGCCGGGCAACCACGACATCCCGCTGTATAATCTGCTATTGAGGGCCTGGGACCCCTTTCGACGGTACAGGCGCTGGATTTGCCAAGAGCTTGCCCCCACGGTCGATCTTGGCGAAGTCAGGGTGGTGGGTCTGAACACGACGGACCCATGGGCGCATCAGCGGGGGCGTGTCGCGCGGGCCGATGTGGACAGAATTGGCGAGGCCATCTCCGCGCCTCGGGCCGGCCTGACCGTGATCGCGGCACACCATCCGTTTCACCATACCGAAGATATCGAGAAAGATCTGATGGTCGGCGCCTCGGACGCGCTGGAACACTGGGCGCGATGCGGGCCTCATATCATCATGTCGGGCCACCTGCACCAGTGGCTCGTGGAACCGTTCGTGCGCCGAAAGGGCGCGGACATGACCCTGCAATTGCACTGCGGCACCGGCCTGTCGACACGTCGGCGGGGCCATCCGAACGATTTCGCGGTGCTGGACTGCAATGCCGACGATGTCACCATCACGAGAATGGTCGCCGAGGACGGCGAGTTTCAACGGGCGGCCCGCACGCGGTACGTGGTCGGGGACCATGGCTGGCAACGAGAGGGCGCGCAAATCGAGCGGTGATTGACGGACGTATGACTTCGGTTGGCATGCCGACGTGAAGGAGGATGGCACCGGCGCACATGACGAAGGCGCGCCTGTGGTTTTTTGGCACCGCGGTACGGTTATTTTTGAAGATATGGAGAGGCAGGGTGGGATTTCACCCACCCTACGAGTGCAGGCGCTTGCGTGAATTCGCGTTCCCTGACGGTCAGGCGGCCTGCCTTTTCCGATCCAGCGCGTCGAGCACCATCTGTGCGACCTTCTCGGCGGATTGCGGGTTCTGCCCGGTGATAAGGTTGCCGTCCCGGACGGCGAAAGGCTGGAAATCCGGAGCGCTGTGATGGTCGGCACCGAGAGCCTTGAGCCGCGACGCCAGAAGGAACGGCACGGCCTTGTGGAGACCCACGGCGCGTTCCTCGCTGTCGGTGAATGCGGCCACCTTGCGACCGGCGACAAACGGCGCGCCGTCGGGCCGCGTCGGTCCGGCGAGGGCGGCGGGACCGTGGCAGACAGCGGCGATGAGCTTGCCGTCGCGGTCGAACGTTTCGATCAGGCGGGCAAGGTCGGGGTTGTCGGGAAAGTCGAACATCGTTCCGTGCCCGCCGGGCAGGAAGACAGCGTCGAAATCTGACGGATCGAGGGAATCGAAGCGCGGTGTCCCGGCCACGGCAGACCGGGCTGCAGTGTCGTCCATGTAGCGCTGCACCGATGCTTCGCGGTCGTCTTCTTCGGCAAGGCTTCGGGCATCCACGGGTATTTCCCCGCCCGAAATGGACGCGAGCGTGACGTTCGCGCCCGCGTCGCGGAACGCGTAGTAGGGCGTTGTCAGTTCTTCCAGCCAGAGGCCGGTGGGCTCGCCGTCACTCATGCGCCTGGCAGAGGTGGCGATGATGAGGATATTGGAGTGCGTCATGATCGTCTCCTTTTCAAAATCGACTGGTGACGCACCCGATTGCGTCGGGGCGCCTTCAGTGCGTTCATGTTTCTGCAGTTTGAACGCGCGAACGAGGAGGAGATTTCCATCGGAGCACGAATTCTTGAAGGACCGGGAGAAACGGGTCCCGACATCCGTGGAAACGGGTTTGAAAATTCTGCTTCGTTGGCGCAGTCTGCAGCCCAGCCCCGGACAAGGAGATGTACCATGCTTCAGACTGGACACCACGATACAGTGGCGAACATCGCCCATTGGAAAGAGCGGGTGGAACTGGCGGCGGCGTTTCGCTGGACCGCGCGGCTGAACATGCACGAGGCCGTGGCGAACCATTTCAGCCTGTCGGTGAATGCGGACGGCACGCAGTTCCTGATGAATCCCAACCAGGTGCATTTCAGCCGGGTCAAGGCATCGGACCTGCTGTTGATCGACGCCAACGACCCAGAGACGCTGGAGCGCCCCGGTGCGCCGGACCCGACCGCATGGGGCCTGCATGGCGGGGTGCATCGGGCGTGCCCGCATCACCGTTGCCTGATGCATGTGCATTCGATCCACGCCACGGTGCTGGCCAGCCTGGCCGACAGCCGCCTTCCACCGATCGACCAGAACTGCGCCACGTTCTTCAACCGCTACGTCATCGACAACGGCTATGGAGGGCTTGCCTTCGAGGACGAGGGCGCACGCTGCGCGGCGATGCTGGGGGACCCGGCCAAGAAAGTGATGATCATGGGTAATCACGGCATCCTGGTGATGGGCGATACCGTCGCCGATTGCTTCAACCGCATGTACTACTTCGAGCGGGCCGCCGAGACCTATATCCGCGCGTTGCAGACGGGACAGCCGTTGCGGGTGCTGTCGGACGAGGTGGCCGAAAAGACCGCGCGCGAGATGGAAGACTATCCGGAGCAGGGCGACCGGCACCTGGCGGAACTGATGGCGATTCTCGACGCGGAAGGGTCGGATTACGCGGCGTGAAGCGGGGTGGGCCAAATCTTTTACGGAAAAGATTTGGCAAAAGCTTTGATAAAGCTTTTGCCGTCAGGCGCGGCCGGCTTCGGACGAGAGCGTAACGGAGCTGACGCCCAGTTTTTGCAGGGCGGATTCCCACTTGCTGCCGTCGGCGTGGGAGAAGACGATTTCCTTGTCGGCCTCGACCGTAAGCCAGGCGTTCTGGGACAATTCGCTTTCCAGCTGGCCGGGGCCCCAGCCGGCATAGCCCAAGGCCACGATGTTGCGTAGCGGGCCGCGGCCGAGCGCCAAGTCCTCCAATATGTCCATCGTCGCGGTCATGGCGAATTCGTCATTCACGTCGAGTGTGGAGATGGCCGAATGGTAGCCGTAATCATGCAGCACGAAACCCCGGCCGTGTTCAACCGGGCCTCCGAAATGCACGGGCAGGTTGGTCATGTCGCGCCCCTGCGCGATGTCGAGTTGGTCCAGAAGGTCGCTGAGGCGCAGATCATCGGCGCGCTTGTTGACGATGAGGCCCATGGCGCCCTCGGGCGAATGGGCGCAGATGAACACCACCGACTGTGCGAAGCGGTCGTCGCCCATGGCGGGCATGGCGATCAGCAGTTTTCCGGTCAGGTCAATGTCGCTCAAGGCGGTCCCCGGTGGTTGGTTGCAGAACCCATGATGGGGGTGCGGGGCGCTCTGTGCAACCATCCCACCTTGAGAGTGGCGGGATTTCTCGCTTCAATGTGAATTGGCAAAGCCGGTGAAACCCGCCATGAGAGGCGTCATGCGAAAGATCATGACCCTATTGAAAGCTGCTCTTCTGGCCATGTGCGCCGGATCCGTTTCGGCCCAGGATACCGCGGACATGGTGCGGGTCGAGGTGCTGCCGGGATGGCGGGCGGCGGATGGCAGCCACTACGCGGGCCTGCGGCTGGACCTTGCGCCGGGATGGAAAACCTATTGGCGCAGTCCGGGCGAGGCCGGGGTGCCGCCGCTTTTCAACTGGCAGGGGTCGCGCAACCTGTCAGGCGTCGACGTGATCTGGCCCGCGCCCAAGCCGGTGCCGCAATTCGGGTTCATGACGATCGGCTATGACCATGACGTGGTGGTGCCGCTGCGCATTCGCCCCAAGGCGGGCGGGCGCGACGTGCGTCTTGAGGGTCAGTTGGAGATCGGGGTGTGCAAGGACATCTGCGTGCCGATCAGCGTGAACGTGGCGCAGGTGTTGCCAGGTGCCGCGAAAAAGCCGGATCCGGCCATCGTGGCAGCCCTGACCGAGCGGCCCTATGGCGCCGAGGAGGCCGGCGTTCGAAGCGTGGCCTGCCGGCTGTCGCCCGTCGAGGGGGGCGTCGAGTTGATCGCGACGATCCGGATGCCGAAACTGGGCGTGTCGGAATACGCGGTGGTCGAGGCGGGTGATCCGAGGCTTTGGGTCTCTGCGCCCGAAACGACCCGCCAGGGGGAAACATTGGTAACGCGTGCAGTTCTGAGCC
The DNA here is from genome assembly GCF_009363655.1 of Roseovarius sp. THAF27. NCBI lineage: Bacteria > Pseudomonadati > Pseudomonadota > Alphaproteobacteria > Rhodobacterales > Roseobacteraceae > Roseovarius > Roseovarius sp. THAF27. The sequence continues at coordinate 483,006 of NZ_CP045393.1, forward strand.
ATGTCGACGGGCGGTCGTTTGCAGTCGACCGCCGGAGCCTGCGGTTTACGGTGCTGAGCCGGGGCAGCGCGGTGGATATTCAGGGCTGCTCGGCGGGCTGACGGCGCAGGGCGTGGCGGATCGCGACCACCGCATAGAGCAGCAGAACGATCAACAGGCTTCCAACGGCGAAGAGCAGCAGCGCCGTAGGCATCGGCGCGGCGAGGGCCAGTCCGGAGAGCGGCCCTGGCAGGCTGCCGGTGACCGCCGCTGCGCCTAGCGTGCCGGCGAAGAGTGCCGCGATGGCCAGTCCGCCCGCCAGCATGACACCGCGCAATTCCCCGGGTTTGGAGCGCAGGGCGCGGCGCAGGGAGGCGGTCTGGCGCGCGACGTCGGACTGGATGGCGATGATCGCGGGCACCAGCAGCAGGACGAGGACCATGCCGAAGGCGAGGCCGTAGACCAGCGTGATGACCGTGGGCTTGATGAACTGCGCTTGGGTCGATTGCTCGAAGAGAAGCGGGGCGAGGCCCAACACCGTGGTGAGCGTGGTCAGCATGACGGGGCGCAGGCGGTCGACGGCGCCTTCGATGATCGCGGGCACGATGCCGCGCTCCTTGGCGTAGTCGTCGATGGTGGTCACCAGCACGATCGAGTCGTTGATGATGATTCCGGTCATGCCCAGAAGCCCCACCACGGTGAACATCGAAAGGGGCACCTCCCAGAAGGCATGACCGTAGATCGTGCCGACAAGGCCGAAGGGGATTATGGACATCACCACGATGGGCCGCGTCCAACTGGCGAAGACCCAGGCGAGGACGAGGTAGATGCCGGTCAGCGTCAGGATCAGTCCCAGCCGCGCGTCGTTCAGAAACTCGTTTTCCTGCTCGGCAAGTCCGCCCAGTTGCCACTCGACCTGGTGAACGCTGGCGATGCGGGGGAGGATCTCGGTTTCCAGCGCGGTGCTGATTTCGGCGGCGCGGGCGGGGTCGTCCTCGGAGATATCGCCGGTGACGTTGATGTGACGGATGCCGTTTTCGCGCCTGATGGTGGAAAAGCCCACGCGCTCGGTCGCGCTGACGATATCGGCCAGCGGCAGGTAGGCCCCGGTGGGTGCGCGGACCTGCATCCGTTCGAGGAAGTCGGCGGTGAGTTCGGACTCGGGCACCTCGACGCGGATCTCGGCGCTGCGGGCGCTGTCGGGATAGGTCGCGGCCTCGATCCCGTTCAGGCGGTGGCGCAGGACGGTGCCGAGATCGTCGATGGTAAAGCCGAGCGCCTGGCCCTGCGGCGTAAGTTCGAGGATCAGTTCCTGCTTGTCATAGGCCAGATTGTCCTCGACCGCCGACACCTCGGGGTAGTCGAGCAGGGCGGACTTGAGCGCCTCGGAGGCGTCCTTGAGCGTCTCGGCGCTGGCGCCGTAGAATTCCACGTCGAGCGCGTCGCCGCCGGGACCCGAGCGCCAGCCGCGAAAGCTGAGTTCCTCGGTCAGGGGGTGACGGGGGACGGCATCCTGCAACTCGGCCACGAAGGCGAAGGAGGAATAGGGGCGCAGGTCGGGGTCGATCAGTTCGATGGATATGCCGCCCAGTTGGTCGGGTTCCTTGGTGTCGGCCCCGGCGAGGCCGCCGCCGGAATTGCCGCCGATCTGGGCGATGGCGAACTTGATGGGGTTGGCGCCGTAGCGTTCTTCGTAATCGGCGCCGAGGTCTTCGACAGCGGTCTGGATCTGGTGCATCATTGCAATCGTGTCGTCGCGCGTGGCGCCGGGGGCCATGGAGAAGTTGCCGGTCACGCTGCCGCGCTCGGGGGCGTTGAAAAAGCGCCATTGCACGTCGCCCCTGATGAAGAGCGCGGCCTGCGCGGCCAGGAGCACGACAATGCCGGCAAGCACGGGGTAACGGGCGCGGATGACCAGCGCCATGAAGGGCCGGAAGGCGCGTTCGCGCAGCCAGACGAAGCCACGGTTCACGGTCCGGGAGGGCCAGTCGTACCAGCGTTCCTTGCCCGCATGGGTCAGCGCATGGGACATGTGGTGTGGTAAAATCAGAAAGCATTCCACCAGCGAGGCCATCAGCACGACAATCACGGTGAAGGGGATGTCGATGATGAGGTCCCCGAAGCGCCCGCCGATGGCCACCAGCCCGAAGAAGGCAATGAGCGTGGTGAGGGTGGCGGAAAAGACCGGCAGGGCCATGCGTTGCGCCGCGCGTTCGGCGGCCTGCACGGGGTTTTCGCGGTACTTGCGCACCCGCGCGTCGGCGTGTTCGCCCACGACGATGGCGTCGTCCACCACGATGCCCAGCGTGATGATGAGCGCGAAAAGCGAGATCATGTTGATGGTCAGCCCTGCGGCGTACATCAGCGCGATGGCCGCCAGCATCGCCACGGGAATGCCCGCCGCCACCCAGAAGGCGGTGCGTGCATTCAAGAACAGGAACAGCAGCGAGACCACCAGCAGTAGGCCGGTCAGCCCGTTGTCCAAGAGCATGTCGAGACGGCCCGAGATGGCGTCGGAGCGGGTGTTGATGAGCGTGAGTTCCGTGCCTTCGGGCAGGGTGGCTTCCATACGGGCGGCGATTTCCTCGACCTGAGCCTGGATGGCGAGGGCGTCGCCGTTGGCGGAGCGGTCGACCCGGATCTGAAGGGCTGGGTTGTCGCCGACGAAGTACTGGCGTTCGCGGTCGATGCCTTCGACGCGCACGTCGGCCACGTCGCCGATGGTAAGCTTGGAGCCGTCGGGATTGGAACGCAGGATCAGCGCCTCGATTTGGTCGGTGGCGCGTTTCTCGGTGCCGATGCGGACGCGGGTGGCGCCGCCGGTGACGTCGCCCGCCGGGTCGGTGTCGGCCTCGGCGGCGATCACGGCGGCGATCTCGGCCATGGTGATGTCGTAGGCGATGAGGTTGGTGGTAGGCACCTCGACGATAGTGTGCGGGGCGGCGACACCCTGAAGCGTGGTGCGGGTGACGCCGGCATCGTAGAGCCGCGTCACCAGCTCGTCGGCGAACTGCCCCAGCTGCGGCGTGGCGACGGGGCCGGTGAGGACGATATCGGTGACGCGGTCGCGCCACGCGCCGCGGGTGACGCGGGGTTCCTCGGCCTCTTCGGGCAGGTCGGTGATGCTGTCGACGGCAGCCGACACATCGTCGGCGGCACGGCCCATGTCCCAGCCCGGCTCGAACTCGAGCTGGATGCTGGCGGTGTTCTCGCGCGAGGTGGCTTGCGAGGTTTCCACGCCCTCGACGGCCAGCAGCGCGGGTTCCAGCACCTGCACGATGCCGGCGTCGATATCCTCGGCGCTGGCGCCGTCCCAGAGGACCGAAACGCTGACCTCGTCGATAATGACGTCCGGGAAGAATTGGGCCTGCATCCGGGGGGCGGCAGCAAGGCCAAGGACCACGAGCACCACGAGCAGCAGGTTCGCCGCCGTGGGGTGGCGAGTGAAATAGGACAGGATGCCGCCGGCGCGGTCTGGCAGGTCACGGACCATGGGTTAACTGCCCATGCGGCGTTCGAGCCGTTCGACAGTCTGCGCCGGAACCTGTGGTTGCTCCAGCTGGCCCAAGAGCCGGGTCTTCATGGCGGCGGGAATGTCGGGGCTGTCCTCGACGAAGCGGCGCAGGCGGGCGCGGCGGTCTTCGGAAAGTTCGAGCATCTGGGCAGTGTCGTCGGCCTGGGGCGCGTTGCCCAGGGGGCGGACCTTGAGGCCGGGGCCGAGAAGCGGGCTGCGCTCGGTCACGATTTCCAGGCCGTCGAGGCCGTCGCCTGAGACGAGGATGTCGTTGCTCTGGCGGCGGACCAGCGTGACGGGGACGGCGCGCAGGCGGTCCTCGGCCGTCAGCGCCAGCACGGTGCCGTCCGAGCCGAGCGCGGTGGCGGGCAGGCGGACGACGTTGTCGAGCGGTGGTTCCTCGATCAGGACCGTGACGAAGTCGCGGGGTTTGAGACCCTGGGGGTCGTCGATGCGGGCATAGACGAGACGCCCGGTCTGGCCTTCCTCGACGCCGGCGCTGTCGCGGGTGATTCGACCGGTAGTTTCCATTTCCAAACCGAATACATCGAGACGGATGCGCACGGGGGCAAGGATCAACTCGCCGTTTTCATCCAGCAGGCGGCGGTGCTGGGCGGTGGAGACGCGGAAAGCCACATCAAGCGCGGTGGTGTCGATGAGATCTGCCAGTTTTTCGTTGGCGGAGACCAGGCGCCCTTCGACCACGCTGACGCCTTGCAGCGTGCCGGTGAAGGGGGCGGTGATCGTGGTCTCGTCTAGGGCCTTTTGCGCCTCGGCCAGCGCGATGCGGCTGCGCGAGAGGCGGGTCTGGGCCTGGTCGACGCGGGCCTCGGCGGTGGCTTCGGCCTGGCGGCGGGTCAGAACGGCCTGTTCTGCGCTGGCGGCGTCGAGTTCTGCGAGTTCGACGGCGGCGGCGGTGCCGACGCCGCGTTCCTCGAGGTCAAGCTGGCGGTCGAGGGCGCGCTTGCGCAGCTCGGCCTGCGATTGCGCCGCGGCAAGCTCGTCACGGGCGAGGTTAAGGCCCCGCTCGGCCTCGCGCACCTCGGCCTCGGCATCCGTCAGGTCGGCGCGGGCCAGATCTAGGGCGAATTGCGCGTCCGACGGGTCGATCCGGGCCAGCACCTGACCGTCGCGGACGCGGCCGCCATCCTCGAAAAGCGCGGTCAGTTCAGTGACGCGCCCGGGGGTGTCGGAGCGGATTTCCAACGTGCGGCGGCTTTCGACCTCGCCATAGGCGGTCAGGACGGGTGTTTGCGTACCCGGCGCTGCGGTGACCGTGTTGACGGCGAAGACGCGCTCGCGCCGCTCGGGCGCTTCGGTTTCGGCGTTCATGCGTTCCTGCACGGCGGAGAACACGATCTGACCGGCATAGGCGAACAGGCCCACTGTCAGGGACAGCAGGAACAGTCCGGTCAGGCTGTGGCGCAGGAACCGCATTCAGATCAACCTTTTAAGCCACTTGGCGCGGGGCAGTCATACCATAAAGGTAGAGGCTCGCGGCAAGGTTTCATGGGGCTGATACGCGGCCAAAGATCACTTCCGTCGCAAATGTTCGTCCAGGCGCGGCATTATTTCGACAAAATTGCAGGGGCTGTGGCGGTAGTCGAATTGGTAGGACAGGATTTCGTCCCATGCGTCCTTGCAGGCACCGGGGCTGCCGGGCAGGGCGAAAAGGTAGGTGCCGTTCGCCACGCCCCCCGTGGCGCGGGACTGCACGGCGGAGGTGCCGATCTTTTTCATCGACACGATGGTGAAGACCGTGCCGAACGCGTCGATTTCCTTTTCATAGACGTCCCTGTGCGCCTCGACCGTGACGTCGCGGCCCGTCAGGCCGGTGCCGCCGGTGGAGAGGACCACGTCGATCTCGGGGTTGGCGATCCATTCGCGCAGCTGCTCGGTGATCTGGTCGCGCTCGTCGCGCACGACCATGCGGTCAGCAAGGATGTGGCCAGCGGCCTCGATCCGTTCGACCAGCACGGCGCCGGAGCGATCCTGGCTGAGGTCGCGGCTGTCGGAGACGGTCAGGACGGCGATGCGGACCGGGATGAACTCCCTGGTGTCGTCGATGCGGCTCATGGTCGGGTCAGCTCCTTTCGATCAGGGCAAGGCGCAGGGCGAGGCCGGCGAAGATGGTGGCGCAGACATAGCCGATGCCTCGGGCAAAGCCAGGCGAGCGGGCCATGCGGCGGCCAAGGCCGCCGGCGAAGATGCCGACGGCGGCGTTAACGATGAAGCCGCCCGCAGCGATGACCGCGCCGAGGAGCAGGAACTGGGCCAGCACGCTGCCGCGGGCGGGGTCGATGAATTGCGGCAGGAAGGCGAGCACGAAAAAGATCACCTTGGGGTTCGTCAGGTTCACGACCATCCCGTCGCGAAAGGCGCGGGCAGGTTTGACGGGCGGCGTGTCGCCGGCTTGGGGCGGGTGGCGCAGGGCCTGCCACGCCAGCCAGAGCAGGTAGGCGATGCCGGCCCAGCGGATCAGGTCGAAGAGCCAGGGCAGGGTGGCGACGGCGGCCCCGAGGCCAAGGCCCGCAAGGGTGACGTGCACCAGGCCGCCCAGCACTATCCCTGCACTTGCGGCGACGGCGGGGCGCGGGCCGCCGCGCAGGCCCTGGCCGAGGCAGAACATCATGTCCGCGCCGGGTGTGAGGTTCAGCGCCACGGCGGCGGGAACGAAGGCCAGCAGGGTGAGCGTGTCGATCATCAGAGATCGAACCAGTTGGGCCGGGGGCCGAGATTGACCACCTGCGTGGCGCCGATGCGCCCGGTCACGCCCCAGCTGTCGTGGATATGGCCGCAGAGGGCCAGTTTGGGCTGAATGCGCTCGATCGCGTCGCGGATGGCGGTGGAGCCCACGGACATGTCGAGCGAGGTGAGGTCGGCCACGCCCTTGGGCGGGGAATGCAGGACGAGGATATCGGCGGTCTTGCATGGCGCGAGCAGCGCCGCGGCTTCTTCGTTGGACAGATCGCAGGACCAGTCGCCGAAGGGCGTGACGGGCACGCCGTAGCCGAGGCCGAAGAGGGAAAGGCCGCCCTGGGTGGTTCCGGTGCCGTGCAGCACGGTCATGTTGGGCAGGGCCGCCGAGGTCAGTTCGTCTAAGCTCTCGGCATTGCCGGGTACCGCGACGATGGGAGCGACAATGCCGGACAGCATCTCCATCGCCTCGTCCAACCCGGCGCGGTGGTTGCAAAAGTCGCCCGCGCCGATCACCAGGTCGGCCTCGGCGCTGGAGGCCACGATTTCGGTGGCGCGGGCGCGTGCGAGGTGCAGATCGGAAAAGGCGAGGATCTTCATGTCTGTCCTTCGAGGCGGGCCTGAAGGTCGAGCAGGTCGGCCCAGGCGGCGCGTTTCTCATGGGGTTTGCGCAAGAGGTAGGCGGGATGAAACATCGGCAGGGCTGGCTTGCCGAAGGCTTGGGTCCACTGGCCGCGCAGACGGGTGATGCCGCGTTTGCCAAGTGCCGCCTGGCAGCTGATATTGCCCATGAGCACGATCACTTCGGGGTCGACCAGTTGCACGTGGCGTTCGACGAAAGGCAGCATCATCGCGATTTCCTGCGGGTTGGGATCGCGGTTCTGCGGCGGGCGCCAGGGCAGAATGTTGGTGATGTAGGCGCCGGTGGCGGCATCGTCGTTCTGTCGCGACAGGCCGATGGCGGCCAGCATCTTGTCCAGGAGTTGCCCGGCCCGGCCGACGAAGGGTTTGCCCTGCTGGTCCTCGTCGCGGCCCGGGGCCTCGCCGATGATCATCAGGCGGGCGGAAGGGTGGCCGTCTGAGAAGACGAGGTTGCGCGCGCCGCGCTTCAGATCGCAATGCTCGAACGCGGCGAGGGCGGATTTTAGCGCATCGAGAGAGCCTGCCTCGGCCGCGGCGAACCCGGCCTCGGCGGCGGTGTCGAGCTCGGGTGCCTTGGCGGGAATCTGGGGCGCCGTGTCGGGATGATTGATCGGTGTCATCCGCTCGGGCGCCTCGTAGCGGTTTACGGGCGCGTCGCCGATCGCCTCGGTCGCGCCGAGGTCGATCTGCCAGTCGAGCAGGGCAAGGGCGGTGTGCGAATCCAAGGGGGCGGTCATGGGGCGAAAGATAGCGGCTGTGGCGGGAAGGGGGAAGGTGGGTTGCTTGTCGGGCCGGATGGCCTGCCTCGCGGCGGGGGTGCGGCGAAAGGCAGGTGGGGTGGAACCCCACCCTACGCTTGCCCCACGCGCCGGGCTTTCCTATAAGCGCGCAGGTATTGGCGACGGAGCGGTGGCATGGCTTTTCAACACGCGCATCTTCTGGGGATCGAACCCCTGGCGCCGTCGGATATCTCTTCCCTGCTTGACTTGTCGGACCAGTACGTGGACCTCAATCGCCGCGACCAGAAGCATGCCGATGCGCTGGCGGGTCTGACGCAGATCAACATGTTCTTTGAAAACTCGACCCGGACGCAGGCCAGTTTCGAGCTGGCGGGCAAGCGGCTGGGGGCGGATGTGATGAACATGGCGATGCAGGCGTCCTCGATCAAGAAGGGCGAGACGCTGATCGATACGGCGATGACGCTGAACGCGATGCATCCCGATCTGCTGGTGGTGCGGCATCCGCAATCGGGGGCGGTGGAACTGTTGGCGCAGAAAGTGAATTGCGCCGTTCTGAATGCGGGTGACGGGCGGCACGAGCATCCCACCCAGGCGCTCTTGGACGCGCTGACAATCCGGCGGGCGAAAGGCCGGCTGCATCGGTTGAGCATCGCTATCTGCGGGGATATCGCGCACAGCCGTGTGGCGCGGTCAAATATCATCCTTCTGGGCAAGATGGAGAACCGAGTGCGGCTGGTGGGGCCGCCCACGCTGATGCCGGCGGGAATTGCCGAATTCGGTGTCGAGGTGTTCGAGGACATGCGCGAAGGGCTGAAGGATGTGGACGTGGTGATGATGCTGCGCCTGCAACGGGAGCGGATGGATGGCGGCTTCATCCCCAGTGAGCGGGAATATTACCATCGCTACGGTTTGGATGCCGAGAAGCTGGGCCATGCCAAGGCGGATGCCATTGTCATGCATCCCGGCCCGATGAACCGGGGCGTGGAGATCGACGGCGAGATCGCCGATGATATCAATCGCAGCGTGATCCAGGAACAGGTCGAGATGGGCGTAGCCGTGCGGATGGCCGCGATGGACCTGCTGGCGCGAAACCTGCGGGCAAGGCCCAAGGAGGTGATGGCATGAGCGACCGGATCGAAATACGCGAAAGCGAGAGCGGCGTGGTGCGCGTTTTCGACGTGGACCTGACCCGCGCGGAGGCCGAAGCGTTCAACCGGCGCAATGGCAGCTGGCCCCTGAAGGACGCGCTGGGAGCAGAGAGCCTGGATCCGCATTACGTCGACATGATGCAAATCGAGGATCTGGAAGGGTATGGCCTGAGCCAGTACCTGGAACAGGGGATGGGCGTGTCCTCGCACGATCTGGAAGATGCGCATGTGCTGATGGACGGCCTGAAAGGCACGGTGCTGGTCATCGGGTCGGGGGCGTTCGACGGTCGGGCGCAGATCCTGACCCCGCGCGCGCCGCTGCGGCTGGTGGCGACGTTCAACGAGGAAAAGGCGCCCGTTCAGTTCGACCCGCTTCCGAGCGCGGGCGCGCAGGTGGCGCCCGCGACGGAGGAGCCTGACGCGCCGGAGCCGAAGAAGAAGTCGGACGCAGCCATGTCGGGCCGGGTGGCGATGATCGCGCTGATGGTCCTGTTCGTGCTGACGGCCGTCGTGGTGTGGGTAGCCTCTTGAGCGACGCTGTGTCCGTCATGGTGCCGCAGGCGGAACTGGAGCCCGGAGAGCGGGTTGTCGATAGCTTTCACGCCGCCCGAACAACCTATTGGCGCGATCATGCATGGATGGCAGCGGGCGCCATGGCACTGGGCATGGTGGTTCTGTGGGCCATCGGCAACCCGCATGTCTGGACAGGTGCCGTGGGCGGGTTGGCCGCGATTGCGGTGCGGGCCGGATACCTGGCCTCGGACGAGGTGAAAGCCCGCTGGGACTTGACCGACCGGCGTTTGCTGGGGCCGCTCGGAAAGCAGGCCTGGCTGCGGGAGATCGCGCAGCTTCGCGTTCTCGGATCGGCGGTGCAGATCGTGACGACCGAGGGCGACAAGCACCTGATCAAGTACCTGGCGGACCGGGACGCCGTGAAAACCCGGATCGATGCGGCGGTTGCGGGAGCAATGGCATGACGGCGGACGTCGATGAATGGGACGGTATTCTGAACCCCGGTGAGAAGGTCCTGTGGCAGGGGCGGCCCGATCCGGGTGTCACCATCGCACCGGCCAGTATTGTCACGTTGATTTTCGGTCTGTTCTTCGCGGGGTTCGCGCTGTTGTGGATGATCCTTGCCGCGACTGCCGGCGGGGCGTTCTGGATGTTCGGGCTGATCCATTTCTCGGTCGGCCTGGGCATTGCGTTCGGCGGTATCTTCTGGGAGCCGTGGAAGCGGCGACATACCTGGTACACGCTGACCGATAGCAGGGCCTTCATCGCGCGGGACCTGCCGTTTCTGGGTCGGAGCTTGAAGAGCTATCCGATCACGGGCCAGACCCGGCTGGAACTGCGGGATGGCACACCGGGATCGGTCATGTTCGATCACGAGATGCGCCGTCGCAAGAATGGTCACTACCGCGTCGATATCGGCTTCGAGCGGATCGCGGAGGCCGGGGAGGTGATGCGACTGATGCGACAGGTGCAGGAAAGGGAGAGTGCATGACGACGGTGGTGTTCGAGAACGCCCGGCTGGTCGACCCGGAGGCGGGAGAGGTCACCGAAGGCTGGCTGCTTGTCGACAAGGGCCGGGTCGAGGCTCGCGGCAGCGGTGACGCGCCCGCAGCCGGCCAAAGAGTGGACTGCAGGGCCAAGTACCTGGCGCCGGGCATAGTGGACCTGGGCGTCAAGGTGTGCGAGCCCGGCGAACGCCACAAGGAAAGCTATCGCAGCGCCGGGGCCGCCGCAGCGGCGGGGGGCGTGACGACGATGATCACCCGGCCCGACACGGCTCCTGCGATCGACAGCCCCGAGACGCTGGAATTCGTCGCCCGTCGCGCCAACGAGGCGGCGCCCGTGAACGTGTTGCCGATGGCGGCTCTGACCAAGGGTCGCGAAGGACGCGAGATGACCGAGATCGGGTTCCTGATGGATGCCGGGGCCGTGGCCTTTACCGATTGCGATCACGTGGTGGCCGACAACAAGGTGCTGAGCCGGGCGCTGACCTATGCCAGCAGCCTGGGGGCGCTGGTCGTGGGGCATGTGCAGGATCCGGTGCTGAGCGCGGGCGCGGCGGCGACATCCGGCAAGTTCGCGTCGTTGCGCGGTCTGCCGGGCGTGGGCACGATGGCCGAACGCATGGGGTTGGAGCGGGACATGGCGCTGGTCGAGGCGACGGGCGCGCGGTATCACATCGACCAGGTGACCAGCGCCGTAAGCCTGCCGGTGCTGGAGCGGGCCCGCGCGGCGGGGCTGGACGTGACGGCAGGGACGTCGATCCACCACCTGACGCTGAATGAACTGGACGTCGCCGACTATCGCACCTTCTTCAAGGTCAAGCCGCCGCTGCGGTCCGAGGACGACCGCCGTGCGATGGTCGAGGCGGTCCGCGACGGCACCGTCGACATCATCAGTTCCATGCACACCCCGCAGGACGAGGAATCCAAGCGCCTACCCTTCGAGGAAGCCGCCAGCGGAGCCGTGGCTCTGGAAACCCTGCTGACGGCGGCGCTGAGGCTTTACCATGCTGGAGACCTGGACCTGCCGACACTGTTCCGGGCGCTGGCGCTGAATCCTGCGAAGCGCCTAGGTCTCGACGCCGGGCGGCTGGCCGAGGGGGCGCCCGCCGACCTCGTTCTCTTCGATCCGGACCTGCCCTATGTGCTGGACCGCTGGAGGCTGCGATCGAAATCGAAAAATACGCCGTTTGACGGGCAGCGCTTGCAAGGTAAGGTTCTTGCAACCTATGTTGCCGGACACGCGGTTTTCGAGAACGTAAATGCCTGATATCCAATCCAGTCTAGCGGTTCTCGCCCTGTGGGCGGCGGTGGGCTACCTGCTGGGGTCCATCCCGTTTGGAATGATCGTGGCCCGTGTCTTGGGGCTTGGCAATCTGCGCAACATCGGCTCGGGCAATATCGGCGCCACGAATGTCTTGCGTACGGGGAACAAGCTGGGCGCGTTGATCACCTTGTTGCTGGACGGGGGCAAGGGGGCCGCGGCTGTCCTGCTGGCGAGGGCCCTGGCGGGCGAAGACGCGGCGCAACTGGCCGGGCTGGCGGCGTTCACCGGGCATTGTTATCCGATCTGGCTGTCGTTCCGGGGCGGCAAGGGGGTGGCGACGTTCCTTGGCATCTTCCTGGGGCTGGCCTGGCCCGTGGGGATCGCATGTTGCTTGACCTGGCTGGTCGCGGCAGTGGGGATGCGCATTTCGAGCATGGCCGCGATCTACATGGCGGCGTTGTCGACGGTCTGGATGGTTTTCCTGGGATACCGCGATTTGTTCGTGCTTGGAATTGTATTGACCCTTTTCATCTTTTTGCGCCACGCGGCGAACATTCGCCGCCTGCGAGACGGCACGGAGCCGAAGATCGGCCAGAAGTGACGCCAGGGGCACCCGCAGGCTTGTCACGAGATTCCGAACTTCAGGACATTTGCCGCGAGAAATGATTTGACTTTACGCTCCCTTCTGATATTTCTGTTATTACAGAAATTACAGGATTCACGAGATGCAACTTTCGCCCGCCACTCAGAACTTCATTCTGCATTGGGGTGAAATGGGCGCCAAGTGGGGCGTCAATCGCTCGGTCGCGCAGATTCATGCGTTGCTGCACGTGATGCCGGATCCGATGACCGCCGAAGACATCAGCGAAACATTGAACCTTGCACGGTCGAACGTTTCGAACGGGCTGAAAGAGTTGCAGGCCTGGAAACTGGTAAAGGTCAGCCGCCAGTTGGGGGATCGGCGCGACCATTTTACATCCGTGCGTGACATGTTCGACTTGGTGAATGTGGTGATCGAGGGGCGGCGGGAGCGTGAGTACGCGCCGACGCTTGCCGCTTTGAAGGCGGTGGCGGAAGAGGCCGAAACCGACGGCACGCCCAAGAAAGTGCGCGGACGCATCCGCGAGACGCTGGAGACTATGCAGCTGTTCGACGACTGGTACCGAGACGTGGCGCGCCTGCCGCGGGCCGTGCAGCTGAGCGCGGTGAAACTGGGGGCGCGGGTGGCGAAGTTCCTGCCGAAAGGCAAATCCGGGTAAAAAATTTGAGAGGAGATTTCACTGATGACAGAAATAACTGCAATTATAAAAATACGTGAAACCTACGTGATCGATCCGGTGGCGTTCTTTTTCGCGCTGGTGGCCGCACCGCTGGCCGTCGCCGCCGGAGGTTTCTGGGCCTTGGGCATCCCGATCTTCGCGGTTGTGTTCGGCGGGCCCATTTACCTGGCGATCGGGGTGCCGGTGCTGCTGTGGTATCTCGGGCGCAGGCCGCCCGAACCGTGGCGCATCGCCGGGCTGGCCCTTGCCAGCTACGGCGTGCCGGCGGCTGCCTTCATGCTGTACCAATTGGTGACCGCCGGCGAGCGCGCGGTTCAGGAGTTCTCTCTTTTCGCTGGATTCGGCCTGATCTTTGCCCCGCTCTGGGGCGGCGTGTTCGGCATGTTCTACCGCAATTTTCGGCGCGATATCTATGCACGCCCCATCTGAAGGAGACGAGACAATGTTGACTTACTTGCTGAGCTTTATCGGACTGTCGCTGTTGGCGTTGGTCGCCCTGACACGGATGATCGTGCTGATCGGTTCGATGCAGCGGGAGTGCCCCGAGACCGGGCCAGCGGCGCGCTTGGTCGCCGTGACCGTGGCGACGGGATTTTGCGCCATCGGCGCGGGGGGCGTGTTTCTCATCGCGGCGGCATTCCCGCTGCTGGCGCAGGCCCCGATGATGGCGTTCTTCGTCGGATTGGGGCTGGCGGTGCTGTGCCTGGGCTTGGGGTTCTCGCACGCGGTAAATACGCTGCGGCTGATGCTTTACAGGTCGAACGTGCTTGCCGATAGCTGAGACCGGAGTTGAAAAAGCAAAAGGCCGCTCCGGTCCGGGCGGCCTTTTCTGTTTGTGCGGGAACCCCCGGGTCCAGCCCGGGGCAGGCTCCCGGGTCAAGCCCGGGGCGGGTCCGCCCATCAGTAGCTGAATTCTTCGTAGATCCGGGTGAGGTCGCCGTTCCAGGCGCCGTGATAGCGGTCGAGCAATTCGTCGGCGGGCACGCGGCCGGACTCGACGCTTTCCTGAAGTGCGTTGAGGAAGTGGATCTCGTCCGGGACCATGCCGCCGGCGCCGGGGCGGGCGCGGGCCTTGAGGCCGGCTTCGGCGATCGACAGAACCTCGCGCGCGAGATCGTGCATCGAGATGTCGCCGACCTTGGCATCGAGGGCCTGTTCGCTGGCCGCCACGCGCAGCGCGTCGCGCGTCTCGGCGTCCCAGCCCTTGGCCACGTCCCATGCCGCGTCGAGCGCGGACTGGTCATACATTAGCCCCACCCAGAAGGCGGGCAGGGCGCAGAGCCGCCGCCACGGCCCGCCATCGGCGCCGCGCATTTCCATGAATTTCTTGATCCGCGCCTCGGGGAAGATCGTGGTCAAGTGATCGGCCCAGTCCGAAAGCGTCGGCGTTTCGCCCGGCAGGGCGGGCAGTTCACCCTTGAGGAAGTCACGGAAGGACTGGCCCAGAGCGTCGATATATTGCCCGTCGCGATAGACGAAATACATCGGCACATCGAGCGCGTACTGGGCATAGTGCTCGAAGCCGAAGCCGTCCTCGAACACGAAGGGCAGCATGCCGGTGCGGTCGGCGTCGAGGTCGCGCCAGACGCGGGCGCGCCAGGACTTGTGACCGTTGGGCTGCCCGTCGAGGAAGGGCGAGTTGGCAAACAGCGCGGTGGCGACGGGTTGCAGCGCCAGGGCCACGCGCAGTTTCTGCACCATGTCGGCCTCGGATGCGAAATCGAGGTTGACCTGCACGGTGCAGGTGCGGCGCATCATGGTCTGGCCCATCGTGCCGACCTTTTGCATGTAGGCATCCATGAGCTTGTAGCGGCCCTTGGGCATCATCGGCATGTCGTCGTGACGCCAGATCGGCGCCGCGCCGAGGCCGATGAAGCCGACACCGACCTTGTCGGCGACATCTTTAACCTCGGCCAGGTGCACGTTCACCTCGTCGCAGGTGTGGTGGATGGTCTCGACCGGCGCGCCGGAGAGTTCGAGCTGTCCACCGGGTTCAAGCGACACGTTAGCGCCGTCTTTTTCCAGGCCGATCAGGTTGTCGCCTTCCATGACAGGAGACCAGCCATGCTTGTCGCGCAGGCCTTCGAGCACGGCACGCACGCTTCGGTCGCCCTCATAGGGAATGGGTTTGAGCGTGTCCTTGCAGTAGCCGAACTTCTCGTGCTCGGTGCCGATGCGCCAGGTGTCGAGCGGTTTGCAGCCGCTTTCGAGATAGCCTGCCAGTTGGGACTCGGACTCGATCGGGCCGCCGCCTGATTGGGGGATGGACATAGAGAATTTTCCTGCATTGCGCGCGAACTTGGGGGAGAGGCTTGGCCCGAATGGGCAGGGGTGTCAATGCAGCCGATTGGTGTATGTGGACCAGACGGTGACGGTTTCGCGATCTTGTGACGAGAGTGCTGCGAGCATTTTTTGCACGCGCAGGCCGGGCAGGGTGGTGAAGGCGTCGAAGAGCGTGTCGGCGCCCTGGGCGGTCGTCGGGATCATCAGGGCGGGCTGGCCAGGCTGGTGCAGGCCCCAGTGGGCAGGCTTGGTGGCATGTTCGAGCGTGAGGCGGGACATCTCGGCCAGGTCGACGGTGCCGCCCGTGAGCGGGCCGAAATAGGTGACGCGGCCCTCATCCACCTGGACGATGCCGGGCCCGCCAGTGGCGCGGCGGAAGCGGGCGCGTTGCAGGCCGATGAACGTGAGTGCGGCCCCGACCGGCAACAGGATGTAGCCGACCCACGAGAGGATGCCGATGAAGCCGACCGACCACCATGCGCCGAGGGCGACGACGCCCGCGCCGATCAGCACCTCGCGCCAGCGGCTGAGACTTGCGGCGGCGTCGGGGCGGATGAAGCTCATGCCCAGTCTCCGAAGCGCTGTTGCCACACGGTCATGGCGGCCACGGCGGCGGTGTCGGCGCGCAGGATGCGGGGGCCGAGGGACGCGGCATGAGTGAAAGGCAGGTCGTGGAGGCGCGCGCGCTCGGTGTTTGAAAAGCCGCCCTCCGGGCCGATCAGGATGGCCCAGGGGCCTGCATGACCGTCTTGTCGAACGGCCTCGTTTGCGCCGGCCAGTGCCTCGTCGCAGAACATCAGGTGGCGGTTGTCGGGCCAGTCTGCGAGCAGGCGGTCGAGCTTTTGCAGGTCGGTGACGTCGGGGACATAGGTGCCGCCGCATTGCTCGGCGGCCTCGACGGCGTGGGCCTGGAGGCGATCCTGTCGGATGCGTTCGGAATTGGTGAAATCGGTCTGCACGGGGATGATGCGGGCCGCGCCCATCTCGGCGGCTTTCTCGACGATGAAATCGGTACGCGCCTTCTTGATCGGCGCGAACAGGAGCCAGAGGTCGGGCGGGTTCTTCTGGGGCCGGGTGTGTTCCTCAACCAGCAGCTCGCCGCCGCGCTTTGATGCCTGTGCGACTGTCGCACGCCATTCGCCATCCTGCCCATTGAACAGAAGTACAGCGTCACCCGTTCCCTGCCGCATCACCCCGAAGAGATAATGCGCCTGATCGCGATCCAGAGGAACCGTTTGCCCTTCCCCGAGGGGGTGCTCTACATAAAGCCTGATCTTTGCAGTCGACATGAGGCCAACATATGACCGGACCGAACCAGACGCCAGATGCGACCGGCGAAGTGGCCGATGCCGTCAAGGGCAACTGGGTGGATCGGTCGGCCCCGGGCTGGAGCCGACCCTATCTGCGGTTGAGCCGGGCCGACCGGCCGATCGGGACGTGGCTGCTCTTGCTGCCGTGCTGGTGGGGGCTGCTGTTGTCGATGCTGCATGACGGACGGGCCACATGGCACGACCTGTGGATATTCGCGGGCTGCGGGATCGGGGCGTTTTTGATGCGCGGTGCGGGCTGCACGTGGAACGACATCACCGACCGGCATATCGACGGGTCCGTGTCGCGCACCGCGTCGCGGCCCATACCCTCGGGGCAGGTCAGCGTGACGCAGGCGCTGGCCTGGCTGGTGGCGCAGGCTCTCGTGGCGTTCTGCATCCTGCTGACTTTCAACATGGCTGCGATCATCCTCGGGATCATCTCACTGGCGCCGGTGTGCATCTATCCCTTTGCCAAGCGGTTCACGTGGTGGCCGCAGATCTTCCTTGGTCTTGCGTTCAACTGGGGCGCGTTGCTGGCGTGGACGGCGCATAGCGGGCGGCTGGAATGGCCGGCGGTGGTGCTGTACGTGGCCGGGATTGCATGGACGCTGTTCTATGACACGGTCTATGCGCAGCAGGACGCGGAAGACGATGCGCTGATCGGGGTGAAATCCACCGCTAGGCTCTTTGCCGACCGCACGCCGGTCTGGTTGCAGCGGTTCCTGATCGGCGCGGTCAGCCTGATGGCCATCGCGGTGATCGGCGCGGCGGTGGGCGGCTCGGCGCTCGCGGTGCTGGTGGCGTTGATCGGCCCCTGGGCGTTCGGATGGCACCTGTTCTGGCAGCTCCGGCAATTCGACATGCAGGACGATCCGACGCTGTTGCGGCTGTTTCGGTCGAACCGCGATGCGGGCCTGCTGCCCCTGCCGTTTTTCGCCGCAGCCCTGTTCGTCTGATTGCACTCGGGGCCGGTGGCGCATAAATAGGCCGGGTGGTAAACAACGGCGAGCCTTGGGTTCATGCGCCTTTCCTCCATCTTCGCCATTCTTGGTACCTTCTTTCTGGCCTTCGTCCTGTGCCTTTTCGCGGCGCGATTCTCGGTGCAAGTGATCGAGGAAGGCTCGCGCAACGCGGTGCGCGACACGCTGGACGAGCGCGGGATGACATGGACGGAAGTAGATGCCGACGGGTTGCAGGTATTCCTGGCCGGTACGGCACCGTCCGAGGCCACGCGCTTTCGCGCACTGTCGATCGCGGGAAGCGTAGTGGAATCGGCCCGGATCATCGACCAGATGCTGGTGGCCGACAGTGCAGATATCGCGCCGCCGCGATTCTCGGTCGAGATCCTGAGTAATGACAGCGGGCTGTCATTGATCGGTCTGATCCCGGCCGAGACCGACCGCGAGCAGCTGATCGAGGACGTGGCCAAGAATGCGCCCGGCAAGGAGGTGACCGACCTTTTGGAGATGGCCGATTATCCGCATCCCGAGACGTGGGATGACGCGATCGGATACGCGGTCGACATCCTCAAGCAGATGCCGCGCACCAAGATCTCGGTCGAGGCCCGCAGAGTGAGCGTGGTGACCATGGCTGACAGTCACGAGGACAAGCGCAACCTGGAAACGCAGCTGGCCCGGCGAGTGCCTGAAGGTGTGCGCCTGTCTCTGGACATCTCGGCGCCGCGGCCGGTAATCACGCCTTTCACGCTGCGCTATCTGCTGGAGGATGGCGAGGGCAGCTTTGACGCCTGCGCCGCCGATACCGAAGCCGCAAAGGACCGTATCCTTGCCGCCGCAGGACAGGCCGGCTTGCAGCAGAAGGCGCAGTGCACCCTTGCGCTGGGCGTCCCGTCGCCACAATGGGGCCGCGCGGCGGAACTGGCGATTGGAGCGCTGGGCGAGTTGGGTGGCGGCAGCGTGACCTTCTCGGACGCCGATATCGCGCTGGTGGCCGCCGAAGGCACGGATGAAAAGCTGTATGACACGGTGATCGGACGGCTGGAGACCAGCCTGCCGGACGTCTTTGCATTGAAGGCGGTGCTGCCAAAGCCCAAGGATGCCGCCGAGGAAGCGCCGCCGGAGTTCGTCGCCACGCTGTCGCCTGAAGGGCTGGTTCAGATCCGTGGCCGGGTCGAAAGCGCGCAGGCGCGGGAAATGGTCGACAGCTTTGCCAAGGCAAAGTTCAGCTCTGACGTGGTCAGCACAACCGCGCGGGTTGCTGAAAACCTGCCGACGGACTGGACGGTGCGCGTGCTGACCGGACTGGAAGCGTTGGCGTATCTGTCGAACGGGGCCGTGACCGTGGGGCCGGAAAGCATCGCGGTAACGGGATTGACCGGGCAGCAAGACGCCAGCGCGGAGATTTCGGCGATGTTCGCCGCCAAGCTGGGAGAAGCCGCGGATTTCGACATAGACGTGAATTACCGCGAGGAACTGGACCCGGTGGCGAGCAAACCCACCCCGGAGGAGTGCGAAGCGCAGATCGCCGAGGTGCAGGCCGATAGCAAGATCACCTTCGAGCCGGGTGAGACGGATGTGGATTCCAACGGTGCGCAGATCATGGACCGGATCGCCGATATCCTGAAGGCCTGTGGTGAAATCCGCATGGAGATCCAGGGCCACACCGACAGCCAGGGACGCGAGGTGATGAACCAGCAACTGAGCCAGGCGCGGGCACAGTCGGTTCTCAACGAGTTGCGGTCGCGCCGTGTACTGACATCGGCCATACGGGCCAAGGGATACGGCGAAAGTGATCCGATCGCCAGCAACGACAGCGAAGAGGGCCGCGAGGCCAATCGCCGGATCGAATTCCGGGTCATCCGGCCGGAACCGATCAAAGAACAGCAAACAACGCTTGAAGCGCTGGAAGAAGAAGCGCTAAACGAGACCGATGCGGCGGGGGGCGACGCCGAGCAGGAAACCGGGACGGATGAACAGAACTGAATTTATCATAGCCACGGCGATCGTTTTGTTCGTGGCGTTCTGCATGGGATGGTTCGCCAATTGGTTGGTGCATCGGTTCATTCGGGTGTCAGGGTCCGACGTTGGCGAGTTGGAGCGCATGGCGCAGGAATTGCACGAAGCCGAGGAAACCCGCGACCAGGCGATCACCTACCTTCAGCAGCGCGAGGCGGAACTGACCAACCAGCTGAGCCAGACCGAGGCGGAACTGTCGGCCACGATGGACGGGCTGCGCGAGGCACGGCACGAGGCCGAGGAACTGCGCAACGAACTGGAAAAGAGCCGCGCCTGACCACGCGGTGCCCCGGGCCGGCGGTCGATCACGATAGCGTAGGCCGTGGTTTCGTGTCGGAGCGGCTTGGCGTAATCTGCCGGCGCAGTGGGGCATGGCCCCGTCTCCGAGGATCGGTGAGCCGTGTTCATGCCAGATAAACGCCTTGCTTTCAAAACGTGCCTGAATGGCCAGGCCGACGGTCAAATCGGCCTGTGCCATGCGCGGGGCCCGGCTCGATAGTGGCATGATCAAACGATCCATCCCCGTGGCCGTGGTGGCCATCCTCGTATCGCTGTTCCTGCATGCCGTCGGCGTTGGTTGGCAGGACATTGTTGACGATTCCGAAGACACGACATCTGCACCGCAGGAGCAACCGGTGCCAGACACGGGACGCGCCTTCGAGGACCTCGCCGAACCGTTGCCGGAGCCACCAGAGCCGGAGCCGACCGAGGCGGTCGAGCCGCGCGATGTGACCGAGCCGGACACGATGCAGACATCCAATGCGATGGTGGCCTCCGACAACCCCGAGGAGGTGACGGCCCCGGACGGCCCCGAGGGCGAAACCGGAAGCCCGGACGAAGGCGCCGGAGAGGAGTCCGAGGACGTTGCCGAGAACAGCGGCGAGGATCAGAGCACATCCGACATCGCGATGATTGCGCCCGATGCGCCGGACGCCGAGCCGCAAGCGCCCGAGGGCGTCGAGCAGGGCGCGCCCGAACCTGCCGAGGACGCTGCCGAAGCCGAGGAGACGCCGCGACCCGAGGAGGTCACACCGGAGACCGACGAGGCGGCGCTTGCTCCGACGCCGGAGGCACCTGAGAACGTGATCGCGGCGGAGGAGCCGAACCTGGAAGCCTCGGCGGTCACCAGGTCTCTGCGGCCGCCCAGCACCCGGCCCACCGCCGAGCAACTGGGTGTGCCTGAACAGCGCCAGGCACAGGCGCGGCGAACTCCGACCTACGAGTCGCCTCTGACCGCGTACAAGCGAGATGGTACAGACCTGACGGCGCTTGGCCGCGTCGGCAGCGCTTCGCCGGGCGATTTCGGCGGATCGGGCGGACAGGGCAACGCCGGTACGACCAATTACGCCGGGCGTGTCCTGATGCAACTCAATCGCAGGCCGCGGATAGACAATCAGGCGACAGGCTCCGCGCGTGTATATTTTCAGATCAATCCGAACGGGTCGCTGGCCTGGGTGCGCATTCTCAACAGTTCCGGATCGGCGGGCATAGACAGCGCTGCAGAAGCCCAGGTACGCAGTGCGGCTCCCTTTCCTCCGCCGCCGAGCGGGCAGCCCGAGAAGCTGGTATTCTTCTATCGCAATCGGTAATGGCGATGAACGGGCGCAGGACATGGCAACGATCTGAATAGCGGCCGAGATATTTCGAACTGGCCGCTTGCAACGGTGCTTGGCAGTCAATCAGCCAAATCGTACATCCGGCGGTCCGTTCGAGCCATCCCAAGCCGCATCGGTCGACCAGCCTTTGAGCAGCGTGTTTTGTTCGCGGCGCAAGATCAGGCCATGGACTTGGCGGCCTTTTTCTTGATCTTCTTGGCTTTCCTGTCTGCCTTGGCCTTGATCTCCTTAGCTTGAAGCTTCAGCTTCTTGGCTGCCTTCTTTGCCTTTGATTTGGCTTTCCCGGATTTCTTCTCGGCTTTGTCGGCCGCCTTCCTTGCCGCTTTTTCGGTTTCGTCGGCCTTCTTTTCCGCCTTGGCTTTTATCTTTTTCGCGGCTTTCTTGGCCTTCTTTTCCGCCTTCGAAGGAGAGTCTTTTTTCGCGTCGTCCTTCCCCTTGCTTTCCGCGGACCTGGTGCGCTTCTTCTTGCCGGGATTGGTCTTGGCCGCAGGGCGTGCCACCGCAGCGTCGCGATCGGTTTGCGACGCGGGGTCGGGTGTGGGTGCCGTGATCTGTTTTGCACGTGCGATCAGAACCGGGGCCGTGGCGGCGCCGACGCCGCGCACGATCACGATGTCCGAGGGGTGAGCTTTCGCCAGGGCTTCGGCATCCGGTATCCCGGCGGCGATCATTTGTGAGGCAAGGCCAGGGCCAATGCCCGTTATGCGCGTGAGGTCTGTCATTCTGGATAGTTCCGTGAGTGGTTTGTTGTGCGAAACGATTGTTCGATTTGGGATACAATGTATATACAAGTAGAGATTGTCAACAGACCAATTTCTGAGTTCTGGAGCGCCGTGGTTGCGGCGACTCACTTTGTCGAGAAATCGACGACCGCCTTCACCAGGCAGTCCAGGCTGTCGGTATAAGGGATGGCGTCCGGGAGGCTCTCGCTCATCAGGGAAAGTTCGGTGCAGGCGATGAGCAGGTGATCGGCGCCTTTGTCCGCCATGCCTGCCGCGATGCGTCCCATGTGGGGCGCGAGCGTGGTCAGATCGCTCCCGGCTTTGACCGCGCGAATGATGTCGAGAAGGTCGTCTTCGTCATCGGCCCAGAGCGGCTTCAGGTCATGCGCGTCGAATTTCGTGTCGAATACGCCCACCTTGCGCGTCGCGGGGGAGGCTAACATGCCAAGGGTTCCCGCGCCGGTTTCGTCAAGATGCCGAGCCGTCAGCTCTATCATGTCCAGGAACGGCAGGCTGGTGGCATTCGCAACGGCCACCGCGTAGTGGTGAGCGGTATTGCATGGCATGGCCAGCGCCTGGGCGCCAGCGCGTTCTAGATCCTGCGCCATGGACATCAGAACTGGCATCGGGTCCTGCCCGTCGCCGTCGATCAGCGCCTTGATCCGGGACGGCACCTGCGGGTTCTGATGTACGATCAGGGGAACATGGTCGGCGTCGTCCTGCGCGGCGATTGCGGAAAGGACCTTTTGCATGAGCAGGATGGTGGCCTCCGGCCCCATACCGCCCAGGATTCCGACCGGCTTCATCAGGCGCCTATTTCGGCACGTCGAAGCAATGGCTGTAGCCTGTCAGGCCGATCGCTCCGCCGGTGTGAAGGAAGACGATGCGCTCGCCTTTCTTGAAGTGCCCCTTGCGGCAGAGGTCGATGAGACCTGCTGCGCCCTTGGCCGAATAGACCGGGTCAAGCAGGATCGCCTCGGTCCGGGCGAAAAGGTCGATGGCTTCCAGCGTGTCTTCGGCGGGGATGCCATAGCCGGGACCGACGTAATCGGTGTTTGCGACCACGTCCTCGCGCGCGACGACACCGGGACAGCCCAGCTTCTCGGCCGTCTTGACGGCGAGGTTGTAGACGTTTTCCTCCTGCTTGGGTTTCGGTGCACGGACGCCAATACCCAAAAGCGGGATTTGCGCGTTCATCGCCTTGAGGCCCGTGATCAGGCCCGCCTGCGTGCCCGCCGATCCTGTTGCGTGAACGATGTGGTCGACGTTCAGGCCCATCGTGACGAACTGGTGCAGCAACTCGAAGGCGCAGTTGACGTATCCAAGCGCGCCGGTGGCGTTGGAGCCGCCCCCGGGGATGGTGTAGACCTTTTTGCCCTCTTCGCGAAACTTGTCGGCCACCGCTTCCATTTCGGCGTTCATGTCGAGATCGGGGCCGCGATGTTCCATCGTTGCGCCGTGCAGGTGATCCAGGAGGACGTTGCCGTTATACTTGTAGTTGTCGTAATTGTAGCCGGTCCGGTCCTCGAGAAGGATGTGGCAGGCGAGCCCCAGCTTGGCCGCTGCGGCCGCGGTCTGGCGGGCGTGGTTCGACTGGGTCGCGCCCTGGGTCATCACCATTTCAGCGCCCTGTTCCTGTGCTTCGGCCATCAGGAATTCCAGCTTGCGGGTCTTGTTTCCGCCGGTGGACAGCCCCGTGCAATCGTCCCGCTTGATCCAGATCTCGGGGCCGCCCAGAGCCTCGCTGAGACGCGGCATGTGTTCAAGCGGCGTGGCAAGGTGGGCGAGGCGTACGCGGGGAAACTTTGCAAGGTTCATCTGGGTCTTATCCTTTGGTATTCGCTGTGAGTTTGGCAGGTCCGGTGCATTTGTCCAGCCGGATATCGGCGGCCAGGGCGTGGCCCTCCATGCGTTCGGCGCGACTGATGGCGGCGGTGGCGCGCGCGAGGTCGGCAACAGCGTCGTCCGAGACGGTCTGCCAGGTCACGGTTTTGAGAAACTTGTGCACCGATAGACCGCCGGTGTAGCGGGCCGCACCCGACGTGGGCAGCACGTGGTTTGGGCCCGAGGCCTTGTCGCCAAAGCTGACGGTGGTGTTCTCGCCAAGGAAAAGCGAACCGTAGGCCGTGAGGCGGGAGCGCCACCAGTCGAGGTGTTCGGCCATGACCTGCAGGTGCTCGGGCGCCTTGGCGTCGGCATATTGCGCCATGTCTTCCGGCGTGTCGCACAGCACGACTTCGGCCAGATCGGCCCAGGCCTGTGTCGCGGCGCGGCGGTTGGGCTCCGGCAGTTCAGCGATCAGGTCGGGCACGCGGGCAAGCATGGTGTCGGCAAGCGCGCGGTCCGTGGTCGCCAGCCAGACGGGACTGTTATGGCCGTGCTCGGCCTGGCTGACGAGGTCGACGGCAACGACCTCCGGATCGGCGGTGTGATCGGCCAGCACGAGGCTGTCGGTGGGGCCCGCGAACATGTCGATGCCGATGGCGCCGAACAGCTGCCGCTTGGCCTCGGCGACGAAGGCATTTCCGGGACCCACAAGAATATCCGCCGCCGGTGCGCCGAACATGCCGAAGGTCATCGCGGCGACGCCCTGCACCCCGCCGATGCACAGGATGCGCGTCGCACCCGCGAGATGCATCGCGAAGAGCATTGCGTCGGGAATACCCGCCGCGCCGTTCGGCGGAGAGCAGGCAGTGATGTCGGGTACGCCGGCCTCGCGCGCCGTGGCGATGGACATGAGCGCAGAGGCGATATGCGTGTAGCGCCCGCCCGGCACATAGCAGCCGGCCGCCTGCACCGGGATCTGGCGCTGACCCGCGATCAGGCCGGGGCGCAGCTCGATCTCCATGTCCTGGGCTGTGGCGCGTTGGGCCGCGGCAAAACGAGAGATGTTGTCGTGCGCCCAGCGAATATGCTCCTTCAAATCCTGCGGAACGCGGGCAATCGCGGCTTCGATGCTGTCCGAGGATACCGCGATATCGCCGGTCCAGCCATCCAGTTGCCGCGCGTATTCCAGCGCGGTTTGCGCGCCGCCGGCCTTGAGACGGGCCAGCATCATTTGAACGGTATCGGTGACGTCGGCGATCGTCTGGGGCGGTTGGCCGGGGGCGGTCTTGAGGTAGGTAAGCGGCATGGCAAATCTCCTGTCCGTTTCGGATTGCGCCCTCTGGCCGTGTCAGACAAGGGACATGATCGGAAACCGCCGCTGTTTTTCCAGCTGCCAAAGGGTGTTTTCAGGAAATACGAAACTTCCAGCGGTCACGATTTGAACGCATTGAGCAGTGCTCAGCGCAGAAAATTCGTACGAACTCTCTCGGAGGGCCGAAGCCGCGCGGCCACGCAACACTGGTCGCTGGATATCAAAATCGGAGGGTTTCAAAGCTATCGCTAGCAGGTAAATTGAGCCAAGAATGAGTTTACCCGGAGGCAACGCCCTGATGTCCAAATTCGTGATCCTGACGGGCGCGGGCATTTCGGCCGAAAGCGGGCTTGGCACGTTTCGCGATCAGGACGGGCTGTGGGCGCAGCACCGGATAGAGGATGTGGCGACGCCGGAGGGGTTTGCGCGCAATCCGGGCCTGGTGCAGGAATTCTACAACGCCCGGCGTGCGCAGGCCGCTGCCGCGCGTCCCAACGCGGCGCATGAGGCGCTGGCGCGGCTCGAGTCGGAAAATGCGGGCGAGGTATTGATCATAACGCAGAACGTGGATGGCCTGCACGAGGCCGCGGGCAGCCGCAACGTGGTGCACATGCATGGGCAACTCGACCGCGCCCTGTGCCATGCCTGCGGCCACCGCTGGCCGGCGCCGAAGGTCATGCAGCCCGAAGATACCTGCCCCGAATGCGGGCAAAGGGCGACCCGACCGGACGTGGTGTGGTTCGGTGAGATACCCTACGGGATGGAGCGGATCGACCCTGCGCTGGCCGATGCCGATATCTTTGCGGCAGTCGGGACATCGGGCAATGTGTATCCGGCGGCGGCCTTTGGCCAACATGCGCGCCGGATGGGTGCGCATACGGTGGAACTGAACCTCGAGGTATCCACTGCATCGCGCGATTTCGCGGAGCATCGTCGGGGCCCGGCAAGCGAGGTCGTGCCGCTTTGGGTCGAGGAGATGCGGAGGGCGTGAGTGGTTCCCCCCCGGCACGTGGTTTTCTACGCGATACCACAGGCCGATTTGGCTGTTCAGACTCAACCGAAGGGGATCGCGGGTGCGTTGGGGCTACAACACCGAGATGAAGTTCGGCCAAGGGCCGCATTCCGGATCACCCCGGTGCCGCGGATGATTGAACAACTCCCTTGGTAAACGAGTGTTGGATGTTCGGTTGCAGACGACGAGCCCGCAACGCTTTCCTTTCCGGTTCGCGCCCGGCAGAGTGACGGCACGAGAGGGAGCCGGATGTCGCACTACATTGATCCGACGAAAGAAAGCTTTGCCGCGTTTCGGGCCATGGCTCGCGAAGGCCCGGTCCAAATGCTCAACCTGATCCGTCTGCGTGAAGAGGCGGATTATAGCGACGGTACCATCGCGACCGGGGCGAAGGCTTATGCCGCCTACGGACGGGAAAGTGCGCCGGTTTTCCGCGATCTGGGCGGCCGGATCGTATGGGCAGGACAGCCCGAGATGATGCTGATCGGACCACAGGACGAAGGCTGGGACGTCGCGTTCATCGCGGAGTATCCAAGTGTCGATGCTTTCGTCGGTATGCTGCGCGATCCGGTCTATCGCCGTGCGGTGCGGCACCGGCAGGCCGCGGTGGCGGATTCTCGTCTTGTTCGAATGCGGCCCGGCACGCCCGGAGGCGCGTTTGGTGAGTTCGTTCTGAATGATGCCTGAGGCGGGATCGACATCCGGACGCCGGTCGCGTGCTGTTATCTTCGATCTGGACGGTACCTTGATCGACAGCGCGCCGGATATTCACGCCGCCGCCAACCGGGTGCTGGCGGGTCACGGCATTGCACCTTTCACCCTGGCCGAGGCACGGGGGTTTGTCGGCCACGGCGCGGCAGCATTCGTCAGGCGATGCCTTGCCGCACGGGGCCTGGACGACGATAGCGCGTTGCAGGCGCAGGTCCTCCAGCAGTTTCTTGACGTCTACGAAGGTGCGGTCCACCTGACGCAGCCGTATCCCGGCGTGACCGCGTGCCTCGACGCCCTGGATGGTGCCGGTGTCGCGCTTGGCATTTGCACCAACAAGCCCGAGGGGCCGACGGCTTCGGTGCTGGCGCATCTGGACCTGGCGCGGTATTTCAGCGTGATCGTCGGCGGTGATACCTTGTCGGTGCGCAAGCCCGATCCGGCACCCTTGCTGCGGGCCATCAGTCAAACCGGCTCAGAGGAGGTCATCTTCGTCGGGGACAGCGAAGTGGATGCGGAAACGTCCCGGACGGCCGGCGTGCCTTTCGCGCTTTTCACCGAGGGGTATCGCAAGACCCCGGTTGACGACCTGCCCCAGGCAGGCCGGTTCAGCCAGTTCGCTTCATTGCCCGCGCTGGTCGACAGGGTTCTGGGCGACCGCGATGCGCCGCCTGTTGTCAGGTCCGGGGCGGATTGCTAGGCTTTCGAGATGCAGATGTTGCTTGGCCGTTCGACCAGATGCCTCAGATCAGTGTGACGCTCGCCGATGCCGGCGATCAGCCGGGTATAGCCGAAATGTACCGGGTGGTACCGTGTCGGGGTGAGCCCGAGCTTTCGGATTTTCACGTCTGTCCGACCAGGATCAAGGTCCTCCCGACCTTGTTAAAGTGGTTTCACGTCGGCGAGTGCTGGTTCGGCAGGACCGTGCACCAGTCGTGCCGGGTCATCGCTTGCCGCCTGACACAGGCCGGCATTTTGCCGGGCAATCCAGGAGGTATCGCCATCGGACATGACGTCAGCAGGGCGTGGGCGTGACCGAGGGTGTGACGGCAAAGCTCCTGGCTGAAGTGGCCGCGCGGCGCGATGACCTGATCGGCCTGACGCAAGACCTGATCCGCATTCCTACGCTTAATCCGCCGGGCGCGAAGTACCGCGAAATCTGCGACCTTCTGGACCGACGGCTTCTGAGGGCCGGGTTTCAGACCGAACTGGTACGGGCCGAGGGCGCGGTTGGCGACAGCGATCGGTATCCGCGCTGGAACCTCGTGGCGCGACGCGACGGCAGCGCGCCAGGCCAGTGCGTGCATTTCAACAGCCATATCGATGTGGTCGAAGTGGGCCATGGCTGGACGATGGACCCGTTCGGTGGCGAGGTGAAGGAGGGGCGCGTTTACGGGCGCGGGGCCTGCGACATGAAAGGCGGGCTCGCGGCCAGCATCGTTGCGGCGGAAGCATTCATCGCTGTCTGTCCCGACTACGCGGGCGCGATCGAGATAAGTGGCACCGCGGACGAGGAGTCGGGCGGCTTCGGCGGCGTCGCATACCTCGCGGAGCGGGGCTATTTCAGCCCCTCCCGGGTTCAGCATGTCATCATTCCCGAGCCGTTGAACAAGGACCGGATCTGTCTTGGCCACCGGGGCGTCTGGTGGGCCGAGATCGAGACGATGGGCGAAATCGCGCATGGCTCGATGCCGTTTCTGGGCGATTGTGCTGTCCGGCACATGGGCGCCGTGCTGGCGGAGATGGAAGCGAGCCTGTTCCCGGCGCTGGCGGAGAAACGCACGGACATGCCTGTTGTGCCCGAAGGTGCCAAGCAGTCGACGCTCAACATAAACTCCATCCACGGCGGTGAACGAGAGCAGGAGGCCGACTATACCGGGTTGCCGTCGCCCTGCGTGCCCGATCGCTGCCGCATGGTGATCGACCGGCGTTTCCTGATCGAGGAGGATATCGGCGAAGTCGAACGGGAAGTACGCGACGTGCTGGAGCGCGTGCGCGCGGGACGGGCCGGCTTCGATTACACGATCAAGGGCATCCACAGTGTCGAGCCCACGATGACCGCGCGCGATGCGCCGGTGGTGGGGGCCGTCGCACAGGCGGTGCAGACGGTATTCCGGCGCGAGGCCGAATATGTGGTCAGCCCCGGCACCTACGACCAGAAGCATATCGACCGGATCGGGCGGCTGAGCAACTGCATCGCCTATGGGCCCGGTATACTCGACCTCGCGCACAAGCCGGACGAATACGTCGATATCGAGGATATGGTGCAAAGCGCGCAAGTTATGGCATTGGCATTGCACAGCCTGCTGTCTGGCGACGGCACATGATCCCCGCGCCGACCTGGGGCGCGTGACCTGGGCCAAGATGGCCTGCACGTGTCGGCTTGAACTGGCCGGGCATCGCCGCATCTTGATCGGATATCGAAATCAGGAGGACGATTGTGAGACATTTCTTATGTGCCGCCGTAGCGGCGTTCGCGGCGACGCCGCTTTGGGCGGGTGAACTCGCGTCTGGCGACGAGATCACGTCAACGATTTCAGGCAACACCGTGCAGGGCAGCATGGCAGACGGCTCTGCCTATACAGAGTTCTACGACACGGACGGCACGATCAAGGGTGCCGATTACACCGGCGCGTGGCGCGTTGAGGACGATCAGATGTGCTTTGACTACGGCGAAGAAGAAAACTGCTGGGGCGTCGCGATCGATGGAGAGTCCGTCACCTGGATGAACGGTGACACCGCCGACGGAACGGGCACCGTCGTGTCGGGCAACCCGAACGAATTCTGACGCCACTATCAGCTTCAGACGGCGATATTGTCGATCAGCCGAACCCCCGCGAGATAGGCGGCGGCGAACAAGCGAGCAGGCTGCGCGGTGTCGGTGACACTGCGCAGATCGCTTTGGGACCGCAGGTCAAGGTAATCGACCTTGGTGAAACCCGCCGTGAGCAGGCGGTCTACGGCACGTTCCCGTAGGGGGGCGAGAGCTTCGCCATGGGCGAGGCCTTTGGCGATCTCCTCCATTTCCTCGTGCAGTCGCGGCGCGATCGTGCGCGCGCGATCGGACAAAAGCAGGTTCCTTGAACTGAGCGCCAACCCGTCAATGTCGCGGATCGTGGGGCACCCGTGCACGGTGACGCCGAGATCCAGATCGGCGGCAAGTCGGCGCACGACGAGTAACTGCTGAAAATCCTTTTCACCGAAATAGGCATCGGTCGCCCGTGTCTGCGTGAAGAGTTTCGTCACCACCGTGGCCACACCGTCGAAATGGCCGGGCCTGTGTGCCCCGTCCATCACATCGGTCAGGCCGGACACCGACACGTTCGTGGCGAAACCGCCGGGATACATCTGGTCGCCATCCGGCACCCACAATGCGTCGACCTCGAAACGCGCGAGCTTTCGCGCATCGTCATCCTCAGTTCGGGGGTAGTTGGCCAGGTCTTCGGGGTTGTTGAACTGCTTTGGGTTGACGAAAATCGTCACGATCACATGGTCGCAGTCGCGCTTTGCGGCCGCCACAAGCGACAGGTGACCGTCGTGAAGCGCGCCCATGGTCGGCACGACGCCGATGCGCGCGCCGGCCCGCAGCCAGGGGGCGGTCATCGTCCGCAGGTCAGGCAGGCTTCGCAGGATAGGCGCAGTCACGTGTTCGGTGCCTTGTTTGAATAAACGTGCTCCTCGCCCGGAAAGGCGCGGGCGCGGACCTCTTCTGCGTAGGTGGCGATGGCCCGTTCCGCCTCTTCGCCCAGATGCGCGTAGCGCTTGACGAATTTGGGCTTGAACGCGGTGAAGAGCCCCAGCATGTCGTAATGCACGAGGATTTGCCCGTCGCACCCGGCCGAGGCACCGATCCCGATCGTGGGTATGCCTATCTCGCGGGTGATTTCGTCCGAAAGTGGGGCGGGCAGTTTCTCGAGAACGACCGAAAATGCGCCCGCCTCGGCGATCGCACGCGCGTCTCTCAGAACCTTTCCGGCGCCTTCGTCGCGGCCTTGCACCCGATAGCCGCCCAGCGTGTTGATGGATTGCGGCGTAAGGCCGATATGCGCCATGACCGGCACGCCACGCGCCACCAGAAAGGCGATGGTGTCGGCGATATGAGCACCGCCTTCGAGCTTGACCGCCGCACAGCCGGTCTCGGCCATGAGGCGCGATGCGTTTCGGAAGGCCTGAGCAGGGCTTTCCTCGTACGACCCGAATGGCATGTCGACGACCAGCATGGCGGTCTTGAGACCCCGTGCCACGGCCTGACCGTGCAGGATCATCATCTCCATCGTGACGCCCAGCGTGTTGGGCAGGCCATGCAGCACCATGCCCACGCTGTCGCCGACCAGCACGAAATCGCAATGTGGATCCATCAGTTCCGCCATGGGCGTGGTATAGGCGGTCAGCGACACGATCGGCGTGCCACCTTTCATAGCGCGGATGTCGTCGGGAAGTGGCGCTGATTTACGGCTTGTGGCGCTCATGGGACGCTCCGGAAATGTGCTCGGTGCGAAAGTGCCTAGCAGGTATGTGAAGTTGAATCCAGCGCGTAAGGTCCGAAGGAAACACGCTGAATTCCCGGCGATTCTCGTTGCGAGAAACAGGTGCCGCAAGGCATTTCGGAGCGGGCCCGTCGGGAAGGGGCTTTCAAACCGTTCGAGAATCCTTAGGTTGGCCTTGCGCAGATGCGGAGCGCGCCCCGCGTTTGCTCTGCCGCCACGGATAGGAGACGTCTCTTGCGTTTTGTTGCAGTTCTCGCCTGGCTGATCCTGGCAGGCACCGGGGTTGCCCTTGCCCAGGACCGCGACACCCGGGCGGAACGTCAGGAGGTCATCCGACTGTTGGGTCAATTGCCCGACATCGCGCCCATCCGCGAGGACCTTCGCCTGTTAGGATTTCGCGGCGACAACCTGGATCTGGCAGTGGCGCAGGCCGAATTGCTGTATCGCGACCCGGTCATCGCCGGATACGTCGCCGATCAGGTCATTGCCGCGTTCGAGGATCCGACAGCCGTGCGCGTTTCGGACGGCCTGATGTGGCCTCTGATCGAACGCGGGCTCGGCCACCTGCCGACCCGGGACCTGAAGTTCTATTATACCGTCGAACGCAAGATCATGGAGACACTTACAATCCGGCAGTGCGGTATGGCGGTAAGCAACCGCATGCGCCCGGCGCGGTTTGCCGAACTGACGTCGCGCGTGGCCGCCCGTCTGAATACGGACGCGTTGGAAAAATACTATCGCATCCAGGCACAGGCGGCCCGCATTGGTGCGCGGCGCCAGCCGGTGCGCTTGAGCGAGGGCGCGGCACGTCGGGTCGAAGAGCGACTTCAGGCCAGCATGACGCGCAGCATCATGGCGACCGACCGCGCCGGTGATCTGATGCAGGCGATGATCAACCTCGACCAGGCCAGCACGACCGAGGCCTGCGCCATCGGACGGCTTTTCATGAACACGGTCCTGCAGCTGGAGGGCCGCGCCCTCAGCGATACGCTGGTCTACATGAGCCGCCCTTGAGCGCGCCGCTGCGCATCGGGAGTCGGGCCGCACGCCGGCTTTGGCTTCACGCCAACGGGCTGGCCGACAATCCCTCCGGCGCCGTCGATGTGATGAAGACGATCCGGCAGTTGGGATTCGTGCAACTCGACACGATCCGGAATGTCACACGGGCGCATCATCACATCTTGTGGAGCCGGAACCGGAACTACCGCGAGCGCAGCTTGTGGCCGTTTCTGAGGGGGCGGCAGCTTTTCGAGCATTTCACGCACGATGCCTCGTTGATCCCGATGGACGTGCTTCCCTACTGGCAGCGGCAGTTCCGGCGCTTGGGGGCGAAGGTGTCGCGCGCGGACTGGTATCGCTCCGGGTTGGCCCAAGAGGATATCCGGCGCATCCGCGAGCGCATCGCCCGGGAAGGAGCGCTTTCGACCCATGCGTTCGACACAAAGGCGGAAAGCCGCGAGATGTGGGCGCGACCGCCTCATAAAAAGGCGCTCGAACAGATGTGGTACGCGGGAGAGCTGGCAACCAGTCACCGTGAGAACTTCGTGAAATTCTACGATCTTGGCGAGCGCGTGTTCCCCGCAGCCCTGCGCCAGTGCCCGGGCGAGGAGAAGGCAGCCGACTGGCTGTGCGATGCCGCGCTGGATCGGCTGGGGATGGCCACTGTGGGTGAGGTGCAGCGGTTCTGGGACGCGATGGATGCGCGCGAGGCGAAGGCATGGTCGGAGCGTCGCGACCTCGTACCGCTGGAGGTCGAAGGCGCGGACGGAACCTGGCGGGCGGCCTGGGGTGTGGCAGATATCGAGACGCGTCTGGCAGCGGCGGAGGGGCTGTCGTCGCACCTACGGCTGCTCAACCCGTTCGACCCGGCGATCCGCGACCGGGTGCGGCTGGAGCGTTTGTTCGGCTTTGCCTATCGCAACGAGATGTTCGTGCCCAAGGATCAGCGCATCTGGGGCTACTACATCTATCCCCTGCTGGAAGGGGACCGCTTTGTCGGACGGCTGGAGCTGAAGGCCGACCGCGCTGCGGGCTGGATCCAGGTAACCGGGTTCTGGCCGGAGCCGGGAGTGAAATGGACCGCGCAACGAGTGGCGAAACTGGACCGCGAGCTGACCCGCTTCGGCCGCCTTGCCGGGATCGCGGATATAGGCTGGAGCGTGCCCCGTCCGGCGTGATCCGTCAGGCAGGGTTGAACCAAGAGCCAAGGCAAGCTGCCATTTGAAGACAGGCGGCAAGGGAGGACCGAGATGCGATTGCAAGGAAAGACGGCGGTGGTGACCGGCGGGGCCAGCGGATTTGGCGCGGGGATCGTGCGCAAATTCGTGGCCGAAGGGGCCCGGGTGATGATCGCCGACCTCAACGGTCCCGGCGCCATGGCGCTGGCCGAGGAACTGGGCGCGGCGGCCTGCCCGGTGGACGTGTCGGACGCGGCCAGCATGAAGGCGCTGACGCTGGCCACCGAGATGACGTACGGCCTCCCGGATATCGTTGTGAACAATGCCGGAATCACACACCTGCCGCAGCCCGCCGAGGAGGTTCCGGAAGACGAATTCGACCGGGTCTTCGCGGTCAACTGCAAGTCGGTCTACCTTGCTGCGCAAGCTTTCGTGCCGGGGATGAAGGCACGCGGCTCGGGCGTATTTCTGAACGTCGCCTCGACGGCCGGCGTCAGCCCGCGGCCGAAACTGAACTGGTACAATGCCTCGAAGGGATGGATGATCACGGCGACGAAGGCGCTGGCGGTGGAACTGGCACCCGAAGGAATTCGGGTGAACGCGCTGAACCCGGTGGCCGGGGAGACGCCGCTCCTGAAGTCCTTCATGGGCGAGGACACGCCCGAGATGCGGGAAAGGTTCCTGAGCACGATTCCGCTGGGCCGATTTTCGACACCCGAGGACATGGGCAACGCCGCGGCCTTTCTTTGCAGCGACGAGGCGAGCATGATCACTGGCGTCTGCATGGAGGTCGATGGCGGGCGATGCATCTGAGCGGGGCATTTTCCGCGCGGAAGATGGGATAGAAAATGCGCATTTTCTATCCCGGAACTTGCGCAAATTCCGGGCCCCGCCGGTGGCGTAGGGCCTGTTCATTTGCCGCATGAGGCTTTATCGGATGACGACGGACGAGACCGCGAGGACGAGACGCATGAAGAAAGCACTGGTTACCGGCGTGACAGGGCAGGACGGTGCCTATCTTTCGGAGCATCTTCTGGCAGAAGGCTACGAGGTGCATGGCATCAAGCGACGCACGTCGCTGTTCAACACCGACCGGATCGACCATCTGTTCGAAGGCGAGCCTGGCCGGAAGGAACAGTTCCAGCTGCATCACGGCGACATGACCGACAGTTCCTCGCTGACGCGCATTCTTCAGGCTGTGCGTCCCGACGAGGTATATAACCTCGCGGCGCAAAGCCACGTCGGGGTCAGCTTTGAAGAACCGGAATATACCGCCAATTCCGATGCCATGGGCGCGTTGCGACTGTTGGAGGCGATCCGGTTCCTGGGACTGGGCGACAAGACGCGATTCTATCAGGCGTCGACATCCGAACTCTACGGGCTGGTGCAGGAAACGCCGCAGCGCGAGACGACGCCTTTCCATCCGCGCAGCCCCTATGCCGTGGCCAAGCTATACGCCTACTGGATTACGGTGAACTACCGCGAGGCCTATGAAATCTATGCCTGTAACGGCATCCTCTTCAACCACGAGAGTCCTATTCGCGGAGAGACTTTCGTAACCCGCAAGATCACGCGGGCGCTGGCGCGGATCAAGCTGGGTACGCAAGAGGAGCTGCGCCTCGGGAACATGGACGCACTGCGCGACTGGGGCCATGCGCGCGACTACGTCAAGATGATGCACCTGATGTTGCAGCAGGACAAACCCGAGGATTACGTCATCGCCACGGGCCAGCAATACTCGGTGCGCGAATTCATCAAGTGCGCGGCCAACGTGCTGGGTATGAGCGTGACCTTCGAGGGCGAGGGTGTCGACGAGGTGGGCCGCGACGAGAGCGGCCGCGTGATCGTGCGGGTCGATCCGGCCTATTTCCGCCCCGCCGAGGTGGAGACCTTGCTGGGAGACGCCAGTAAGGCACGGCAACAGCTTGGCTGGACCCCGGAGACGCCGTTCGAGACACTGGTGGAGGAAATGGCGCTGTCGGATTTCGAGGAAGCGGCGGCGCAGAAGCGGGCGCAGGAGCAGGGATGAGGGTATTGCTGACCGGCGGGCGCGGCATGGTTGGTCGCGCCATCCAGGATCATCCGGGCGCGGCGGCGCACCGGATTGTCGCGCCGACCAGTACCGAACTGGACCTGACGGATCGCACTGCCGTGATGGAATTCGTGGCCGAAACCGCGCCTGACATCCTCATCCACGCGGCGGGCCGTGTCGGCGGGATCCAGGCCAACATGGCCAACCCGGCGGCATTTCTGACCGAGAACATGGACATGGGATTCAATATCGTCATGGCCGCGCGCGACGCCGGCGTGCCGGTCCTGCTGAACCTCGGCTCAAGCTGCATGTATCCGCATGATGCGCTGAACCCTCTGCACGAGGACAGCCTGGGAAAGGGCGAGCTGGAGCCGACCAACGAAGGCTATGGGCTGGCCAAGGTGGCGGTGGCGCGGCTATGTGCTTTTGTCAGCCGGGAACGCGAGGACCTGGCTTACAAGACCTTGATCCCGTGCAACTTGTACGGGCTGCATGACAAGTTCGACCCTAAGGTGTCCCACCTGGTGCCGGCGATCATCCGCAAGGTGCACGAGGCGAAGGAAAACGACGCCGAGACGGTGGAGATCTGGGGCGACGGGACCGCGCGACGCGAGTTCATGTTCTCCGGCGATCTGGCGGATGGCGTCTGGGCGGCGGCGGAACGGTTTGACGCGCTGCCGGCGCGGATGAACATCGGGTTGGGCTATGACTACTCGATCAACGAGTATTACGCCGAGGCCGCCCGCGTGATCGGCTGGGAGGGTGAATTCGTGCATGACCTGTCGCGCCCCACCGGCATGAAGCAAAAGCTCCTGGACGTAAGCGCGCAAAAGAATTTTGGCTGGGAGGCACGAACCTCGCTGGCCGAAGGGATCGCGCAGACCTACGCGCATTTCCAGGACCTGTTGGAACGGGGGGCAGCATGAGCGAGGCAAAGGGGTTCCCGTTGGCGACGACCAGCTGGGACGAGAAAGAACACGCGGCCATCGACCGGGTGGTGAAGTCCGGCATGTTTTCGATGGGGCCGGAGGTGAAGGCCTTCGAGGAGCAGTTCGCGGCGGCGATGGGATCGGCCCATGCCGTGATGGTGAATTCGGGCTCTTCGGCGAACCTGCTGATGGTGGCGGCGCTGAGGTACCATTCGAAGATCGACCTTCCTGCCGGGGCGGAGGTGATCGTGCCCGCGGTCAGTTGGTCGACGACGTTTTATCCGCTGCACCAGTACGGTCTGCGGCTCAAGTTCGTGGATATCGACGCGGATACGCTCAACTACGATCTTGAGGCGCTGGAGGCGGCTATCGGGCCGGAGACGAAGGCGGTCATGGTGGTGAACCTGCTAGGCAACCCCAACGATTTCACCCGGATCGAGGCCCTTGTCGCCGGGCGCGACATCGTGATCATGGAGGACAATTGCGAAAGCCTCGGTGCCACGTTCCAAGGGCGGCAGGCGGGCACATTCGGAATCGCGGGCAGCTATTCGTCGTTCTTTTCGCACCACATCGCCACAATGGAAGGCGGGTTGGTGGTGACCGATGACGAGGAACTCTATCACATCATGCTGTCGGTCCGAAGCCACGGCTGGACTCGGCATTTGCCGAAATTCAACCATGTGACCGGCAAGAAGAGCGACGATCCGTTCGAGGAAAGTTTCAAGTTCGTGCTGCCGGGTTACAACCTGCGCCCGTTGGAGATGAGCGGGGCGATCGGGCAGGAACAGATCGCGAAGCTGCCGATGATTGTGGAAGAACGGCGCAAGAATGCCGAGGCTTTCCGTGGCCTGATGCAAGGCTATCCGCAGATCCGTACCCAGCAGGAAATCGGCCAATCGAGCTGGTTCGGCTTTTCGATGGTCGTGCAGCCCGATGCCGGGTTCTCACGCGCCGAGCTGATTGCGTCTCTGGTGCGGCAAGGTGTGGAATGTCGGCCCGTCGTGGCGGGGAATTTCGCCAAGAACGAGGTTGTCACGAAGCATATGGATCACGTGATACATGGCTCGTTGAAAAACGCGGACGACATCGATGCCAACGGGCTGTTCATCGGCAACCATCATTATCCTCTGAGCGATCAATGGGATCTTCTGCGCGCGGCGCTTGACGCCGTGGCACGCTCCTGAGGGATCGTCCCAGACTATTCTGCGAATAATCCCGCCTGAGAAAATTCGTACGAATTTTCTCAGGCGACGCCGGCGCGCAGGGCGTCGTGAATGTGGACGAGGCCGACAAGGCGATTATTGGAATCGGTCACGAGCAGCACGGTGCGCTTGTTGGAGTTCATCACCCCGAGCGCCTCGACCAGGAGCGTATCCGGCGCGGTGACAAGAGGCGATTTCGTGGCGACTTCGCCTGCTGTGTGTGTCATCAGCCCGTCCATGTTGCGGCGCAGGTCCCCATCGGTAACGATGCCGACAAGCTGATCCCCCGAGACGACGGCGGCGACGCCAAAGCTCTTGCGGGTCATTTCCACCAGAGTTTCGCCCATGGGAGTGTCTTCGGTCACCAGGGGCAGTTCGTCGCCCGTGTGCATCACTGCCGAGACCTTCAATAGCTGTGCACCCAATGTGCCGCCGGGATGGAAGGCGAGGAAGTTCTCACGCTCGAAGCCACGCAGTTTCATCATCGCGACAGCCAGCGCGTCGCCCATCGCCATGGTGCAGGTGGTCGAGGTGGTGGGCGCCATGCCGATGCCGCAGGCCTCTGGCGCGTCGGGCAGTGTCAGGACGTGGTCGGCCTGTCGCGCCAAGGCGCTGCCGGGTTTCTTGGTGATTGCCACGAGCGGAATCGAGTAGCGTGCGCAATGGGCGGTGATATCGGCCAGTTCGCGGGTCTCGCCGGAGTTCGAGATCAGGATCACGGCGTCCTGCCCGGTGACCATTCCGAGGTCGCCGTGGCTGGCCTCGCCTGGGTGGACATATTGCGCCGGCGTGCCGGTGGAGGCGAAGGTCGCTGCGATCTTCGCCGCGACGTGGCCGGACTTGCCCATGCCAGAGACGATGACCCGGCCCGGCACCTTTAGCAGGCGGTCGACCACGGTGTCGAATGTCTCGGGCAGGGTGTCGCGCATCAGGTCGAGCGCATCGCGTTCAATCGTCAGCACGTCACGCGCAATGTCGGTAGGGGTCGAAGTGTCCGTCATGGAGGTCGCTCTTCTATGCTGCGCCGAGCCTGTCCGAGCGGGCAGGGCCGGTCAAATCTCGTCCTCGTGGACGATCTTGATGTGGGTGGTGCCGCGGGCTTCGGCCAGAGCCATCTGTTTCTGGCGTTCGCGAAAGCGGTTCTTGTCGGCCTCGGTGGTTTCATGCGTGCAGAGGTGGCAGGCGACACCTTGTTCGTATTCGGCGCGCTGCGTGTCTTCGGGCAGGATCGGCCGGCGGCAGGCATGGCAGAGCAAATGCGGGCCTTCCTCGAGGCCATGACCCACCGACACGCGGCCATCGAAGACAAAACACTCGCCGTTCCAGGTGCTGTCTTCAGGGGGAACCTCTTCAAGGTATTTCAGAATACCGCCCTTGAGGTGATAGACATCATCGACCCCCTGGCCCAACAGGTAGTTGGTGGACTTCTCGCAGCGGATGCCTCCGGTGCAGAACATCGCGATGCGCTTGTTGTGAAAACGGTGCTTGTTTTCCTCCCACCATGCGGGGAAGTCGCGGAAGCTGTCGGTCTTGGGGTCGATGGCGCCTTGGAACGTGCCGATGGCCACCTCGTAATCGTTACGAGTGTCGATGACGGCGACGTCGGGCGACTGGATCAGGTCGTTCCACTCTGCGGGGTCGACGTAGTGCCCGACCCGTGCGACCGGATCCACGTCGGGCTGACCCATCGTGACGATCTCTTTCTTGAGGCGCACCTTGAGGCGACGGAACGGCTGGGACGCGGCTGTGCTTTCCTTCCACTCCAGATCGGCACAGCCGGGCAGGCCTTGGATGTGGGCGAGCACCGCATCGATCCCGGCGCGCGGCCCCGCGATGGTGCCGTTGATGCCTTCCTGAGCCAGCAGGAGAGAGCCGGAAATCTTCTCGGCCTCGCACAACGCGAGCAGTGGACCCTGTATGGCGGCAGGGTCGTCGAACCGGGTGAAATGGTAGAGCGCGGCGATGGTATACATGCGCCGCGATCTACGCCCTTCGGTGGCGTTCGGCAAGCTCTGCGCGGTCAGCCCTTGGCGGTCTCGGTCAGGCGCTTCAGCTGCTTGGCGATGAAGTCGCGCGTGTCTTCGTGAGCGAGTTTGCCGTTCTCGATCTTGCCTGCCGAGCCGCCGATGGCGATCTCGAACCCGGCCTGAACGTTCGCATTGATGACCGATAGTA
This sequence comes from Roseovarius sp. THAF27, assembly GCF_009363655.1. NCBI lineage: Bacteria > Pseudomonadati > Pseudomonadota > Alphaproteobacteria > Rhodobacterales > Roseobacteraceae > Roseovarius > Roseovarius sp. THAF27. The sequence continues at coordinate 522,554 of NZ_CP045393.1, forward strand.
CCTGGCGCAGGTCGTAATGCGCGGTAAGGCCCGCCGTGGCCCCGGGCGACTGCGTGATGATCAGCGAGGGCTTGCCCGAGAAGGGCGCGTTGGGTTCCTTCGACATCCAGTCGATGGTGTTCTTCAGAACGCCCGAGGTGCCGCGGTTGTATTCCGGCGACACCACGATGATGGCGTCCGCGGCGGCCAGTTTCTCGGCCAGGTCGCGGACCGCCTGCGGAGAGGTGTCGCCATCCTTGATATCCTCGTTGTAAAGCGGGATATCGGCAATGTCGTGCCGGGTGACGGTCACGCCCTCGGGCACCAGCTCTTGCAGCGTCTCGGCCACGGATGTGCTGTGACTGCCTTGGCGAAGCGACCCGCTGATCGTTGCGAAATTCAGTGTCTTGGTCATGTCATGTCTCCTTTGCTCGCATACATAATCGGTTGGCGAATTAAGGAAACAGTAACTCTCGCAGGATTTCTCTGCATTTTCGCACAGACATCGGGGTGACATTGACCTGCGCGCGTGACTGCTTCAGGGTCCGCGCGAACCGCCGACAGCCACCAACAGGAGAGACTCATGCCCAAAGGCCTGATCGTGATCGACATGCAAAACGATTTCTGTCCCGGCGGGGCACTGGCCGTCGAGGGAGGAGACCGCATCGTGGCGGGGATCAACACGATCATGCAAGATGCCTCCGCCGTTGTGCTGACCCAGGATTGGCACCCCGCAGGGCATTCGTCATTCGCCTCGAGCCACGAAGGCAAGGCGCCGTTCGACATGATCGGCATGCCCTATGGGCCCCAGGTGCTTTGGCCGGACCATTGCGTCCAGGGCACGCGCGGCGCTGAATTTTACCCTGACCTTGCGACCGACCACGCTGACATGATCGTGCGAAAGGGCTTCAACCCGGCGGTCGACAGTTACTCTGCGTTCTACGAGAATGACCACGAAACGCCCACCGGATTGCATGGCTATCTGCGCAGCCGGGGGATCACCGAGCTTGTGATGGTGGGTCTGGCGACGGATTTTTGTGTGAATTACTCGGCCGTGGATGCCGCAAGGTTGGGCTATCCGGTGACGGTGCTGCGCGATCTCTGCCGCGGAATCGACCTCGACGGCTCCTTCGAACTGGCGCTGAAGGACATGCGCGACGCGGGGGTCACGCTTGCCTGATGGACTGCCGGAGGAAATCCGGGCCTGCCGTATCTGCGCCGAGCGCTTTGCCGCGACACATACCGCGCACGAACCCCGCCCGGTGGTCTGGTTCCGGCCCGGTGCGCGCATCCTGATCGCGGGACAGGCGCCGGGCCTAAGGGTGCACAAGTCCGGCAGGCCCTTCGACGACCCGTCTGGTGACAGGTTGCGCGACTGGTTGGGCATGTCGTCGGAGGAATTCTATGACAAGAATCGCGTTGCGATTATACCGATGGCGTTCTGTTTCCCGGGATATGATGCCAAGGGGTCGGACCTGCCACCGCCCGCGATCTGCGGTCGGACATGGCATGACCGGGTCATGGCGGCACTGGGCGACGTGCGGCTTCGGGTGATCGTGGGCGGCTATTCGCATCGCTATCATCTGGGTGCGAAGGGATCGGTGACAGAAACGGTGCGCAACTGGCGGGATCATGCGCCCGGGGTTTTCCCCTTGCCGCACCCATCGTGGCGCAATACCGGCTGGCTGAAGAAACACCCGTGGTTCGAAGCAGATGTGCTGCCGGCCCTGCGGACTGAAGTGAGGCGTGCACTGGATGACTGAGACGACACATTTGGACCGGGCCCATGCGGCGATGGAGGCCGGCGACGAGGCCGCGCGCCTGCGGTATTACCAGACGCTGGCCGCGGCAGAGCTGTTCCTGCTGCTGGAAGCGGAGGCGCAGGAGGACGATGTCGTGCCGCAGGCTTTCGAGGTGGAAGGGCAGACCTTCGTACTGGCCTTCGACACCGAGGAGCGCCTGTCCGGGTTTGCCGGTAACGAGGCGCATTACGTCGCCCTTTCCGGCCGGGCCGTGGCCGAGATGCTGGCCGAGGCGGGGCTGGGGCTGGGGCTGAACCTGGAGGCAGGTCCACAGGCGGCCCTGTTGCCGAATGCGGCGATGGTCTGGTTGGCCGAGACACTGGCCGAGGGGCCGGAAGAGGTGGAGGCGCAACCGCAGTCGTTTCATCCCCCGAAGGGTCTGCCAGAAGAACTGGTCACGGCGCTGGATGCCCGACTGGCCGCGGCGGGTGGGTTGGCGGAGCTGGCTTATCTGGTTGGCGTGACCTACGAGAACGGCACCACCGGACATTTGCTGGGCGTCGTGGATGCGGTGCCGGGGGCCGATGCCGCCATCGCGCGCGCCGTGTCGGACGTTCTGGCGCTTTCCGGGCTCGAGGCGGCGCTTCTGGACGTGGGGTTCTTTCGCAGCACCGACCCGGCGGCGGCGCGTATGGCCTTGGTCGGATTGCGTTTCGATCTGCCAAAGCCCGAAGAGACCGTCCGTCCGGCGCCTGGGACCGACCCGGAAAAACCGCCGAAACTGAAATAATCGGGCGCGTATTCTTTCAAAGAAAACGGCACGGAATTTTCAGAAAATTCCGAGGCGCTTCTTACCCCCGTCTCGTGATTGCGTAAGGCCGGTTCTCAATAGCCGAGGTTGCGGTCGACGAGGTGCAAGAGTGGCTCGCCCGCTTCGCCGCGGCGGATATTCTCGGCAATCACCTCTGCGGCGGTGTCAGCGCGGGTTTCAGACGCGATATGAGGCGTGACCGTGACGCGGGGATGGGCCCAGTAAAGGTGCTCGGGCGGCAACGGCTCGGTGCGGAAGACGTCCAGCGTGGCATGGGCGATATGCCCGGAGTCGAGAGCAGCAATTAGCGCGTCGTCGTCGATCAAAGACCCGCGGCCGGGGTTGATGAGAAATCCGCCGGCTGGCATGCTGGACAAAGCAGCGGCGTCGATGAGGTTCTCGGTTTGCGGGGTATAGGGCACCAGCAGCACGACGATCTGTGCGGTCTCCAGCGCCCGAGCGAAGCCGTCGTCCCCTGAGAGGCAAGTGATGCCCGGGATTTCCTTCTGGCTACGTGACCAGCCGGTGACCGGAAAGCCCAGATGCGCGAGCGTTTCTGCGCATGCGCGCCCCAGCGCCCCGAGGCCGAGGATGGTGACGGGGCGGTCCTTGGCGAGGGGCGGCGTCTCGTTGCGCCAGGTGCCATCCTGCCCAAGTATGTGTTCGTCCATGCCAAGGTGATGCCTCAGCGTTTGTCCGGTGACCCATTCGACCATGCCCCGTTCCAGCCCGTCGTCGACCATACGGGTCAGCGGCTGCGTCAGGGTCTCGTTGCCGGTGATTTCTTCGACCCCGGCCCACAGGTTCAAAACACCCTTGGTGCGCGTGTAGGGCGTAAAGTCCCGTAGCCTGGAATTCGGCGCGTAAACGATGTAGTCCACCTGCTCCGGGGGGATTTCCATCGACAGGTTATAGTCCTTGAGACCCGCCGCTTCGAACGCTGTGCGCAGGGGTGTTTCGTATTCCGCCCAGCGTTCGGGCCGGGCGGCGAAGAGAATGTTTAGAGACATGAAACCTACCGGGGTCTGTGGATGTGGGCACTCTGCACCAAGCCGAAGCCCAGCATCAGGATGAGCATGGCCGAGCCACCGTAGCTGACCAGGGGAAGCGGTACGCCGACCACGGGAGCCAGTCCCATGACCATCGACATGTTGACCGCGAAGAACAGAAAGAACGTCACCGCGACGCCAAGCGTCAGGAGTGACGAGAACCGATCGCGGTTCGCCAGTGCGGACGCGACGCAGAAGACGATGATCAGCGCATAAAGCGCAAGCAAGGACACCGCGCCGACAAAGCCGAATTCTTCGGCCAGCGTTGTGAAGATGAAGTCGGTGTGCTTTTCGGGCAGGAAGTTCAGGCGCGATTGCGTGCCTTGCATGAACCCGCGCCCCGTCCAACCGCCGGATCCGAGCGCGATCTTGGACTGGGTGATGTGATAGCCCGCGCCTAGTGGATCCGAGGCCGGGTCGAGGAACGTGTCGATACGGCGGTACTGGTAGTCGGCCAGCAATTGCCAGTCGGTGCCGCGGCTGTTGAAGACCGCCGTCACAAGCCCGCCGATCGCGGTGAGGACAACCGCGAAATAGGCCCAGTGTACGCCCGCGAGAAACATGATCAGCCCCCCGCCGGTGATGAGCAGGATCGAGGTGCCAAGGTCGGGCTGACGCAGCACCAGCGCAACGGGTATGAGGATCAGTATGACCGGCAGCAACACCCAGAGCGGGCGCGAGGTCTTTTTTATCGGCAGCCAGTCGTAATATGCGGCGAGCAGCATCACCAGCGTGACCTTCATCAGTTCCGATGGTTGCAGGCGCATGAATCCCAGGTCGATCCAGCGTTGCGCGCCCTTGCCCTCGACGCCCACAAGCTCCACTCCGACGAGCAGGAGAACCGATATCGCGTAGGCCAGCACGGACATGTTGCGCCAGAACCAGATCGGAACCATCGCCACGACGAACATCACCGCGAAGCCGAGCGCATAGCGTTTCGCCTGCGGCTCGGCCCAGGGATTGAACGATCCGCCGGCCACCGAATAGAGCATCAGGATGCCGATTGCGGCAACGGCCGTCAGCAAGAGCGCCAGCGGCCAGTTGAGGTAGAGCACCTTTCGGACACCGGAAGGCGTGTGCTTGACGGTATATTCCAGATAGCTCACGGCGCAGCCCTCATGCCCGGTCGTTGTCTTCGCCGCCATGGCGATCGAGTCGCGAACGCAGCTGTTCCTGCTGTGTCTGGATACGGCCGCGATCCTTCGAGGGATAAGCCTCGAGAGGGGGGTCTTCGCCATAGAGCGCCTGAAGCGTGATGTCGCGTGCGATCGGTGCCGCGACCGAGGAGCCGCCGCCGCCATGCTCCACGATCACGGCAACCGCCACCCTGGGCGCTTCGTAAGGCGCGAAGTTGACGTAGAGCGCGTGGTCGCGGCGCTCCCACGGCAAGTCTTCGTTGCGAAAGACGCCGCGGGCGCGTTCTGCCGCGGTGATGTTGCGGACCTGGCTGGTGCCGGTCTTGCCGGCCATTCGGAAGGCGTCTTCGATGATGCGGCTGCCATAGGCTGTGCCGCGCCGGTTGTTGGACACGGCATACATCGCGCGGCGCACCTCGCGCAGGTTATTTTCGTTCAATCCAAGGGATTCGCTGGGCTTGGGCGGTTCCTCGACGCCATCGACCGAACGCACGAGGCGCGGCGAGACAGACCGCCCGGTGGCGAGGCGCGCGGTCATGACGGCCAGTTGCAAAGGAGAACTGAGCACATACCCTTGGCCAATGGCGGCGTTGGCGGTGTCGCCGATCCGCCAGTCCTCGCCGCGTGTCGTGGCCTTCCACAGCTTGTTCGGGATCAGGCCTTTCGCCACGGACGTCATCGGCAGATCGTGTTCCACGCCGAGTCCCAGCTTGCGCGCCATCTCGGCCATCTTGTCGATGCCGACACGCAGGGCGAGGTCGTAATAGTAGACGTCGCAGCTTTCGCGCAGCGAGCGGTGCAGGTCGACGTTGCCGTGTCCGGCCCGCTTCCAGCAGTGGAAGCGACGGTTCGAGACCTTGAGGAAGCCGGGGCAATAGACCGTCTCGTTCGGATCGACCTGCCCATCCTCGAGCGCGGCCAGCGCCGTGATCATCTTGAAGGTTGAGCCGGGCGGGTAGACGCCCTGTACGGTCTTGTTGGGCAGAGGGCGGTACTTGTTCTCCAGCAGCGAGGAATAATCCGCCTGCGAGATACCGCGCACGAAAAGGTTGGGGTCGTAGCCGGGGGTCGACGCGCAGGCCATCAGGTCGCCGGTTTCGCAATCCATCACGACGGCGGCGGCACTTTCACCCTCCAGCCGGGCGGTCACGTAGGATTGAAGCGCGTTGTCGATCGTCAACTGGATGTCCGCGCCGGCCTCGCCCTCGACCCGATCAAGCTCGCGCATGACGCGGCCGGCGGCGTTGACCTCGACACGCTTGGTGCCGGCCTTGCCGCGCAGAGAATCCTCGCGTCGGCGTTCCAGGCCGATCTTGCCGATCTGGAAGCGTGGAATCAGAAGCAGCGCGTCGGGCGCGTCGATGCGTTCCAGGTCCCGGTCGCTGACCGGCCCCACATAGCCCACGACGTGCGAGTAATCCGCGCCCATCGGGTAATGCCGCGACAGGCCCACCTCGGGGGTGACGCCGGGCAGGGCCGGTGCGTTCACCGCGACACGGCTGATATCTTCCCAGCTTACGCGGTCGGCCACGGTCACCGGCGTGTCACCGCGCAGCTTCGCCAGGTCCTCGCGCGCCTTCTCCAGCTCCTCGGGGTTCAGCCGCACCAGTTTGGACAGCCTGGCGATCACGTCTTCGACATCGCCGGCCTGCTCTCGGATGAGGTTGATCCGGTAGGAGGGAATATTCTCGGCGATGACCCTGCCGCTGCGATCAAAGATACGGCCGCGCGATGGGGGGATCAGGTGGATGTTGATCCTGTTCTCATCGGCCAAGAGCCGGAACTGGTCGGCCTGATCGACCTGAAGGTAGCGCATCCGCAAACCCAGCAAGCCCACGACCCCGGCCATGCCGCCACCCAGCACGAGGCCGCGGCGGGTGATCTTCTTCTGGCTCTCGGTGTTGTCGCGGGTGGGGCGTTTCATGTCCGGCCTCCGAGTGCATCGATATCGCCGGGTGCCAGTTTACGCACTCCGAACACCGATTGCGAGACCAGCACGACAAGAGGATAACAAATCATCGTCATGACCAGTTGGATGAAGCTGAGGCCAAGCGGCGCTTGGTCGACCAGCAGAACCGCAAGGATGGTGCGGTAGGCCAGCGTCATGATCACCAGCGTCGTGGCGACCGAAACCCATTCCACCGCAAAGGTCAGATCGCGCAGGCCGATATGGCGCGCGCGCAGGGCTTCGGCGGCAATCAGCACCAGCGCGGCCCAAAGGCCGGGAGGACGGTGGAACATCAGGTCCCCCAGAAGGATCACGCCGGCCACCAGCAGCGGCGGCACGTATTCCGGACGCCGCAATATCCATGCGAAGGTCAGCGCAACGATCAGGTCAGGGCCGGCCCAGCCGCGGGGCAGCGTCTGCATGGGCAGAAGGCTGAAGAACATGATGAAGAGCCCCAGCCCAAGGTACAGCAGGCGCATCGTCCATAGTTGCAACGCGGCATTGTCACCCATCGATCGCCTCGCTGGTCTGCGCTTCGGCAGGCAGTTGCGGCTCGGGATCGGGGTCGGCGCCCTGCACGATCGGAACGGACGGCTGGATCAGGCTGCCGGGGTCCAGAACGCGCTCGTGCCCGTAGTTGCGCAGCACGCGCAGGAATTCGAGCCGCTCGTAATCGGCCGCCAAACGGACCCGCACTCGACCGCCCGGATCTTCGGCCACCTGGCCAACCAGCAAACCTGCCGGAAACACCTCGCCGTCGCCTGAGGTCAGCACCCGGTCGCCGGGGCGCACCTTATCGGCATCCTCGATAAAGTCGATGGGCGGCGACGCGGTGTTGTCGCCGATCAAAAGCGCCTGCTGGCCGGAGGGCTGAATCGTCACCGGTATGCGGCTGGACGTATCGGTCAGCAGGATCACCCTTGCGGTATTGTCGCCGACGCCGGAAATGCGTCCCACCAGGCCCAGCCCGTCCATCGCGGCCCAGCCGTCGACGATGCCGTCGCGACCACCCACGTTGATCAGCACCGACTGCCGGAACGGCGAGCCGCTGTCGGCGAGCACCACGCCGGTGACAAATGTCAGGCGCGGGTCAAGCTGAACATTGTTGAGGTCAAGCAGGCGGGCGTTCTCTTGCTCCAGTTGCAGCGCGGCCTCTTTCCAGGCTTTCATCTGCTGCAACTCGCGGCGCAGTTCCTGGTTCTGCTGGTAGATGCGCTGGTAGCTCTGGAAATCGCGCAGGATGTTGACGGCTCCGGTGACCGGCGCCATCGCCCAGTCGAAGCTGGGCACGACCCGGTCGATCACCTGGGCGCGGAAGCGTTCGACACGGGGGCTGTCGATGCGCCACAACAGGAACAGGCCTATCAGGCACAACACCAGAAGCCCCAGAAGCAGGCGCTTCAGGGGGGCAGTGTATTCGCTGCCTTGATTGCGGTCCTTTGCCAAACTTGTCCCTTCGCTTCCAGGATCGGCTTATTCTAGCACAGTGCAGGTGATGTCTTCGAATCCGTTCACGTAGTTGACGACCCGTGTACCGTCTTGCAGGGTCCCATACACCACGACCGAGCGGCGATGCGTCGTTATGCCGTCGATTGTGACTCCGAAAATCGTCATCTCTGCGGGCCCCGAGATCGGGTCCTCATAGAAGATGGACAGCTTGAAATTTTCATCATGCGGGCGCAGACCGACGACCTTTCCCGGAACGGTCTCGCCATAGGTGGTCGTGACCTCGGCGCTGGCATCAGCCCATTTGATCAGTGTCCGCAGGATCACGCCGCTGGCGTTTTCCCTGTGAACGCACTCGCCCGTGCGCGGCAGGGCGGACCCCGCGTGCCCGGCAGAAGCCAGAAGCGTCAGCACAAGGGACAGGATCATGAAACGCGGCATCATCCATCCTTTTGCAGAGCGGCCTAGCTGTCGTAGTCGATTGCGTGGCGCAGCTGTTTTTCGAATTCCAGCGCCTTGCCGGTGCCGAGCGCCACGCAGTTGAGGCTGTCGTCGGCGATGGAGACGGCCAGTCCGGTCTGTTCGCGCAAGGCCAGGTCCAGGTCGCCCAGCAGCGCGCCGCCGCCGGTCAGCATGACGCCGCGGTCGACGATATCGGCGGCAAGGTCCGGCGGGGTGGCCTCAAGCGCGGTCATCACCGCCTCGCAGATCTGCTGCACGGGTTCCGCCAGCGCCTCGGCCACCTGGGCCTGGCTGATCTCGGTTTCCTTGGGCACCCCGTTCAGAAGGTCGCGTCCCCGGATCTGCATCGAGCTGCCGCGTCCGTCATCGGGCATACGTGCGGTTCCGATCGAGGTCTTGATGCGCTCGGCGGTGGATTCGCCCACCAGCAGGTTCTGCTGGCGGCGCAGATAGTTGATGATCGCCTCGTCCATTCGGTCGCCCCCGACGCGGATCGAGCGGGCATAGACGATGTCACCCAGCGAAAGGACGGCAACCTCGGTGGTGCCGCCGCCGATATCCACGACCATGTTGCCGGTGGGATCGGTGATCGGCATACCCGCGCCGATGGCCGCCGCGATGGGCTCGGCCACCAGACCCGCGCGGCGCGCGCCGGCGCTCAACACGGATTGACGGATGGCGCGTTTCTCCACCGGCGTGGCGCCGTGGGGGACACAGACAATGATCTTCGGCTTCGAGAAGGTCGAGCGTTTGTGCACCTTGCGGATGAAATGCTTGATCATCGCCTCGGCGGTATCGAAATCGGCGATGACGCCTTCGCGCATGGGGCGGATCGCTTCGATGCTGCCAGGGGTCCGGCCCAGCATCAGCTTGGCGTCCTCGCCCACGGCCAACACCTTCTTGACGCCGTCCTTGACGTGGTAGGCCACCACGGATGGCTCCGACAGGATGACGCCCCGCCCCTTGACGTAGACCAGCGTGTTGGCTGTGCCGAGGTCGATCGCCATGTCGGCCGTGAACAGGCCGGGAATTTTGTCGAAGATGGACATGAGGTCGTGCGTCCCGTGGTTTGAATAGTGATTTGGTCCCCGACTCGACCGACGGAAACCGTGGGCTCTTATAGAGTGGGCGATTGCCGGGTGAAAGGGTGGTTTCGGGACTGCTAAGCGTCAAATTGCCGGGGGCGGCGTTATGTGGCAACAAGTTGGCTGAAGACGCGGACCATTCCTATGCGCGCATGAGCAACCAACAGGCGTTGCTTTCCTGTCAGGCGTTGAATTACTATTTCCCGGAGTTGGCAGGAGCCCGCGATGCGAAACCAAATGACCGGCAACGCCGGGCTTTTCCACATTGCTTGGGAACTGACCCGACGTGGATGGAATGTAATGCCGACAGTGCGAAATGCGAGAGGTGCTGACCTCTATGCAGCGCCGTTGGATGATGAAGAAGCTGTGATTCCAATTCAGTCCAAAGCGTTGTCAAGGCGGGCCGCTGTCCCGTTGGGGACGGATCTAAGCCGTCTTCGGTCTCGGTGGTGGGTTATCACTTTGGGCGCGAACGACGATGACCCGACGTGTTTTGTTCTTTCGCTTGAAGAAGTGAAGGATTTATCTACTCAAGATAAGGGGAAAGGCCGTGCCTACTGGCTGGAAGCAAAGAATTACGAAAAGCCTGAGTTTCGTGAAGCATGGCATCGCTTAGTATAAGCGCGGGCTTCCATGGGATAGCGTTTTGGGGAGACGAAATCTGGTGCTGCTGGGGAGGATTGAACTCCCGACCTCACCCTTACCAAGGGTGCGCTCTACCACTGAGCTACAGCAGCGCCGGTTCGTGGCGGGGTGATTAGACCGTTCCGAGTATTCGTGCAAGCGTAATCTGGACGCTTTTTGGCGACTGCTGTAGACAGGCGGCATGAGCACGAACCCCCCGCCCAAATCAGGCGCCAAACCCAAGCCAAGCCGCGAAGATCGGCTGAAGGCGGCGCTGAAGGCGAACCTGGCCCGTCGCAAGGCCCAGGCGCGCGGAAAGGCATCGGGGCAGGAGGGGTCGGAGGCAGGCCAGAACAAGAACAAGGGCGGATAAGACGACATGGATTCGATACTCGTGACGGGCAATGGCCCGCTGCAGGGGCAAATCCCCATTGCCGGGGCCAAGAACGCCTGCCTCACGCTGATGCCGGCGACCTTGCTGAGCGATGAGCCCCTAACGCTGACTAACGCGCCACGCCTGTCGGATATCAAGACGATGACCGCGTTGTTGCAGTCGCTCGGGGCGGAGGTGACCACGTTGCAGGACGGGCAGGTGCTGGCGATGTCGAGCCACCGCCTCGACAATCACGTGGCCGACTACGACATCGTGCGCAAGATGCGTGCCTCGATCCTGGTGCTCGGACCGATGCTGGCCCGCGACGGACACGCGGTAGTCTCTCTTCCCGGGGGCTGCGCCATCGGGGCTCGGCCTGTCGACCTGCATCTCAAGGCGCTGGAGGCGATGGGCGCCGAGCTAGAACTGAAGGAAGGGTATGTGCACGCCAAGGCGCCCGGCGGGCTGAAAGGCGGCGTCGTGGACTTTCCTCTGGTGTCGGTGGGTGCCACCGAGAACGCGCTGATGGCCGCGACGCTGGCCAAGGGCACGACGGTGCTGCGCGGCGCGGCGCGCGAGCCCGAAATCGTGGATCTGGCGCATTGCCTGCGCAAGATGGGCGCCGAGATCGAGGGCGAAGGCACCAGCGAAATCACGATCCAGGGCGTCGATCGCCTGCACGGCGCGACGCACCCTGTTGTCACGGACCGGATCGAGCTGGGCACCTTCATGCTTGCCCCTGCCATCTGCGGCGGCGAGGTCGAGTGCCTGGGCGGTCGCATCGACCTCCTCGAGGCATTCTGCGAAAAGCTGGATGCCGCTGGGGTATCGGTGGAAGAAACCGAAGCAGGCCTGAAGGTCACGCGCAAGAACGGCAGGGTTCGCGCGGTCGATGTGATCACAGAGCCTTTCCCGGGCTTTCCAACCGATCTGCAAGCCCAGATGATGGCGCTGATGTGCACGGCCGTGGGTACCAGCATCCTGGAAGAGAGAATTTTCGAGAACCGCTTCATGCACGCGCCCGAGCTGATGCGGATGGGCGCCCGGATCGACGTGCATGGCGGGACCGCGACCGTGACAGGTGTCGAACGCCTGAAGGGGGCGCCGGTCATGGCGACCGACCTTCGCGCGAGCGTTTCACTTATCCTGGCCGGGCTGGCCGCCGAAGGCGAAACCCTGGTCAATCGAGTCTATCACCTTGACCGCGGCTACGAGCGAGTCGAAGAAAAACTGAGCAACGTGGGCGCTCGGATCGAACGGGTTCAAGGCGAATGACGGAAGATGCCAAGTTCGAAGACGGGCGAGAGGCGCCCCTGAACCTTGGGGCGTTCGACGCCGAGGACTTGGAAGTGTTGTCCAGCCTTGTGCAGGATGCGGTGTTCACGATCACCGACATGGCCTGGCGTCCGCAGGAACGACGTCTTGCGTTCTTGGTCAACCGCTTCCGCTGGGAAGACGAGGGGCGCCAACGGCACGGGGCCGAACGCGTGCGCTCGGTGCTGGTGATAGACAATGTTCTGGGGGTCGCAAGCCAGGGGATCGACCGTGGCGACACGGGCACGATCCTGTCCGTCCTGAGTATCGGTTTCGAGCCTGATGCCGCGGACGATGTATCCGGATACATCACCCTGACGCTGGCGGGCGACGGCGCGGTCAGGGCAAGGATCGAAGCGCTGGAAGTGAGTTTGCGGGATGTGACCCGACCCTATCGCGCGCCGTCGCGCAAAGCGCCCGATCACGGCGCATGAGCCTGCCCGGGCACGGGGCGGAGCGGGTGGAATGAACATCGCGCGTTTCGTCATGGTCGCCGTGCCGCTTGGGGTCGTCCTGATCTATTTCATCATGCAGTCCCTGACCGTTGGCGAAGCCGCGCACCGCGACCTCGTCCAAGACGGAAAGTTGATGCAAGACGTCCGGAAGCGGTCTTTTCCCGGTCTCTATGACGCGATCGAGACACGGTTCCCGAAAGCCTATGCCGAACATGTCGAAGAGATCGAGGAGATCGCGCTTGATACTGATGTGGCTCGTCATGACCTGGGGCCAGCGCTCATGGCGGAAAGCGATGCGTTCGTGGCTGACTTGAGGGGCGAGAACGCGCAATATCTCAGTCTTGCCGGGCGGGGGCCGCTGTTGGAAATCCAGCGGGCTCAACTGGCGCTGCTGAAGGATCTTTCCGGCTCGCCCGAGCTGTGCGGCCGGGTCGCAAAAGGGGGACTGACCTATCTCGATCGAGCAGGACTTGGCCAGGTCGACAGGCAATTGCATGGCAGATGGCTGGCGGCGCTGGTGACGGCCATGGCCGCGGGGCGCGATGCTCCCGAAGAATTCCGGCCGCCCTCGGCCGACGACTGGTACAACTTTCTGCGTGAATGGCGCGAGGAGGACGGGACGATGCGCCCGGAGGTCGAGGCTTACCTGTCTTCGCAGAAGGTCGATCCGGAGCTTTTCTGCGCGGGGGCCGTGGCGTTCACCCGGCGTCTGATCGCGGATACGAGCCCCTCGGGCTTGCGTATCCTGGTCGATTACACCGGCAGCCTGGCGCGCTGATCCGTCCGGCATGAACGCGGCAAAGGCCCTTGAGCGACCGGCGCGCCCGGTCTAAGTCTGCGCCGCGACAGGAGAATGCCCATGCCCGTGCGACTGACGACGAAAGACGACGATTTCGAACGCCGCTTCACGGCGCTTCTGAGCGCCAAGCGCGAGGACAGTCCCGACGTGGATGAGACCGTCGCTGGTATCATCGCCGATGTCCGCACACGCGGTGACGCGGCACTGATCGAACTGACGGCAAAATTCGACCGCCTGGCCCTGACCCCGGCCACGTTGCGCTTTTCACGCGATGAGATCGAGGCATTGGTGACCCGGGTCCCCCATGAAGAGCGAGAGGCGCTGGAGCTGGCCGCCGCGCGCATCCGGACCTATCACGAGCGCCAACTGCCCGAAGACGCCTCGTGGCAGGACGAATGCGGTGCGACACTCGGCTGGCGCTGGTCGGCGGTCAGCGCGGCTGGACTGTACGTGCCCGGCGGCCTGGCGTCATATCCGTCTTCGGTATTGATGAACGCGATACCGGCCAAGGTGGCCGGCGTGGAAAGGCTGGCGATCGTGGTGCCCACGCCCGACGGTGTGGCCAATCCGGCGGTTCTGGCAGCAGCGCAGATCGCAGGAGTCGACGAGATTTACCGGGTGGGCGGCGCGCAGGCCGTGGCCGCGCTTGCCTATGGAACCGAGAGCATCGCGCCGGTCGACAAGATCACCGGGCCGGGCAACGCCTATGTCGCTGCGGCCAAGCGGCGGGTTTTCGGCAAGGTCGGGATCGACATGATCGCAGGGCCGTCCGAGATCCTGGTGATCGCGGATCGCGACAACGAGCCGGACTGGATCGCGCTCGACATGCTGAGCCAGGCGGAACACGACGAGAGCGCTCAGGCGCTGTTGATCACCGACGATTCCGTCTTTGCGGACGCTGTGGAGACGGCGATCAAGGCACGCCTGGAAACGCTGGAACGCCGGGCCATTGCCGGGGCAAGCTGGCGTGATTTCGGCGCGGTGATCGTGGTGGACGACATGGAAGACGGTGCAAGACTGGCCAACAGAATCGCGCCCGAGCACCTGGAATTGTGCGTGGCCGAGCCCGAGGCGTTGGCGGCGAAGATCACCCATGCAGGTGCGATTTTCCTTGGAGCATGGACGCCGGAAGCTATCGGAGATTACGTCGGCGGGCCAAATCACGTGCTTCCCACGGCCCGCTCCGCCCGCTTTTCCAGCGGTCTTAACGTCTTGGACTTCATGAAGAAAACGACGATGGCGCGGATGACGCCGGGGTCGCTCAGGGCAATCGGACCCGCGGCGGAAACGCTGGCACGGTCTGAAAGCCTGGAGGCGCACGGGCTGTCGGTACGCGCTCGGTTGGACAAGCTGAACCAGGGCTAGGCATCCCGCCTGTCAGGCCTTTCGGCCTGCCGCGCATGTCACAGCGTCGCAAAAACACCTTGTACCGACGCTTGGCTGCATTGCCCGCTTACACCTGGTGGGGTAGGCAGGACCGAGACTGCCGAAGAGATGACCCATGAGCCGTATCTGTCATATCGAGTTGGATGACGCCAACCTGCCTCCGCCCACGCCCGAGATCGAGCAGGAGCGGAAAGTGGCCATGTTCGACCTGATCGAGGAGAACTCTTTCAGCCTGCCGATCCGTGATGACCGGGTGGCGCCCGACGGGCCTTATCGTGTCGGGCTGTCGATCCGCGAGAAGCGGCTCGTGTTCGATATCCGTACCGAAGACGATGCGCCGGCGGCGGAATTTCACCTTTCCCTGTCGCCCTTTAGGCAAGTCGTCAAGGATTACTGGGCGATCTGCGAAAGCTATTTCGACGCGGTGAAGAACATGCCGCCAAGCCAGATCGAGACCATCGACATGGCGCGCCGGGGCATTCACAACGAAGGTGCGCGGGTGCTGGAGGAGCGGCTGGACGGCAAGGCGAAGGTCGACACCGACACCGCGCGGCGCCTGTTCACGCTGATCTGCGTGCTGCATTTCGGGAGCTGACGCAGATGGTCGAGGAGCTTCCTCAGTCCGTTTTGTTTTGCTGCGACCACAATTCCGCGCGCTCGCCCATGGCTGAGGGCATCATGAAAAAGCTATATGGCACCGATACTTATGTCCAGTCGGCCGGGGTCAAAGGGGACATGGACATCGACGGGTTCTCGATCGCGGTCTGCGACGAGATCGGGGTCGAGCTCGCGCGGCACCGAACCCGAAGCTTTGACGAGATGGAGCAGTGGGGCGATGACCTGTCCTCGTTCGATCTGGTGGTCGCGCTCAGCCCGGCGAGCCAGCGTAAAGCCCTTGATCTCACACGGGTTTTTCATCTCGACGTGGTCTATTGGCCGATCCTCGACCCGACCGGGCTGGGCGAAACACGAGAGGCGAAACTGAATGCCTACCGACAGACCCGCGACCAGATCGTGGAGCATCTCAAACGACGGTGGGGCGATCCCAAGGATATGAAATGACTGCAAAAAATGTGATCTCCGCCTATTTCGAAGCGTTCAACAACGGCGACGTGGATGCAATGCTGGACTGCCTGAGCGAGGACGTGGCGCACCACGTCAACGAAGGGCAGGTGCGCCGGGGCAAGGACGCCTTTGCCGAATTCTGCGCGCATATGAGCCGCTGTTATAGCGAACATCTTGATAATATGGTGATTTTCGAGGCCGAGGCTGGCACGCGCGGGGCGGCGGAATACGTCGTGAACGGCACCTACCTGGAGACCGACGCGGGGCTGCCCGAGGCGAAGGGGCAGACGTACAAGCTGCCTGCCGGGTCGTTTTTCTCTTTGGAAAACAACAAGATCACCCGGGTCGTGACCTATTACAACCTCGCGGACTGGATCAAACAGGTCAACGCCTGATGCGGGTCGAACGGCTGACCGGCGAAAACCTGGTGGCGGCGCTGGACGATGTGGCGCAGCTTCGGATCACGGTTTTCCGTGACTTTCCATACCTTTACGATGGCGACGCCGCCTATGAGCGCGCCTATCTGGAGCCCTATCGGCAGAGCGAGGACGCGATCGTGGTGGCGGCGTTCGACTGCGACCGGCTGGTCGGGGCCTCGACGGGCACGCCGATGGAGGATCATGCCGAGGATTTCGGAGCGGCATTTTCCGAGCAAGATATTGATATGAAAGATATCTTTTATTGCGCCGAGAGTGTCTTGCTGCCCGAATACCGCGGCCGCGGGCTGGGTCATGCGTTCTTTGATGCGCGGGAGGCCCATGCGCGGGCGCTGGGCCGCGACTATGTCGCGTTTTGCGGGGTCGTCAGGCCGCCGGATCATCCAATGAAGCCAGACACTTACCGGCCTCTGGATGGCTTCTGGCGCAAGCGGGGATATGCGCCTGTGGAGGGGGCC
The DNA here is from genome assembly GCF_009363655.1 of Roseovarius sp. THAF27. Classification (NCBI taxonomy): domain Bacteria; kingdom Pseudomonadati; phylum Pseudomonadota; class Alphaproteobacteria; order Rhodobacterales; family Roseobacteraceae; genus Roseovarius; species Roseovarius sp. THAF27. The sequence goes on from NZ_CP045393.1 coordinate 539,123, forward strand.
GTGGCGACCTATCGCTGGAAGGATATCGACCAGTCCGAGGAGACCGATCACCCCCTGCAATTCTGGATGCGGCGACTCGAAGGTTAACCGCGCGAAAATTCGGGAAATCGGCACGTCGGTATCGCGTCGGTATCCGGGTGGTATCGCGACGGTGCGATTTTTTCGACTTGGCCGGATAACCGGACCGTGCGCCGGGGACGGGGCCGTGGACGCCCGAAACCCGGCAGACGCTCGGCGAGACCCGCCCGCGATGGTCTGTCGGTTGAGGGTGAGGACGAAGGCGATGCGGGCCGGTGTGGACACGCGGCGACATTTCAGAGGCAGGAAAGGCGTGGTTTCGTCAGTGTAGCTGAGCAGCGGGTGTGTGTCCGGTTGGAGCCTTGTGAGACATTGGGTTCGAGCCCCCAGCCGGTTAACAGCCGCGAAGCGGCCCGGCCATCGTCAGCCCCTCCCTTGGGCTGGCGATTTGGCTGAGGCTGGGCGCACCGACCCTTCCGAGGATGTATTTGGCAGGCATAAAGTGCTTCAGAATTGCCGTCGGATCGCCACCCCAGGGGCTGACGCTCGCCTCCGTCTGGAACGGCAGCAAAGGCCCGCATTGCAGACCTTCATGCACCTTGCGGAGAAAGTCGGGTTCGAGCGCTCTTTGAAGGATGCTGCATTGTGCATGACTGTCTTTTTCCCTTACATGCAAGTACATTGGCATAGGAGACAAATCAGTTGAGATGATGAAACCCTCTTATGAGATCACGACAGATTTTACCGAATACCAAGCTTGGCCATGGTTTCAGGAATATCTGGCCCTCTCGGAAGCGGCGCCAATCGCAAAAGATGCTAAGATTCTGCCCGTTTCTGTGGGCGAGGCCTATTGCACGTGGGTCTTAGGCACTCCCGAAGTGCGCGATATCGTCTACCGCGGATATGTTTTGCACAAAGTCGAAGATGATCTTGAAGACTCGCTTCTGGGAACCTCAACAAGATACTTCTTATTGCGAAACAACATATCGGAAAAGAACAGTGCAAACCTAACGGCCTGCTGGCAGGTTTTAGAACTGATCTTGATGGGAGACCTTTCGCCTCCGCCACATGAAGATGTCCGAGACAGGCTGCTGCGTCATTCATGGGCCTTCAAAAGAGTATAGATGTTCGCGTCGTCAATTCGCCTGCCTGCGCACGTGAAGCTTCGTCTGGATAACTTAGCAGTCGGCGTATGGTGCGACGGTCCAACACTCATTTCATAACAGTCATTTTGCACGCGGCCTAAGAGCGGTCTATTGGCGCAGCCGCAGCGAAAGCCCGCTCCGCCCCTGCGCAGCCGTCATTCGGTCCCCCAGGCTCATGGCGCGGGTCCGGGCTGCCGAAATGTTGCGCGAAGCCCACGATGCGGAAATTCGGGACGCGGGCGATGGCTCTGTGCCGCGCTTTCGGTGTACCACGTCAAGGCCCGGGGGGGCGACGAGTATGGGACAACGGACATGACGCGCCTCCTTGCAAATTTTCTGACCATTTTCGCGGTGCTCCTGGCCGGGCAGGCCGCCGATGCAGGCCCGCGCGAGCGCATCGGCTATGGCTGGCTGGCGACCAACGACATCGTGGGCGACCTGCACGACCGCTGGCAGACCGGATCGGTTTCGACCAGCCGGATCTGGGGACGGGGCTGGACCGGGCGCCTGCCGCAAGGATTCGGCGAGGTGCTGGAACTGCGTTTCAACGGGCGGATCGTGTCGCCGCAGAACCTGAGCCGGCCCGCGCCGGGCGACCGGCCGTTCGGTGGCGCGCTGTCGCTGGGGCTTCACACGCATTTTGCCCGTGGCGCCATGGATTATGCCGTGGGCGTGGACGTGGTGGTGACCGGGCCGCAGACCGGCCTGGACGATTTCCAGAGGTTCCTGCACGACTATCTGGGTGGCCGGGATATTTCGGGCCGGGTGCGCCGCAACCAGGTGAGCAACGACGTGAACCCCGAACTGGTGATGGAGGCCGGGCGGGATTTCGCGCTGGGTGGCAACGCGACGATCCGGCCCTTTGTCGAAGGACGTTGGGGGTTCGAGACGCTGGCGCGGGTGGGCTTGGACCTGACGGTCGGCCAGCGCGGGCGTGACGGCCTGTTGGTGCGCGACCCGGTGACGGGACATCGATATGTGGCGGTGCAGGGCAATGAGGCGCCCGGGGCGAGTTTCGTTTTCGGGGCCGACGTGGCCTATGTGGACAGCAGCGAGCTGTTGAACCGGGACCGGGGTATCCAGCTGACGGATGCGCGGACACGGGTGCGCACGGGCGTCAACTGGCAGGGCAAGCGGGGCGGCACGATCTTTTACGGGCTGACCTGGCTGGACAAGGAATTCGAGGCGCAGAAGGAAGGTCAGCTTGTGGGATCGGTGCGACTGCGCCTTAATTTCTGATCGTAACCCCTTGAAAATGCTTCCCAGAGTGATTCGCGCCTGCTAGCCTGCCCGCACAAAAAGACAAAAAAAGACTAAAAAAGGCAGGCATACAGGCAATGGGAACGACCTTTCGGGGCGCGTTCGTCATCTCCTGGTCGCAGACGGAAGTGGACGGTTTGGACGCCGCTCCTGTCCAGTCTCTCAACGTGGGGGCCGCATGGTCCTGGCGCGGGGATCTGGTGCGGGTGGACGGGCCCAATGAAGTACTGCGCCTTGAGCGGACGGAACGGGACGCAATGAGCCGCAAATGCGCGGCAAAGCTGGTGCGGCGGCTGGTGACGGCGGCGCGCACGGGGACAACGCAACTGGACGAGGTGGAGGTGCACGAGCCGCTGATGGACAGCGGATTCGTGGTGACCAACGGAGTGCGCAGCTATACCATCACGGTGATCGAGGTGGGGCACGAGGCGCCGCCCCTGCTGATGTTCCTCGACGAGATCCCGCCGAGAAACACCGAGATGTGGATCGTGCACCAATCGCTGGGCGCGCATCGCAGCCAGACGACCGACGTGGAAAGCGGCGGGGTGATCTGTTTTACCCCCGGCACGCGGATCGAGACGCCGGACGGCCCGCGGCTGGTCGAGGAGTTGCGCGAGGGCGATTATGTGCAGACCAAGGACAACGGCGCGGAAGAGATCCAGTGGATCGGCAGCCGGCGGATGAGCGGCGCGCGGCTGTTTGCGATGCCGCATCTGCGCCCCATCCGCATCCGCGCGGGCGCGCTGGGCGTCGAGCGGCCGGACGAGGAGCTGCTGGTCAGTCCCGAGCACCGGATGCTGGTCGAGGGCGAGATCGCGCAGGCGCTTTACAACACGCCCGAAGTGCTGGTGTCGGCCAAGGACCTGGTGAACGGGCGCAACATCACGATCGACCTGGCGGTGCGGGAGGTGACCTATGTGCACCTCTTGTTGCCGCGCCACCAGGTGTTGTGGGCCAACGGGGTGGAGACCGAGAGCTTTCATCCCGCGTCCGCGTCGCTTCAGGCGCTGGACGACGAGGACCGCAAGCGGCTGTTGGAGTACAATCCGACGCTGGAATTCGAGCCGCAGACCTATGGCGGATTCGCCCGGCGCAACCTGAGCGCGTCTGAGGCGGCGATCCTTCAGCACGAGGCGGCCTAAGCCGCCCGGACAGATTGTCACGGCGCCCCCGCCGCGGCGCGGGCGCCGTGACACATGCATCTGATTTTATGGTGCGATAACGCAGGATTATAACCGACAATTTCGGTCGTTTTTCCTTGCGCTTTCGTCGCTGGGATGCAGTTTAGGTCGGAATTTACGAAACTGTTACGCCAAGGAGTTCGCGTGTCCCTCTTCTTTATCGTAGCACTTCCGTTTTTCGGCGCCCTTCTGCCGGGCTTGATGAATTCGGCGGGGCGGTCGTCCTGTGCAGGGGTCACGTTCACGGTGTCGCTGGCCGCGTTCATCGGGCTTTTGACCAACCTTCCGACGGTTCTGGCCGGCGGGACGGTGATGGCGCAGATCGACTGGATGCCGGCTCTGGGGCTGAACTTCACGCTGATGCTGGACGGGCTGGGGTTCTTCTTTGCCTTTTTGATCCTGGGCATCGGGATGCTGATCATTGCCTATGGGCGGCAATACCTGAGCCGCGAAGACCATATGGGCGAGTTCTTCACCTATCTGCTGCTGTTCCAGGGCGCGATGGTGGGGATCGTGCTGAGCGACAACATATTGCTTTTGCTGGTGTTCTGGGAGCTGACGTCGTTGTCGTCCTTCCTGCTGATCGGCTATTGGAAGCATCTGCCCGAAGGCCGACAGGGCGCGCGTATGGCGCTGGCGGTGACGGGTATGGGTGGCCTCGCGATGATCGGTGGGATGCTGATCCTGGGCCAGATCGTGGGCAGTTACGACCTGAGCGTGATCCTGCAAAACCGCGAGATGATCCAGGCCGACCCGATGTACGTGCCGGCGCTGATCCTGATCTTGCTGGGGTGTTTCACCAAGTCGGCGCAGTTCCCGTTCCATTTCTGGCTGCCGCACGCGATGGCCGCCCCCACGCCGGTGTCGGCCTACCTGCATTCGGCCACCATGGTGAAGGCGGGCATCTTCCTGATGGCGCGGATGTGGCCGGTGCTGTCGGGTACGCCGGAGTGGTTCGTGATCGTCACCACGGCGGGGCTGATCACGATGGTGCTGGGCGCGGTCATTGCGCTCTTCAAGCATGATCTGAAGGCGCTCTTGGCGTTCTCGACGGTCAGTCACTTGGGCCTGATCACGATGCTGTTGGGCACCGGGACCGCGTTCGGGGCGATGGCGGCGGTGTTTCACATCCTGAACCACGCGACGTTCAAGGCGGCGCTCTTTATGTCGGCGGGGATCATCGACCACGAGGCGCATACGCGGGATATTCGCCTGCTCGGTGGGTTGCGCAAGCTGATGCCGGTGACCTTCGTGATCGCCACGCTGGCCGCACTCTCGATGGCGGGGATTCCGTTCCTGAACGGCTTTCTGTCCAAGGAAATGATGCTGGAGGAGGCCAACCACACGGTGTTGTTCAACACGTGGTGGTTCGTGCCGGCACTGGCGGTGGTGGGCTCGCTGTTCTCGGCCGCCTACTGTTTCCGCTTCATCTCGCACACCTTCCTTGGGCCGGTGCGCGACGATTACCCGGCCAAGCCGCATGATCCGCCGGCGGGCATGTGGCTGCCGCCCGCGATCCTGGTCGTGCTGGTGGTGGTGATCGGGGTCGCCCCCTTCCTGGTGCAGGATTTCGTGTTCCTTGTGGCCAAGGCCGTGATCGGCGGGGTCGAGCCCCTGGACGTGAAATACATCAAGATCTGGCACGGGCTGGTGCCGGCGCTTTACATGTCAATCGCCGCCGTGGTGGGCGGGCTGATCGTGCTGTTGCTGTTCAAGCCGCTGCTGAAGCTGTGGGACGCGGCGCCGCGGCCCGAGGCCAAGGTGATCTTCGAGTGGATCGTCGAGACGGCGGCGGCGGGCGCGCGGGCGCTGATCCATCCGATCCACAACGGATCTTTCACGCGCTATGCCGCGGTGGGGTCGGCGGCGATCATCGTGGCGGGCTACTATGCCTGGGCTACGGGCACTGTCGGTGAGGCGACGCGGGAAATGCAGGCGCCGAGTGCAGTGACCATCGCCGGGTGGCTGATGCTGGTGGCGGCGACGGGGGCGCTGGTGCTGTTGCATCGCAACCGCTTCTTCTCGCTGATCCTGATCGGGATCGTGGGGCTGATGGTGTCGGTGGGCTTCATCTTCTTCAGCGCGCCGGACCTGGCGATGACGCAGTTCACCGTCGAGGTGGTGACGATCATCCTGCTGCTTCTGGCGCTGAATTTCCTGCCCAAGACGACGCCGGTGGAAAGCAGCCTGTTGCGCCGGGTGCGCGATGCGGGTGTGGGCGTGGTCGGCGGGCTGGCGACCTTTGCGCTGTCCTATCACTATCTTCTGCGCGACGCGGTGAGCAGCCCGATATCCGAGTATCACCTGGCCAACTCGTACAAAGGGGGCGGCGGCACCAACGTGGTGAACGTGATCCTTGTCGATTTCCGGGGCTTTGACACCTATGGCGAGATCATCGTGCTGGGGATCGCGGCGCTGCTGATCTATGCGCTGACCGAGACGCTGCTGAACAGCAAGGTGCGGGCGCGGCTGCTAAACCGCACGCCGGACCAGCCGCGCGCGGGCGACATGCACCCGATGATGATGGTGGTGCTGACGCGGGTGATCATGCCGGTGGTCATGATGGTGGGCTTCTACATCTTCCTGCGCGGCCACAACGAGCCGGGCGGCGGGTTCATCGCCGGGCTGGTCGTGTCGATCGGGGTGGTGATGCAGTACATGGCGAGCGGTTTCGCCTGGACGTCGCAGCGGTTGCGCTATCCCTATCACGGGGTGATCGGCGCGGGCGTCCTGATTGCCGGGCTGACCGGCATCGGATCGTGGTTCGTGGGCAAGCCGTTCCTGACCTCGGACTTCACCTATGTGCGCATTCCGCCCTTCGAGAAGTTCGAGCTGGCGACGGCGGCGCTGTTCGACCTGGGCGTGTTCCTGGCGGTCGTGGGCGCGGTGATGCTGTCGCTGGAAAGCTTCTCGCGGCTGGCGCGGCGGGCGCATACGCCGGATACCGAGCATCCGATGGATATTGACCCGTCACGGGATGACCCGCCGAAAACGGTGGGCGCAACCGGGGGGCCTGTCTGATGGAGTTTCTTGTTGCATCGGCCATCGGTGTCATGACGGCGGGTGGGTTGTACCTCGTGCTGCGCTTGCGGACGTTCCCGGTGATCCTGGGGATTTCGCTGCTGACCTATGCGGTGAACGTGTTCTTGTTCGCCTCGGGGCGGCTGACCGTCGGGGCCCCGCCAGTGTTGGTGGACGGGGTGGAGACGTATACGGACCCGCTGCCGCAGGCGCTGGTGCTGACGGCAATAGTGATCTCGTTCGGGATGACCGCAGTCGTGGTGATGATCGCGCTGGGGTCGTTCCTGGGCGCGGATGACGACCACGTGGACGACCAGCCGGAAGAAGACGAAGACGACGTGCAGGCGGAGGGCCAGCAATGACCCATTGGATTATCGCGCCCGTCGTGCTGCCGGCGCTGCTGGCGCCGTTCATCGTGCTGGCCGCGCGGTTTCATTTCGGGATTCAGCGGGCGTTTTCCGTGGCCGGGGTCGTGGCGCTGATCGCCATTTCGGCGAGCCTGGCGTGGAGCGTGTCGGGCGGGGACGTGATCCTCTACCAGCTGAGCGACTGGGCCGCGCCCTTTGGCATCGTGCTGGTGGGCGACCGGCTGTCGACGCTGATGGTGCTGCTGACCTCCGTTCTGGCGCTGTTCGTGCTGCTTTATGCCATCGGGTCGAAATGGGACGAGCGGGGGTGGCATTTTCACGCGCTGTTCCAGTTCCAGCTGATGGGGATCATGGGGGCGTTCCTGACCGGCGACCTGTTCAACCTGTTCGTGTTCTTCGAGGTGCTGCTGATCGCGTCCTATGGTCTGATGATCCACGCGGGCGGCAACGCGCGGCTGCGGGCGGGGGTGCAGTATGTTCTGTACAACCTGATCGGCTCGACGCTGTTTCTGTTCGCGCTGGGCTCGATCTATGCCGAGGCGGGGACGCTGAACATGGCGGACCTGGCCGAGCGGGTGACGCAGATCGGCGCGGAGGAGACGGTGGGCATCCGGGTGGCGGCGGTGCTGCTGCTCTTGGTATTCGCCATCAAGGCGGCGCTGGTGCCGCTGCATTTCTGGCTGCCATCGAGCTATGCCGAGGCGCCGTCCCCGGTGGCGGCCCTGTTTGCGATCATGACCAAGGTGGGGGCCTATGCCATCATCCGGGTCTACACGATGATCTTTCCGCCCGACCTGGAGGCGACGGCGGGGCTGCACGTGGTGTGGCTGATGCCTGCGGCCTTGGTCTCACTGGCCATCGGGATGATCGGGGTGCTGGCCGCTAAGAAACTCGACCGGCTGGTGGCGTTCTCGATCATCGGGTCGATGGGCATGGTGATGGTGGCGATTGCGCTGTTTACTGAGGCCGGGATCGCGGCGGCGCTCTATTACATCGTGCATTCGACGCTGGCGGGGGCCATCCTGTTCCTGATCACCGATCTGGCGCGGGCGGGGCGTGACAACCTGAACCTGACGGCGCAGCCGCCGGTGTCCGGCGCGCCGCTGACTGCGGGGATGTTCTTTGTCGGCGCGATTGCCATGGCGGGTCTGCCGCCGCTCTCGGGGTTTTTGGGCAAGCTGCTGGTGCTGGACGCGGCCTATGACAGCGCGCAGATGCCTTGGATCTGGGCGGTCGTGCTGGTGTCCAGCCTGATCAGCGTGGTGGGCTTTGCCCGGGCGGGCAGCAATGTCTTCTGGAAGGCGCGCAGCATCGCGCGGCCAGAGGATGCGCCTGTGGTGGCGGCGCCGTCGGCGCTGAGCTATACCGCTGTCGGCGGGCTGATTGCGCTGTTGATCGCGCACACGGTCTTTGCCGGGCAGGTGCACGGGTACACGCGGGCCATCTCGGCGCAGCTGTTCGCGCCGGAGCCTTACATCTCGACCGTGCTGGAAACGCCGGGCAAGCTGGGCCGGCCGGAGGACAAGGCCAAGGGTGGCTATGGCGATGACGGCCATGGCGACGAGAGCCACGGTGCCGAGAGCCACGGCGATGACGCGGCCCATGGCGAGAGCGACGCGGGCTATGGCGCGGACGAACAAGAGAACGGGGGGCACTGACATGACACGCGCGTTCTACTGGCTGTTTCCGCATCCGTTCCTGACCCTGCTGCTGACGCTGGTCTGGGTGCTGTTGCAGAACGGGTTTTCCGCCGGGATGGCGGTGTTCGGGCTGATCCTGGGGATCATCATCCCGTGGATGACCTCGATCTGGTGGCCGGACACGCCCAAGGGGTTCAACCTGTTCCGCATGTTCTCCTATGGCCTGATCGTGATCTGGGATATTATCATCGCCAACCTGCAGGTGGCGTGGATCGTGCTGACTGTGCCGAACGACAAGCTGAAACCGGCCTGGATCGTGGTGCCGCTGGACCTGGTGAAGCCCGAGGCGATCACCATCCTCGCCGGCACGATCACCCTGACGCCCGGCACCGTCTCGTCAGATTTGTCCGACGAGGGGCACAGCCTGTTGGTGCATGTGCTGCACACCGATGACCCGGACGCGGTGCGCGACGAGATCAAGACCCGCTACGAGGCCCGGCTGGAGGAGATTTTCGCATGAGCAACCCTGCCGATATCATGGACATTGCCATCGTGATTTCCTTCGTGGCGCTGGCGCTGGGGCAGATCCTGTCGATGGTGCGGCTGGTGTTGGGGCCGACACCGGGCGACCGGATCCTGGCGCTGGACACGATGGTGATCAACGCGCTGGGGCTGGTGGTGATGGTGGGCATCTACCAGGGCGTGCAGGTCTATTTCGAGGTCACGCTGCTGATCGCGATGCTGGGCTTCGTCTCCACCGTGGCGCTGGCGCGGTTCATCCTGCGGGGGGACATCATCGAATGAGCTGGTTGGAGATCGGAAATCTTGCCGTCGCGTTCTGCCTGCTGGTGGGATCGGGATTTGTCACGGTGGGCGTGTTCGGCCTGTTGAAGTTCAACGATCCGATGACGCGCCTGCACGCGCCCACCAAGGTGGGCACGCTGGGGATCGGGATGTTCCTGCTGGCGTCGATGATCCATTCGTTCCTGATCGGCGACAGGTCCTATCACGAGCCGCTGATCATGGCGTTCCTGTTCGTCACCGCGCCCATATCGGCGCATTTCATCGCCAAGGTGAACATCCACAAACGGGCTTGCGAGACGCCGCCCAGCCCGCCGCGCGACGACACGTGGTCGACGCTGACGGACCCGGACCTGGAGAAAGAGGCCGAGGCGGACGCGGCGAAGGCGCAGGAGTAGGGCGCGGCCTGCGAGGCGGGCGACGCGTGGATTTTCACCCACCCTACGAAGGCGGCAGGAGGTCCCGGATCGGGTCCGGGACGGTGGTTATCCAACTTGCGCACGTGCGGCTTACAAGAGCACGGCACACCGCTTTCGCTGCTCCATTCAAACCAGAGGCTTGAAGAAACGCTGATACACACGGCGGGGCAGCCAGCCGAGATGAGGGGTGGACCAGTCGAGACGGTTGCGCACCAGAACGCTGCGGGCGTGAATAAGGGACATTTTATTTACTCCTGAGAGGGTGGCGGGATGCCAGCATTGTTGTCGATGCATTGTATATACAATGTAGTTACGAAAAGTCAACGATGCCGCGGGGCGATTTCTTGGTCGTCCTCACCAATCCTTGCGCATGACAGAAAACCCAAGGGCTGGCGCGATGACGGTGTTGACTCTGTCACGCACCCTTATATAAGCGCGGCTTCATTGGTGTTGGTGGCCCTCGCAAGGGGATGCCTGTCGCCCGAGATCCAGGATCAAGTCCGGGACAGGGAGAGGACAACGCCCTTCGAAACCTGAAACGAAGGAGATCAGTCGATGACAAAGAGAACGGCTGCCAAATACAAGATCGACCGCCGGATGGGCGAAAACATCTGGGGGCGTCCGAAATCCCCGGTCAACCGCCGCGAATACGGCCCCGGCCAGCACGGTCAGCGCCGCAAGGCGAAGATTTCCGACTTTGGCCTGCAGCTGCGCGCCAAGCAGAAGCTGAAAGGCTATTACGGCGACCTGACCGAGAAGCAATTCCGCCGCATCTTCCGCGAGGCCGAGCGTCTGAAAGGCGACACCGGCGAGCTGCTGATCGGCCTGCTGGAGCGCCGTCTGGACGCGGTTGTCTACCGTGCCAAGTTCGTGCCGACCATCTTTGCCGCGCGTCAGTTCGTGAACCACCGTCACGTGCGCGTGAACGGCAAGCTGGTGAACATCCCGTCCTACCGTGTTAAGGAAGGCGACGTGATCGAGGTTCGTGACCGTTCGAAGCAGATGGCCGCCATCCTGGAAGCCACGCAACTGCCCGAGCGTGACGTGCCGGACTATATCGACGTGGACAATTCCAAACTGACCGCGACCTTCGTGCGGACGCCGTCCTTGGGCGACGTGCCCTACCCGGTGATGATGGAACCGAACCTGGTCATCGAATTCTACGCGCAGAACTAAGCCTCTTAGGTCTGCAGCACCTGATCCGGAAGGCCGCGCCGCTGGGCGCGGCCTTTTGCATTTGCAAGGCATTTGAAGCTGGAGGAGACGCAAGGCATGGCTGAGGATTATCCCAAGTACGGGCGTATCGACGGGACCATCGTGATGATCGGCTTCGGGTCGATCGCCAAGGGGACCTGGCCGCTGATCGAGCGGCATTTCGATTATGACGCCGACAAATTCGTGGTGATCGAGCCGAACGCGGCCAATCACGATGCCTTGCGCGAGTTGGGTCTGCGGTTTGTGCCAGAGGCGGTGACGGCGGAGAATTACCGCGACTTGCTGGGTGGGCTGATCGAGCCGGGCAAGGGGTTCGTGGTGAACCTGAGCGTCGATACGTCATCGCTCGACCTGATGAAGTTCTGCCGCGAGCAGGGTGTGCTGTATATCGACACGGTGGTGGAGCCGTGGGCGGGGTACTATTTCGACACTCAGGACAACGCGGCGCGGACGAACTATGCGCTGCGGCAGGCGGTGCGGGACGAGAAGGCGGCCAATCCGGGCGGGACCACGGCGGTCAGTTGCTGCGGAGCGAACCCCGGGATGGTCAGCTGGTTCGTCAAGGAAGCGTTGCTGACGCTGGCCCGCGACACCGGCAAGGACGCGGAGGCGCCGAAGGACCGGGACGGCTGGGCGAAGCTGATGCAGGGGCTGGGCGTGAAGGGCGTGCATATCGCCGAGCGGGACACCCAGGCGCGGGCCCTGCCGCGGCCGCGGGGGCATTTCGTCAACACCTGGTCGGTCGAGGGGTTCATCGCGGAAGGGTTCCAGCCCGCCGAGCTGGGCTGGGGCACGCATGAGACGTGGTTTCCCGAGAACGGGCACAGCCATGACACGGGCTGTCGGGCGGGGATCTGGCTGGAACGGCCGGGGGCGATCACGCGCGTGCATACGTGGTGTCCGACGCCGGGGCCGCAATTCGGGTTCCTGGTGACGCATAACGAGGCGATCTCGATTTCCGATTTCTACACGGTGGGCGCGCCGGATGCGCCGGAGTTCCGGCCCACCTGCCACTATGCCTATCATCCCTGCGACGACGCGGTGTTGTCGCTGCACGAGATGTTCGGGGCGGGGCGGCAGCAGACCACGCACGAGATCCTGGACGTGGATGAGATCGTGACTGGAATCGATGAGCTGGGCGTGCTGCTTTACGGGCATGAGAAGAACGCGATGTGGTACGGCTCTCGCCTGTCGAACGAGGAAACCAAGGCGTTGGCGCCGTATCAGAATGCGACCGGCTTGCAGGTGACGAGCGCGGTGCTGGCGGGCATGGTCTGGGCGCTGGAGAACCCTGAGGCGGGGATCGTGGAGACCGACGAGATGGACCACGCCCGGTGCCTGGAGGTGCAGCGGCCTTACCTGGGCCCGGTGGAAGCGCATTACACCGACTGGACGCCCTTGCAGGATCGGTGGGAGCATTTCCCCGAGGATATCGACGAGAGCGATCCGTGGCTTTTCCGGAACGTGCTGGCGTCGTGAGGGGATGCCGGAGAGGTGAGACAGGTGCCGAGCCGCGCAATCGACGGGCCGCGGTGCGTCGATCCAAGGCCGAGGAGAATGCGCTTTATCTCTGAGTTGCCGAAAGACTTTGGAACGTGGCGCTGATGTTGACGTATCGACGTGCCGTGGGGGCGGCCCGTCGATTGCGCGGCGGCCTGCGGCCTTGACTCCGCGCTGGGGTGCGGAACGTTGACATCAACGCTGGTATTTCCATGCCCGCTCCGTGGTCTTCGCGCCGCATCTTGTGCGAATTGACCTTGGTGGGGCTGGTCAGGGCGCGCGCGTCTCGGTAATGCGGAACTGACCACCTGTTCGGGGCCGCTGCGGCCCCGGGCGGTGTGCCGCTGCCCCCGTGAGGAATGACATCACAATGACCAAGATCACCCCCCAGCCCGGAATACTGGACATCGCCCCCTATGTGGGCGGGTCGAGCCACGTGGAGGGGGTGAGCAACGTGGTCAAGCTGAGCTCGAACGAGAACCCGTTCGGGCCGAGCGAGGCGGCGAAGGACGCGTTTCGCAAGACGGCGTATGACCTGCACCGCTATCCGTCGACGGATCATGCCGGCCTGCGCGGCGCGATTGCCGACGCGCACGGGCTGGATGCGGACCGGATCGTCTGCGGCGTGGGCAGTGACGAGATCCTGTCGCTTCTGTGCCAGTGCTATGCCGGGCCGGGCGACGAGGTGATTCACACCGAGCACGGGTTCGCCATCTACAAAATCGCGGCGCTGTCCAACGGGGCGACGCCCGTCGAGGTGCCCGAGCGCGAGCGGGTGACGGACGTGGATGCGATCCTGTCGGCGGTAACCGAGCGCACCAGGCTTGTCTTCATCGCCAATCCCAACAACCCCACCGGGACGATGGTGGGGGACGGCGAGATCGCGCGGCTGGCCGAGCGGCTGCCCGATCAGGTGATGCTGGTTCTGGACGGGGCCTATGCCGAGTATGTCGAGGGGTTCGACGGCGGCGCGGGTCTTGTGGAGGCGCGCGAGAACGTGGTGATGACGCGGACCTTTTCCAAGCTTTACGGTCTGGGCGGGCTGCGCGTGGGCTGGGGCTATGGACCGGCGCATGTGATCAACGTACTGAACCGGGTTCGGGGCCCCTTCAACCTGAGCGAGGCGGCGCTGGTGACCGCCGAGGCCGCGGTGCGCGACCAGGCCTGGGTCGACAAGTGCCGGGCCGACAACACGCGGATGCGGGCCTGGCTGGCCGAGGCGCTGGCGGGGCATGGCGTGCCGTCGGACACCTCGCTGGCCAATTTCATCCTGGCGCGCTTTGCCGACCAGGCGCAGGCCGAGGCCTGCGACGAATACCTGAAATCCGAGGGGCTGATCGTGCGGCGGGTGGCGGGCTACAACCTGCCCAACTGCCTGCGGATCACGGTGGGCGACGAATCCAGCTGCCGCCGGGTGGCCCATGCGGTGGGCCAATTCATGGGAGACGCGGAATGAGCGTGATCTACGACCGCGTCGCGCTGATCGGGCTGGGGCTGATCGCGTCGTCGATGTTCTGGGCGATGAAACGCGCCGGTCTGGCGGGCGAGGTCACGGGCCATGCGCGGTCGCAGGAGACCCGCGACGTGGCGCGCGAGATCGGGTTGTGCGACCGGGTGTGCGACAGCGCGGCGGAGGCCGTGGAGGGCGCGGACCTGGTGGTGCTGTGCGTGCCGGTGGGCGTGATGGGCGCGGTGGCCGAAGAGATCGCGCCGGCGCTGAAGCCGGGGGCGACGGTCAGCGATGTCGGCTCGGTCAAGAAGGCCGTGATCGAGGCGGTCGGCCCGCATTTGCCGGACGGCGTGCATTTCGTGCCGGCGCACCCGATGGCGGGCACCGAGCATTCCGGACCGCGCTCGGGCTTTGCCGAGCTGTTCGAGAACAAATATTGCCTGATCGTGCCGGTGGAGGGCAGCGACCGAAGTGCCGTGGACCGGCTGGAGGCGTTGTGGCAGGGCATGGGCGCCAAGACCGACGAGATGGATGCCGATCACCACGACCTTGTCTGTGCCGTCACCAGCCACACGCCGCACCTGATTGCCTATACGATGGTGGGCGTGGCCGACGACCTGCGCCGGGTGACCGACAGCGAGGTCATCAAGTATTCCGCCGCCGGTTTTCGCGACTTTACCCGGATCGCGGCCAGCGACCCCACCATGTGGCGCGACGTGTTTCTGACCAACAGGGAGGCGACGCTGGAGGTGCTGGGGCGCTTCACCGAGGAACTCTTTGCGTTGCAGCGGGCGATCCGGACCGGGGACGGTGATCTGCTGCATGATTATTTCACGCGGACGCGCAGCATTCGGCGTGGTATCATCGAGGCCGGGCAAGATACGGATGCGCCGGATTTCGGGCGCGTGAAAAAAGGGTGAGCAGGATGCGCTTGGCGTGGATTTTTCCAGTCTTTCTGGCGAGTTGTTCGTTTGGCGGTGGGGACAGGGATGACCCCGAACTGGTCACGCGGGGGGCCGTCTGCGGCGATCCGTCGATCCAGGGCGTGGTGGTCGGAGACGTGCCGGGCAACGGCGCCTGCGGGATCGCCAACGCGGTCGAGGTGGATGCGGTAAGCGGGGTTTTGCTGAGCACGCCCGCGACGATGAACTGCCGCACGGCGCGGACGCTGAATGCCTGGGTGAAGAACGACATGAAGCCGATCGTCGGCAAGACCGGCGGCGGGGTGAAAAGCCTGAAGGTGGCGGCGCATTACGTGTGCCGGACGCGCAATCACAAGCGCGGCGCGCGGCTGTCGGAGCATTCCAAGGGCAACGCGATCGACATCTCGGCGTTCCTGTTGCGCGACGGCACGGATATCTCGGTGCTGAACGACTGGGGCGCGGGCAAGCGCGGCAAGATCCTGCGGCAGTTGCACGGGTCGGCCTGCGGGCCGTTCGGCACGGTGCTGGGGCCGGGATCGGACGGGTATCACCGCGATCACTTTCATTTCGATACGGCGGAGCACCGTAACGGGTCGTACTGCCGGTAGGGCGGGGCAAATCTTTTGAGAAAAGATTTGCCAAAAGATTTCTGAAATCTTTTGGCCTCTAGCGCAGCCGCAGCACCGGGGCCGGGCCGAGGGGCACCGGGCCCAAGAACACGCGGCCGTCGCGCAGGCCCAGCGGAATGTCGAGAGTCTTGGGGTTGCCGGCCATCTGCGACACCAGCGCGAGGCCATCCTCGAGCGTGCCGGCGAAGGCCTGTGGCAGCGCGCCGCTGTCCGTGGCGAGGCGCAGGATGTCGCGCCAGTTGCGGGCCTTGACGGTGATTTCGCCGGTGGGGATGCCGGCGGCGTCGACCGTCACCTCGCCCGCGGCCTGCAGTTCCAGCCGGCCCCAGCGGGCCTCAGCCAGCTTGAGGTCGATGCGGGTGGGCTGGGGGCGGGCGTCCTCGATCGCAGAAAGGTCCCAAGGTTTGTCGAAATCCACGGTCATGTCCAGTGACAGCGCTTCGAGCGTATCGGGCAGGGTGTCGCCGGGATCGACCTTGACCCGCCAGTCGAGCGCCGGGGAAAAGCCGTCGGCGGTGAGGCCGAAGCGGTAGCTGCTGTCGGACGCTGTCGTGCGCTCGGCGGCGAGCGTCAGGCTGTCGGTGGTGGTCGGCTGGACGGTGGTGTCGGGCTGCACCGCGAGGCCTTCGGCCGTCAGGGTCAGCCGTTCCAGCGGCAGGCCCGGCGCGGGGCGGGTGACAAGGCTGGCGCGCATGTCGGTGCTGGTCACGTCGTACTTTGCCCGGGGCGTCGCGATCAGCTGGTGATCGGGCCAGACGGCGATGATGTGGTTGGGCTTGTAGCTGAGCGCGAAGACCTGGAAGAACGGCGCCTCCCACGCCAGGCCGGTGTCGGGGTCGGCGAGGCTGACATCGGTGAAGGTGCTGTCGAAGCGGTTGGGAAAGCCGCGGGTGGAAAGGTCGGAATACTCGGCCACCCAGCCATCGGCGCGGCGGCCGTCGAACCAGGCCTCGAACGCCTTGGTGGCACCGGTGGAGCCCACGGCCCAGTAGACGGACCATGCCAGGGCCGCCACCACGATCAGGATCAACATGCCGCGCATCTGCCTATCAGCCTTCTTCCGAGCCCTTGCCGAGTGGTATCTAAAGTGATTAGGGGGCAGGGGAAAGCGCAAGGAGCGAAAAATGACGATGTGGGTCTTCGGCTATGGGTCGCTGGTGTGGAACCCCGGGTTCACGCCGGTGCAGCGGGTGCTGGCCGCCTTGCCGGGGTATCACCGCAGTTTCTGCATGCGCTCGATCCATCATCGCGGGACCGAGGAGAACCCCGGCCTGGTGCTGGCGCTGGACGAAAGCCCGGATGCGCTCTGCCGGGGCGTGGCGCTGGCGGTGCACGAGGACGAAGAGGACAAGGTGCTGGCCTATCTGCGCGAGCGGGAACTGGTGTCGGCGGCCTATCTTGAGAAAGAGCTGGACATCATGCTGCGCGACGGGCGGCAGGTGCGGGCGCTGACTTACGTGATCGACGCCGATCATGTGCAGTATTGCGGCGGGCTGGACCTCGAGGAACAGGCGCGGATCATCGCGCGCGCTCATGGCGGGCGGGGGCCGAACCACGAGTACCTGTTCCAGACCGTGGCGCACCTGGAGGAGCTGGGCATCGTTGATCCCGAGCTGGACTGGCTGGTGCGGCGGGTGAAGGGGATCGGGGTTTGAGCAAGCCGCGCGGCGGACGCGCCAGAAACGCTTTAGAACCTTGGCTTCACAGTGGTTAACGCGTAGGGTGTGGCCAAACAATAACCGCGCCGGGAGCCGTCCAGATGGACCAGCC
Organism: Roseovarius sp. THAF27; assembly: GCF_009363655.1. Classification (NCBI taxonomy): domain Bacteria; kingdom Pseudomonadati; phylum Pseudomonadota; class Alphaproteobacteria; order Rhodobacterales; family Roseobacteraceae; genus Roseovarius; species Roseovarius sp. THAF27. The sequence goes on from NZ_CP045393.1 coordinate 556,463, forward strand.
GGACCGTGAGGTCGAGCCCAACTTTTCCCACCCCGTAAGGCAGATCACGCTGATGCTGATCGTGCTGGCCCTGACGGGGCTTGGCGCGTTCTTCGCGTTGCCGCGGGTGTTGCCGGTGTTCCAGGCGAACCCGTATCTGAACGGGTTCATCCTGTTCGTTTTCGTGATTGGCGTGGTGGCGTGCTTCTGGCAGATGTACCAGCTGATCGGCTCGGTGCGCTGGATCGAGGGGTTTGTCCACGAGCGCGAAACGCCGCAGGATATCAAGGCGCCGCTGCTGCTGGCGCCGTTGGCGACCTTGCTGAAGCAGCGCGGCAAGCGGATGAAGATCGCGTCGGGCTCGGCGCGGTCGATCCTCGACTCGGTGGCGCAGCGGATCGACGAGGCGCGGGAGATCACGCGTTATATCACCAGCATGTTGATTTTCCTCGGGCTGCTGGGGACCTTCTATGGCCTGGCAACGACGGTGCCGGCGGTGGTGGACACGATCCGCAGCCTGGCGCCGCAGGACGGCGAGGAAGGCGTGGACGTGTTCAACCGCCTGATGACCGGGCTGGAATCGCAGCTGGGCGGCATGGGCGTGGCCTTTGCCAGTTCGCTGCTGGGTCTGGCCGGGTCGCTGGTGGTGGGGCTGCTGGAGCTCTTTGCGGGGCACGGGCAGAACCGGTTTTACCGCGAGTTGGAAGAGTGGATGTCGACGATCACGCGCGTCGGTCTGGCCTCGGGCGATGGCGAGGGCGGCGGCGAGGCGGGCGTGATGGCGAGCGTCGTCGACCACATGGGCGAGCAGATGGAGAGCTTGCAGCTGATGCTGACGCAATCCGATGTAAGCCGCGCGATGGTGGACGAAAAGCTGGGCCTCTTGGCGGATTCCATGGAGAAGCTGACCGAGCGGCTGACCGACACCGCGCCGCTGCACGATGCGCTGACGCGGGTGGCGGACGGACAGGAAGAGCTGATCCGGCAGATGGCCAGCCACGAGGGTGAAAGCGGCGGGATCGACGCGGAAAGCCGGATGCGGCTGCGGTCGATCGACGTGCAGATGCTGCGGATCCTCGAGGAAATCAGCGCCGGGCGGCAGGAAAGCATGAGCGAGCTGCGCACCGACCTGAACGCGCTGTCGCGGGCGATCGGGCAATTGGCGTCGAGCCATGGGCGGGCCGAGGCCGCGCCGCGTGCCTTGCGCCGGACCGAGCGGGAGCAGGGGAGCTAGGCGATGGCCCTGTCACGGCGCACCGGCGCACGGTTCCAGGCCTCGATCTGGCCCGGTTTCGTGGATGCGATGACGGGGCTTCTGCTGGTGCTGATGTTCGTGCTGACCATCTTTATGGTGGTGCAGTTCGTCCTGCGCGAGACGATCAGCGGGCAGGAAAGCCGGCTGGACGCGCTGTCGAACGAGGTGGCGGCGCTGAGCCGGGCGCTGGGGCTGGAACAGGACCGCAACGCCACGCTGACCGAGCGGGTGGGCGCGCTGACCGCGACGCTGGGCGATGCGCGGGAGCGGCAGGAGCAGCAGGCGGCGCTGATCGCGGCGCAGGAATCGCAGATTGCCGAGGCGGAGGCCCGGATCGCCAGTTTCGAGGAACAGGTTGCGGGGCTGTTGGCGCAGCGCGAGGAGAACCTGGGCACGATTGCCGATCTGGAGGGCCAGCGCGAGGAATTGCTGAGCGAGCAGGAGCAGTTGCAACTGGCGCTGGCCGGGCTGCGCGACGAGATCGACGCGCAGGAAGAGGCGGCGCGGCTGGCCGCGGCGCAGGCGGATGCGCTGGAGGCGATGATCGCGGAATTGCGCAGCGAGGCCGAGGCGGACGACGCGGCGCAGGCGCAGCTGACCGCGCAGGTCGAGGATCTGCAGGCGCAATTGTCGGACGAGGAGAAGGCGCGGCTGGCCGAGGCGGCGGCGGCGGAGGCGCTGCGCGACCGGCTGGAGAATGCGGACGCGGAACTGACCGCGATGACGCTGGCGCTGGAGGAACAGCGGCGCAAAGCGGAGGAAACGCTGGCGATGCTGGCGGCGGCGCAGGACGCGCAGGAGGATCTGGACGTGCGGCTGGCCGAAGCGCTGATGGCGCTGGAAGAGGCCGAGAGCGGGCAGGAGGTGCGCCGCTCGGAGTTGACGGCGCTGCAGGCGGAACTGGCGCAGGCGCTGGCCGACGTGGACTCCGAGACGGTGCGGGCCGAGGAATTGCAGGTTCGGTTGAGCGAGACCGAGGCGGAGCTGGCCGCGTTGCGCGAGGATCGTGGCGAGGTGGCGCAAACCGCGGCGAGCCTGGAAGAGCGGCTTGCCGAGGCACTGGCGGCCAAGACCGCTGCGGAGAACGAGGCGGTCGAGAATGCCGACCTGATCGCGGATTTGCAGCGCCAGGTGACTGCGCTGGAGGCGGATGTGGCGGCGCGGGAGAAACGCATCGCATCGCTGATCGCGGCAAACGAAGCGGCCAATGCCGAAGCGCTGTCGGCCGAGGATGTGCGCGCGCAGTTGGCCGCGGCGCTGGCGGCAAAGCTGGCGGCCGAAGAGGAGGCCGAGGCGCGGCTGACGGAATCCGAGCAGCGGGCGGCGATGCTGGGGCAGGTGCAGGCGGAGCTGGATCGGCAGCGCGCGCTGGCCGACGAGGCGCAGGAAGAAGAGGCGCTGTTGAACCAGCAAGTTCGGGCGTTGCGCGACCAGCTGGGGCAGTTGCAGGCGCTTCTGGACGATGCCAAGGCGCGCGAGGCGGCAACGGATGTGCAGCTGCAATCGCTGGGTAACGAGCTGAACACCGCGCTGGCGCGGGTGGCCGCCGAGGAGCGGCGACGGCGCGAGCTGGAGGAAGCCGAACGCAAGCGGCTGGAGGCGGAACGCGCGGACCTGGAAAAATTCCGCTCGGAATTCTTTGGCCGGTTGCGGCAGTTGCTGGAAGAGCAGGAAGGCGTGCGGATCGTCGGCGACCGCTTTGTTTTCTCGTCCGAAGTGCTGTTTGCCCAAGGCGAGGCGCGGTTGTCGGACGCGGGCGAGGGCGAGCTGGCCAAGGTGGCCGACATCCTGCGCAGCGTGGCCGAGAATATCCCCGAGGACATCGACTGGGTCATCCAGGTGGATGGGCATACCGACGACGTGCCGGTGCGGCCTGGCGCGCAATTCGAGGATAACTGGGATCTCAGCCAGGCACGGGCGCTGTCGGTGGTGCGCTATATGGTGAATTTCCTGGGCCTGCCGCCAGACCGGCTGTCGGCCAACGGGTTCGGGCAGTACCAGCCGATCAACCCCGCCGACACGCCCGAAGCGCGGGCGCAGAACCGGCGGATCGAGCTGAAGCTGACGGAGAAATAAGCGTGACGGTACTGGATGCCCGGCGGGCATGGTGGCTGTGGGTGAACCTGCTGGCCGTGATCCTTGCGGTGCAGATCGCGGCGGGTGTGGCCCTGATCTTGGCAGGTGCCCCGGCGGAAATCGTGAGCGCGCATCGGCAGCGGGTGATCGGCGCGGCGCAGGCGATACCGTGGATCATGATCGGCGTGGGTTTCGTGTTCGGGGTCTATGGCAGGTCGTTCCGGTGGGTCTGGGTCGCGCTGACGGCCTTGGCGGTGCTGAGCGCGTTGTTCGGTTTCATGGGCTACATGCTGCCCTGGGGGCAGGTGTCCTACCTCATGGCGGCGCAGGGGGTGCCGGTGACGCTGAACCACATCGCGCTGGTGATGCCGGTGGCGGTCATGGCGATTTTGGGCGGGTCCCTGTGGCAGATGGCGCGTGGCGCCCCGCCGATGCCATACCGGGGGCGGTATTCGTGGGTCGGGCTGGGCGCGGCCCTGGTGCTGGCCGCGGTGCTGATCTGGGCGATGTGGGCGAGTTATGCGCCGATCCGGGAGCTGGTGCCGGCGGAGGCCGCAAGTGGCGCAGCGCGGGTTGGCACACGGGCGGGTGGTGCGGTGGCTGCCAACCCGCTGGTCGTTCCGGCGCATATATTGCCCGAGTGGTACCTGTTGCCGTTCTACGCAGTGCTGGTGGCGATGCCCGGCAAGCTGATGGGCCTGGTGGCGATGTTTGCCTTTTGCACGGTGTGGCTGTTCGTGCCCTGGCTGGATCGCGGGACACCGCGGGCGTGTTGGCAACGGTCCGGGATGCGCTGGCTGGTGCCGGCGGTGGCGGTCTGCGTCGTGATGCTGGGCATGGCAGGCGCGATGCAGGGCGCGGCCGCCATGTGGACGGCCCGCGGGGCATTCCTGGCGGTGATGGCGCTGCTGCTGGTCGGGATGCCGTGGGCGACCCGTCTTACTCGGCCAGAACGATGATGTCGGCGTGGCGGTTGGCCAGCACCTGGCCCGCGCGTTCCAGCGTCACGTAGCCGCGATAGGCGCCGGGAGGCCAGCCGCCCTCGGGCGCGCGGCGGCCATAGGCGCGGAACAGCTGGGCCTGCGGAGCCTCGAGCGTTTCGGACTGGGAGAAGATCTCGCCCTCGGGGCCGGAGGCGGTGAGGCGCATGGTGTCGCCGGGCTGGGCATAGAAGACGTAGCCGTAAAGCACCAGCGGCGTGTCGCGGGCGGTTTCGGTCACGCGGGCGGCGCCGGATTTCACGGCGTCGAACGCGGGCACGGCGGTGGAAAAGGCGGCGGTGAAGAGGCCCGCGCGGTGATAGGGCAGGGCGGTTTCCCACAGGCCGGGGCCGCTGATCGAGCCGCAGGTGCCGGGTTCGGCCTCGGGCAGGAACGGGTCGACTGTTTGGCCGTCCTTGAGGACCGTGAGGTGGACGTGCGGCGCGTTGGTCAGGCCGCTGAGGCCGACCTGGCCCAGGGGCGTGCCGGTGTCGACCTGCTGTCCTTCGGTGACGGAGATAGAGCCGTTTTTCATGTGGCAATAGAGGGTCTGCCAGCCGCTGCCGTGGTCGATACGCACGGCGTTGCCGCATTCGCGGCCCGCGATGGCGTCGCGGGTGTCTTCGGTGACGGGGGTGTCGGGCATCCCGTCGCGCAGGGCGGCGACACGGCCCGGGGCGGCGGCGAGCACGTTGACGCCCTGGTCCATCGCCTCGAAGGACAGAAGGTGAATGTCGGTGCCGCGGTGGTCATCGCGGCTCTTGAGGCCGCACATGAAATCGAACTGTCCCGGGCCGGGATCGAGATCGACGTAGTCCTCGATATAGCAGGTCTGGCCCAGGGCGCAGTCGATGGGCAGCGCGAGGGTCGGCGGCTCTGACAGCGCCGGGGTGGCCAGCATGAGCAGGGCGGCGGTGAGGGCGGATCTGGGCGCGGTCGGCAACGGGGAACCTCGAAAGCTGGGGGCGGTCGCGAAAACGGGCGGCAAGGGATGCCGCCCGTTTCATAGCCTATCGCAAAGCCTGAGCCCTTGTCACTCTGCCGTGAGCAGCGGCGGCTTTTTTCCCGAGAGGCGCGGATGGTCCGGCCCCTCGATGCGCAGGTCGATCTGGCCGTCCTTGACGCCCACCTTGACCACGCCGCCCTTGGCGAGCTTGCCGAAGAGCAGTTCCTCGGCCAGCGGCTTCTTGATGTGTTCCTGGATCACGCGGCCCAGGGGGCGCGCGCCCATCTTGTCGTCGTAGCCCTTGTCGGCCAGCCATTCGGCGGCTGGCTTGGTCAATTCGATGGTCACGTTGCGGTCCATCAGCTGGGCCTCGAGCTGCAGCACGAACTTTTCGACCACTTGCAGGATGACCTCTTTCGGCAGCGGGCCGAAGGAGATGACCGCGTCCAGACGGTTGCGGAATTCCGGCGTGAACGTGCGTTCGATCGCGGCGGTATCCTCGCCCTCGCGGCGGTCGCGGCCAAAGCCGATGGCGGCCTTGGCAAGCTCGGTGGCGCCGGCGTTCGAGGTCATGATCAGGACGACGTTGCGGAAGTTCACCGTGCGGCCGTTATGGTCGGTCAGGTTGCCGTGGTCCATCACCTGCAGGAGGATGTTGAACACGTCCGGGTGCGCCTTTTCGATCTCGTCGAGCAGCAGGACGCAATGCGGGTGCTGGTCGACGCCGTCGGTCAGAAGGCCGCCCTGGTCGAAGCCGACATAGCCCGGAGGTGCGCCGATCAGGCGAGAGACGGCGTGCTTCTCCATGTACTCGGACATATCAAACCGCAGCAGTTCCACGCCCAGCGTATCGGCCAGTTGCTTGGCGACCTCGGTCTTGCCCACGCCGGTGGGACCGGCGAAGAGGTAGTTGCCGATGGGCTTTTCGGGTTCGCGCAGGCCGGCGCGCGCCAGCTTGATCGCCGCCGACAGCGCCTCGATCGCGGTGTCCTGGCCGAAGACGACGCGCTTGAGCGAGCCTTCGAGATCCTTGAGCACCTCGGCATCGTCCTTGGAGACGTTTTTCGGAGGAATGCGGGCGATCTTGGCCACGACATTCTCGATCTCTTTCGGACCGATGGACTTGCGCCGCTTGGAGGCGGCCACGAGATGCTGCGCCGCGCCGGCCTCGTCGATCACGTCGATTGCCTTGTCGGGCAGCTTGCGGTCGTTGATGTAGCGCGCCGACAGGTCCACCGCCGATTTGATGGCCTCGGCGGTGTATTTCACGCTGTGGTGCTCCTCGAAATAGGGCTTGAGGCCCTTTAGGATCTTGATCGCGTCATCGACGGTGGGTTCGGCCACGTCGATTTTCTGGAACCGGCGCGACAGGGCGCGGTCCTTTTCGAAATGCTGGCGGAACTCCTTGAAGGTGGTGGAGCCCATGCAGCGCAGCTTGCCGCCCTGAAGCGCGGGCTTCAGCAGGTTGGAGGCATCCATCGCGCCGCCCGAGGTGGCGCCGGCGCCGATGACGGTGTGAATCTCGTCGATGAAGAGCACCGCGTCGGGATGCTCTTCAAGCTCGGTCACGACGGCCTTGAGCCGTTCCTCGAAATCGCCGCGATAGCGGGTGCCGGCCAGAAGCGCGCCCATGTCGAGCGAGAAGATGGTGGTTTTCGACAGGACCTTGGGCGTCTGGCCCCCCACGATCTTGTGCGCGAGGCCTTCGGCGATGGCCGTCTTGCCCACGCCGGGATCGCCCACCAGGAGCGGGTTGTTCTTGCGGCGGCGGCAGAGCACCTGGATGCAGCGCTCGACCTCGCTGTCGCGGCCGATCAGGGGGTCGACATCGCCCTGGCGGGATTTCTCGTTGAGATCGACGCAGTATTTCGCAAGGGCGGATTCGCCATTCTCGACCTGATCGCCTTCGGAGGAGGACTTGGTCTGTTCGGACTCTTCTTCGCCGACGCCCTGAACCGGGCGGGATTCGCCGTAGGCGGGATCCTTGGCGACGCCGTGGGCAATGAAGTTGACCGCGTCGTAACGGGTCATGTCCTGTTCCTGCAGGAAATAGGCGGCGTTCGACTCGCGCTCGGCAAAGATGGCGACGAGGACGTTGGCGCCCGTCACCTCGGTGCGGCCGGATGACTGCACGTGGATGGCGGCGCGCTGGATCACGCGCTGGAAGGCGGCGGTCGGAACCGCCTCGGAGCCTTCGATGTCGGTGACGAGGTTGGACAGGTCATCGTCGATGAATTCCACCAGCGTGGTGCGCAGATCCTCGGTTTCGACGCTGCACGCCTTCATCACGCGGGCCGCGTCGGGCTCGTCGATCAGGGCGAGCAGGAGATGTTCCAGCGTCGCGAATTCATGTTGCCGCGCATTGGCCAGGGCCAGTGCAGCATGGATTGCCTGTTCAAGGGTGTTCGAGAATGACGGCACGGTGTGCTCCCTCTGCTTGGGCTTGGGCCGGTCCCGCGACCTTCGCCTTATATGATTAAAGTTTGGTCGATACAGGCCAGCCTTCAAGGACTTTTTTTCCAAACCCGTTCACTTTTCCCTTTCCGATCTTACAAAAGCTGCTTTTGCAGGCCACGCCGTGACAATTTGGCCAGCCCGCGCGGGCGTGCCTAAAAGTTATCCTTTCGGGTGCGGATCTCGGCGAACACGTCGGCGGCGTCTGCGCCCGTCATGCCCAGATGCGCCTGAACGGCGGGATCGGTGGCACGCAGGAAGGGGTTGGTGGCCAATTCTTCGGACAGGGTGGAGGGAACGGTCGGTTTCCCTTGATCGCGGGCGGCTTCGACCGCCTTGACCCTTGATATAAGCGCGGAATTGTCGGGATCAATGGTCAGCGCGAAGCGGCCGTTGGCGGCGGTGTATTCATGGCCGGAACAGATGGTCGTCTCGGGCGGCAGGGCGGCGAGTTTCGACAGGCTGTTCCACATCTGGGGCATGGTGCCCTCGAAGACGCGGCCGCAGCCCAGGGCCATGAGGCTGTCGGCGGTGAAGGCGACCTTGCTGTCGGGGAAATGAAAGGCGATGTGGCCGACGGTGTGGCCGGAGACATCCATCACGGTGCCGGTGTCGGAGCCGATGGTGACGGTGTTGCCGTCGCCGAGGGCGATATCGAGCTTTGGCAGGCGGTCGGCGTCGGCGGCGTGGCCGACGACCGATGCGTCGTGTCGGGCCAGAAGCTCGTCCAGGCCCTGCACGTGGTCGGCGTGGTGGTGGGTGATCAGGACATGCGTGGCTTTCCAGCCCTTGTCGTCGAGGGCCTTGAGGATCGGCGCGGCCTCGGGGACGTCGACCACGGCGGTTTCGCCGGTCTCGGGATCGTGCGCGAGGAAGGCGTAGTTGTCCGAAAGGCACGGGACGGTTTCGATCTGCAATGTCATTGGTCCATCCTTGAATTCGTGGTTATGTTTGCCCCGAGAGTGACGGATCGGGGCGCGGGCTGCAATGCATCTGGACGTGCAGGACCTGAGGAATTTCTATTACCGCAACCCGCTGGGGCGTGCGGTGCAGAATGCCGTGGGCGCCGAGATCCGGACGCTGTGGCCCGAGGCGAAGGGGCAGACGGTGGCCGGTTACGGCTTTGCCGTGCCGTTCCTGCGGCCCTACCTGAAGGACAGCCGGCGGGTGATCGCGCTGATGCCCGCGCCGCAGGGCGTGATCCACTGGCCCGCGGACAAGCCCAACATCAGTGTCCTGTGCGAGGAAACCCTGTGGCCGCTGGAGACGGGCCGGGTCGACAAGCTGATGCTGGTGCACGGGCTGGAGACCTGCGAGCGGCCCGGCGAATTGCTGGAGGAATGCTGGCGGGTGCTGGGGCCGGGGGGATCGGCGCTGTTCGTGGTGCCGAACCGCGCCGGGCTGTGGTCGCGCAGCGACCGGACGCCGTTCGGGTACGGGCGGCCCTATAGCCAGAGCCAGCTCGAGTCGCAGCTGAAGACCCGCAACTTTCTGCCCGAGCGGCATGTGACCGCGCTTTACCAGCCGCCGTCGCACCGCAAATTCTGGCGCAAGACGGCGGGCATGTGGGAGAATATGGGCGGCAAGCTGTCGGTGGTGCTGAAAGGCGGCGTGCTGATCGTGCAGGCCACCAAGCGGGTACATGCGCCGACCGACCGGGGGTCGGCCATCCGCGACACGGTGCGCAGCCCGCTGGGTGTCCTGAAGCCCAAGCCGAGCGCGCAGGCCAAGCCGGTGTGAGACCTAGACACGCACGACGTTGAATTGCGGCGCGTCCGGGCCATCCACGAAATCGAGGCGGATCACCTGCTCGCCCCCGATGGAGACATAGACCCAGTTCCGGGTCTCGGTCAGTTCGACGACGCGCAGAGCCACGTCATCGCCGGAGATCCAATCGTCCGTCAACTCGATGGTGATGGGGTCAATCGGGGCGCATCCATCGTTATTGACGGTTATGTCGATATTCGTCACGTCGTCTGAAAGGACCAGGGTGAGCCGGTCGCCCGCTTCGACGTCCGAGATGGAGGCATTGCCCTGGACGCGCAGGTTATCGTTGCCGGCATTGCCGTGGATGGTGGACTGGACCCGGCCGTCGATAGTGTCGTCGCCGTCGCCACCTTCGCCGAAGGCAGAGGCGTCGCCGCGCTGGACCGCTTCGAGATTGTCGTCGGCTTCAACGCCAAAGCCGGTGGCATCGTCGAAGATATTCAGCCGGTCCTGTCCCTCGCCGCCGTAGCCGGTGGCGGTCTCGTTGATGTCCAGCCGGTCGACGCCGATCTGTCCAAAGCCCACCGCGTTGTCGGAAAGATCGAGAAGGTCGCGACCCTCGCCGCCGTAGACCCTTTCGTTGCCCGACGCCGAAAGCGTGTCGTCGCCTGACAGGTCCGGGGTGTCGGGATCGTCCGCGTCGTCGGGATTTCCGGGCAGGGGGCCGTCGCCGGGGGTGCCGACATCCTGATCGCGCGGATTGTCGTCATCGTCGTCGATGAACTCGTCGTAGATCAGAAACGACGCAGCGGCGCCGCCGATCAGCGCAAGCAGAAGAAACGACGCCGTGACGATTGGCGGGTTATCGGTTTCGCAGGGCGCGGTGCAGCAGAAGCCCCAGGGCGAGGCCCAGCCCGACGCCGAGCGCATCGGCCAGCAGGTCCAGCCACTCGGCGCCGCGGCCGAACATGGGCTGGATCACCTCGATGGCCGCGCCGAAGGCAATGCAGACGGGTGCGAGCCGGAGGGCCTGGCGCGGTGCGGCGACAGCCATGGGCAGAACGAGGACGGCGAAGGCCAGCAGGTGCAGGACCTTGTCGCGGAGCATGAAGGGAACGGCGGGCGCGTCGGACGGCCAGAGCGTGCCGACGAGAATGCCGAGGGCGATGAGACAGGTCAGCGCCCGGGCACGGGGCAGGGATTTGACGGGATGATCGGAGTGGGCCATCTGCAACCTCCTAGGGTGGGAAAATGGCGGGTTCAATCGACATTCTGAAGAACCGGGGAAAGCCGCCGCCGGAGTGATAGCGGTAACGGTCCGGCGGTGCGTGAAAACCCTTTGTGCCGTGGTTTCGTGCAGGCCGTTCACGAAGGAATCGCAAAAAAGCGACGAAAAGTTACGATTTTTGTCGCAATAAAATTGCGCAATCGGTCGCAGACCCCGTAAGCTATTGAAAAGTATAGGCATCCATAGGGGGCTTAGTCCGTCCTGCTAGCTTGCGAGGTTCGGATCGGTCTGCTAAACCGCCCACGAAAATCGGTGTCTCGCAAGTTTCATCGTCTCTAACCACCCCGGGAAGACGGCCTTTGCGCCGTCTTTTGTCGAGCCGGGGTCAAACTATCGGAAGGGTGGACGTGTCCGAACCAGCTTCGATCTCCTCCGGCATTGCCGAGCGCTATGCCACTGCCATTTTCGAGCTTTCCAAAGACGCAAATTCGCTGGACAAGCTTGAATCGAACCTCGCCGATCTTTCCGCCGCGCTCGATGACAGTGCCGATCTGCGCGATCTGATCAGCAGCCCGGTCGTCAGCCGTGACGAGCAGGAGCGCGCCATCACGGCGGTCGCGGACAAGATGGGCCTCGTGCCGGAACTGAAGAACGGTCTTGCGCTGATGGCGCAGAAACGCCGCCTGTTCGTGCTGCCGCAGATGGTGCGCCTGCTGAACGAGCGCATTGCCGATCACAAGGGCGAAGTGACCGCCGAGGTGACCAGTGCCGTCAAGCTGACCGATGCGCAGTCGAAGAAGCTGGCAGAGACGCTGAAGAGCACCGTCGGAAAAGACATCAAGATCAATGCGACCGTCGATGAAAGCCTCATTGGCGGTCTTGTCGTAAAGGTGGGCTCGAAGATGATCGACACGTCGATCCGTTCGCGCCTCAACTCCCTACAGAATGCAATGAAAGAGGTCGGATAAATGGGTATCCAAGCTGCAGAGATTTCTGCGATCCTTAAGGACCAGATCAAGAATTTCGGCCAGGAGGCCGAAGTTGCCGAGGTGGGTCGCGTGCTGTCAGTCGGTGACGGGATTGCCCGTGTGCACGGCCTCGACAACGTTCAGGCCGGTGAGCTGGTGGAGTTCCCCGGCAACATCATGGGCATGGCGCTGAACCTTGAGACCGACAACGTCGGTGTGGTGATCTTCGGCTCGGACCGGGACATCAAGGAAGGCGACACCGTCAAGCGCACCAAGTCGATCGTGGACGTGCCGATCGGGGACGAGCTGTTGGGCCGGGTCGTGGACGGTCTGGGCAACCCGCTGGACGGCAAGGGCCCGATCAAGACGGAAAAGCGCGGTGTCGCGGACGTCAAGGCGCCGGGCATCATCCCGCGTAAGTCGGTGCACGAGCCGATGGCCACCGGCCTGAAGTCGGTCGACGCCATGATCCCGATCGGCCGCGGCCAGCGCGAGCTGATCATCGGTGACCGTCAGACCGGCAAGACCGCCGTCGCGCTGGACACGATGCTGAACCAGAAGTCCTACAACGACGCCGCCGGCGACGACGAGGGCAAGAAGCTTTACTGTGTCTATGTCGCCGTGGGTCAGAAGCGGTCGACCGTGGCGCAGCTGGTGAAGAAGCTGGAAGAGTCGGGCGCGATGGACTATTCCATCGTCGTGGCCGCCACGGCGTCGGACCCCGCGCCGATGCAGTTCCTGGCGCCCTATTCGGCGACCGCCATGGCCGAGCATTTCCGCGACAATGGGCGTCACGCGCTGATCGTCTATGATGACCTGTCGAAACAGGCCGTGGCCTATCGCCAGATGTCGCTGCTGCTGCGCCGTCCGCCGGGCCGCGAAGCGTATCCGGGTGACGTTTTCTACCTGCACTCCCGCCTGCTGGAGCGGTCGGCCAAGCTGAACGAGGACAACGGTTCGGGCTCGCTGACTGCGCTGCCGATCATCGAAACCCAAGGCGGCGACGTGTCGGCGTTTATTCCGACCAACGTGATCTCGATCACCGACGGCCAGATCTTCCTGGAAACCGAGCTGTTCTATCAGGGCATCCGTCCGGCGGTGAACACCGGCCTGTCGGTCAGCCGCGTGGGCTCTTCGGCCCAGACCAACGCGATGAAATCCGTTGCCGGCCCGGTGAAGCTGAGCCTTGCGCAGTACCGTGAAATGGCGGCCTTCGCGCAGTTCGGCTCGGACCTCGACGCGTCGACCCAGCAGTTGCTGAACCGGGGTGAGCGTCTGACCGAGCTGATGAAGCAGCCGCAGTATTCGCCGCTGACCAACGCCGAGATCGTCTGCATCATCTATGCGGGCACCAATGGATACCTCGACAAGATCAAGGTCGATCAGGTGGGCCGCTTCGAAGATGGTCTGCTGAACCACATGCGCACCAAGCGCAAGGACGTCCTGGACTGGATCACCAACGAGGATCCCAAGATCAAGGGCGACGCCGAAGACAAGCTCAAGTCGGCCATCGAAGAGTTCGCAGCCGACTTCGGATAAGGGGGTGACGAGGCAATGCCGAGTCTGAAGGACCTAAAAAACAGGATCGAGTCGGTCAAATCGACCCGCAAGATCACCAAGGCCATGCAGATGGTGGCCGCCGCGAAACTGCGGCGGGCCCAGGATGCGGCCGAAATGGCCCGCCCCTATGCCGAGCGGTTCAACGCGGTGATGTCCAAGCTGGCCGCCGCCGCGGGCGACGCCGAGAACGCGCCGCCTTTGTTGCGCGGAACCGGCAAGGACGATGTGCATCTGCTGGTGGTGATGACCGCCGAGCGGGGCCTCTGCGGTGGCTTCAACGCCAACATCGCCAAGCTGGCGCGGAGCGAGATCAACAAGCTGCAATCCAACGGCAAGACCGTGAAGGTCATCACCGTGGGCAAGAAGGGCCGCGACGCGCTGAAGCGCGATTTCTCGGACCTGTTCATCGACCATGTCGATCTGTCCGAGGTCAAGAACGTGGGCTATGCCGACGCGCAGAACGTGGCGCAGAACGTGCTGGATCGTTTTGATGCGGGCGAGTTCGACGTCGCCAAGATCTTCTTCTCGGAATTCGAGAACGTGGTCAGCCAGAAGCCGACGATGAAGCAGGTGATCCCGTTCGAGATCGACGAAGAGGCCGCCGCGGACAGTGACGAGGCCGGCACTATCTATGACTACGAGCCCGACGAGGACGCGATTCTGCGCGATCTTCTGCCCCGTGGCGTGGCGACGGCGATCTTCAGCGGCCTGTTGGAGAACGGCGCCAGCGAACAGGGCGCACGGATGTCGGCCATGGACAACGCCACCCGCAATGCGGGTGAGATGATCGAGGACCTGACCATCGAGTACAACCGCTCGCGTCAGGCCGTGATCACCAACGAGCTGATTGAAATTATTTCGGGCGCCGAGGCGCTTTAAGAACAACCGGAGAGACGACAATGGCCAAAGCAAAAGGCAAAATCACGCAGGTGATCGGCGCCGTGGTGGACGTGCAGTTCACCGACCACCTGCCGGAAATCCTGAACGCCCTGGAAACCGACAACAACGGCAAGCGCCTGGTTCTGGAAGTGGCCCAGCACCTGGGCGAAAGCACCGTGCGGACCATCGCCATGGACTCGACCGAAGGTCTGGTGCGCGGCCAGGACGTGACCGACACCGACGGCCCGATCAGCGTGCCGGTGGGCGACGCCACCCTGGGCCGTATCCTGAACGTCATCGGCGAGCCGGTGGACGAGGGCAAGCCGATCGAGGCCAAGGAAACCCGCTCGATCCACCAGCCCGCGCCCGAGTTCGAGGCGCAGTCGACCGAGTCGGAAATCCTGGTGACCGGCATCAAGGTCGTCGACCTGCTGGCGCCTTACGCCAAGGGCGGCAAGATCGGTCTGTTTGGCGGCGCCGGCGTGGGCAAGACGGTTCTGATCATGGAACTGATCAACAACATCGCCAAGGTGCACTCGGGATACTCGGTTTTCGCCGGTGTGGGCGAACGGACCCGTGAAGGCAACGACCTGTATCACGAGATGATCGAGTCGAACGTGATCGACCCCGAGAACCTGGAAAACAGCCAGGTGGCACTGGTCTACGGCCAGATGAACGAACCGCCGGGTGCGCGTGCGCGTGTTGCGCTGACCGGTCTGACGCTGGCCGAACAGTTCCGCGACCAGTCGGGCACGGACGTTCTGTTCTTCGTGGACAACATCTTCCGCTTTACGCAGGCGGGCTCCGAGGTGTCGGCTCTGTTGGGCCGTATCCCCTCGGCCGTGGGTTATCAGCCGACGCTGGCCACCGACATGGGCGCGATGCAGGAGCGCATCACCTCGACCAAGGCCGGCTCGATCACCTCGATCCAGGCCGTGTACGTGCCCGCGGACGACCTGACCGACCCCGCACCGGCCACGACCTTCGCCCACCTCGACGCCACGACCGTTCTGAGCCGTGCGATTTCGGAGCTGGGCATCTACCCGGCGGTGGACCCGCTCGACTCGAACTCGCGCCTGATGGACCCGCAGATCGTGGGCGAGGAGCACTACAAGGTGGCGCGTGACGTGCAGGGGATCCTGCAACGCTACAAGTCGCTGCAGGACATCATCGCGATCCTCGGGATGGACGAACTGAGCGAAGAGGACAAGCTGACCGTGGCCCGCGCCCGGAAGATCCAGCGGTTCCTCAGCCAGCCCTTCGACGTGGCCAAGGTGTTCACCGGCTCGGACGGCATCCAGGTGCCGCTGGAAGACACGATCGCGTCCTTCAAGGCGGTTGTGGCCGGCGAGTACGACCACCTGCCGGAAGGTGCGTTCTACATGGTGGGCGGCATCGACGACGTGAAGGCCAAGGCCGAGAAGATGGCCGCGGACGCCGCATAAGCGTGGGTTTTCACCCACCCTACGGGGTGACCCGCGGGGTGGGCGAGGCTGCTCGCGACAGAAACGGAGGCCAATATGGCTGATACAGTGCAATTCGACCTGGTGAGCCCCGAGCGCCTGCTGGCGTCGGTCGAGGCGACCGAGGTGCAGATTCCGGGCACCGACGGCGACATGACGGCCATGGCCAACCATGCGCCGCTGATCACGACTTTGCGCCCCGGCGTGGTGCGCGTGTCCGGCCCGGAGGGCGACAAGGAATACGTCGTCACCGGCGGCTTTGCCGAGATCAATGCCGATTCCATCTCGGTGCTGGCCGAACGCGCGCTGCCGCGCGAGGACATGACGCAGGACGAGTTCCAGAAGATGGTCGACGAGGCCACCGACCGGCTGGCCAAGGCGCAGGAGACGTTCGTCAACGAGCCCGGCCCGGTGGACGACGCGGCGAAGCTGCTGTCCGA
Source organism: Roseovarius sp. THAF27 (assembly GCF_009363655.1). Lineage (NCBI taxonomy): Bacteria > Pseudomonadati > Pseudomonadota > Alphaproteobacteria > Rhodobacterales > Roseobacteraceae > Roseovarius > Roseovarius sp. THAF27. The sequence goes on from NZ_CP045393.1 coordinate 572,398, forward strand.
CATGGTGGCGATGGGCGACCAGATCGGCCTGTCGACCCCCTCGAAAGTGCCTGCCCCCTGACGGTGCGGCGGCTGCTGGCGAATTTCCGGAAAGGGCCCACGAATGTCGGGCCCTTTTCCTTTTTGTTTCGCATTTTCGCCGAAAAGCGATAGTAGAACCAATGGCGTGAGGGCGCGTGGCGGTAAATGAAGTATCTTGTCAATCAGACCATCGGAATCGAGCAGGGCGATGATGTCCTGTTCTCGGATTACGAGGATGGCGGCGAGATGTGGACCGGCACCGGCGCCCGCGAACGTCGCCGCAAGGTGACATTCGGGACCGCTTTCAAGGAGCCGCCCTCGGTGCATGTCAGCCTGTCGATGTGGGACATGGACAGCGCACGCAACGCCCGCGCCGATGTCACCGCCGAGAACGTGGCGGCGACGGGGTTCGACGTGGTTTTCCGCACGTGGGGCGACACCCGCGTGGCCCGCGCCCGGATCCGCTGGATGGCAATCGGCGCCGTCCCGCACGAGGACGACTGGCAGCTCTACTGAAGCGTTTCGTGCCTCCGGCGGAGGATTGCCGTCCGAGCACCACCACCGACAGGCGACGTAGGGTTGGTCTCGCGGTCGTCTTGGTCAGAGCGCCGCAAGGTCACGCCATGCGACGTCTATCATCAAGCTTTCGAAGGCGGCGCGCCGGTCCGCTTCGATAGGAACGGGGCGGCGGGTCGCGCGGTTGACATAGACATGTACGAAGAACCCTTCGGCTGCGGCCTGCGGCTCTTCGTTGCGGAACAGGGCAACCTCGTAGCGGATCGAACTGGTTCCCAGTCGCGCCACCCGCAGCCCGGCCGTCACCCTGTCGGGGAAACTGAACTCGCTGTGGTACCGGCACCCGGTTTCGACGACCAGGCCGAACGTCTCGCTGTATCGCGGATCCAGCAGGCCCCGGTCGATCAGCCACCCGTTTACGGCGGTATCGAACAGCGAATAATGGACGGCGTTGTTCACGTGCCCGTAGGCGTCATTGTCCATCCATCGGGTCTGAATCGGATAGAAGTCGACGTAATCGCTTCGCTGTGCAGGCGGCGTCCTGTCCGCCATCACCAGGCCGCCGTGTAAATGTCGAGCGCGTCCTGCTCGGTGACCTCGCGCGGATTGTTCATCAGCAGGCGGGTCTGTATCATCGCGTCCGAGGCCATCTTGGCCAGGGCGGATTCGGGGATGTCCACATCGCGCAGACGGGTGGGCATCTGCAGGCGCCGCGACAGGTTGGCCAGAGCCTCGATCAGGGCGGCGCAGCTGGCCTCGGGGTCCGCGATCCCGGCAAGGTCCGGAAAGGCGTCTGCCGCGATTTCGGCGTAGATGTCATGGGCCGCCGGGGCGTTGAAGCGCAGGACATGCGGCAGCACCAGCGCGTTCGAGAGTCCGTGCGGAACATGGAAGGTGCCGCCGATCGGATAGGCCAGCGCATGGACGGCGGCGACCGGGGAATTGGCGAATGCCTGCCCGGCAAGCATCGAGCCCAGCATCATGGCGCCGCGGGCCTCGATATCCTGGCCGTCGAACACGGCGGTTTCGATATTGGCGCCCAGAAGTTGCAGTGCCTGGCGGGCCTGCATCCTTGATATGGGATTGTTGTTCGCGGAGGTGGAGGCATAGGCTTCGATCGCATGGACCATGGCGTCGACGCCGGTGGCCGCGGTGATCGGTGCCGGCAGGCTGAGGGTCAGGTCCGGATCGAGCACGGCGGCGTCGGGAAGGATCACCGGAGACGACACGCCGCGTTTCTCGCCCTCGCCGACGGTGATGATCGAGACCGGGGTCACCTCGGAGCCGGTGCCGGCGGTCGTCGGCACCAGGACCAGCGGCAGCCGCGGTCCCTTGGCCTGACCCACGCCCCAGGCGGCGTCGATATCCTCGTCGGAGCCCAGGAGCAGCGCCGCAAGCTTGGCGACATCCAGCGACGAGCCGCCGCCGAAGCCGATCACCAGGTCCACCTCGGCAGCGCGGCCGGCATCCCGGGCGGCCATCAGGGTGGCGAGCGAGGGGTCAGCTTCGACCTCGCTGAACACCGTGACGTGCAGGCCGGCGTCCCGCAGCGCGGACAGCGTCGCGTCGCAAAGCCCGTGCCGGATCAGCCCCGGATCGGTGACGAAAAGGCAGGCGCCGGCGCCGCGGACGGGCGCGAGTTCCGCGATCCGGGACGCGCTGCCGGACCCGAAGGTGATATTGGTCGTGGTGTTGTAGGCAAATGGGGTCATGGTCAGTCAACTTTGAAATCTGGGGCGGGCAGCGCCACGCGGTGGCTGCCCCTTGGGACACGTGCCGGGGGAGGCGCGCGCACGAACCTGCGCGCCGCGCCTTCGGAGACCGTCAGCCTGCCGGGTGCAAGGGGCGGAACGCGACAGTGTCCCGGGCCACTTTCTCGGTCAGGTCGATTTCCCAGTCAAGGTAGTCGAGGGCGGCCTGTTTCTCGGCCCCGGCATCGGCCAGCTCGTAGGGTTTGTACCAGACATCGTCGATCGGCCCGACCGGGCGCTGCATTCCGGTTTCCAGCGGCTGGCCCTCGGCCTGCCAAGCGTCGACGCTGCCGTCGAGCAGCCGGACCTCGGCGCCAAGGGATGCGGCGATCTCTGGCGCGGCGAGCCGCAGAATAGCCTTGTCCGGTCCGTAGAGCACCACCGGCGCGGTGCCGGCGGCGTCGCTCAGTTCGGCGCGCAATGCGGCCTCGCGGCCGCGCACCATCCACAGCGCGCCCGGTATGTGGCCGGGGCGATACTGCACCGAGGTGGAGAGGTCGAGGACATGCGGCGCCCCGGGCCCGGCCAGTTCCGCCGCCAGGTCCCGGGCGGAGAGTGTCTGGACATCGGGCAGGTCGAGCCCGGCGATGTCGGGGGCCGCCGTTTCGGTCGCATCCGGCGCGGGATCGAGCACGTAGACCTCGCACTGGGCGATCTGCGCCAGCCATGAGGCCGTCATCACCACGCGCAGCATCAGCGGGTCGGTGAGAACCACCACGGCATTGCGGGCGCCCACATATTCGTCCATCGCCTGCACGAGCTGTCCCCCGGGGGCGTTGAGCGCGCCCGGGACGTGACCGGCGGCGTAATCCTCGGGGGTGCGGACGTCGAACAGGTAGATGTTGCGATCCCGAGCCTCGCGCATCTGCGTCAGCCGCTCGGGGTCGAGGGTCTGGACATCGAATTGACGGGCGAATTCGCCGGCGCGGGCCAGGGTCATGTCGGGCGCCGGCGGGTCGGCGCGGCGGGTGGCGCCCGTCTCGACCTGGAACCCGGCGGCGCCATGGGCCGGCACCTGCTGTGCCCCGAAGCGGTGGATTACCTGAAACGCAACGACTTTACCGTCGTCACCTGGACCTCTGCCCCCGGCGACTGGAAGCCGCCACATACCCACTGGACCGAAGGCGCGTTCGAGGCGCTCGAACGAAACGACTGGACCGTGCTCGTGCTGCACGACCGCTTTATCGCCCCGCAGCTCGACGTGCTTGCAGGTTTCTGCGACCGGGTCGAAGCGTTGGGGATCGAGTTCGTACAGGATTTTCCCGCTCGCTGCCTGCCCATCGAAAACGGTCAGGCGCACGACATCGCCGAGGAAATCAGCGCGATCGCGTGACGCCTCAACCGCTCAAACACAGGATTTATCCCATGTATGACAGCCTATTCCCCACCAGCCTCGTGGGCAGCTACCCGCAACCGGACTGGCTGATCGACCGCGAGAAACTCCGTTCCAAGGGGCCGCCGCGTGTCCGCGACACGTCGCTATGGAAGATGGCCGAGGCCGATTTGACCGAGGCGCAGGACGCCGCCACGCGGCTGGCCATTCTGGACCAGGAAGAGATCGGGCTCGATATCGTCACCGACGGCGAGGTGCGTCGCGAAAGCTACTCCAACCATCTCGCCACGTCGCTGGACGGGCTCGACCTGGAAAACCCCGGCACCAAGACCGGGCGCAGCGGGCGGCCCATGGTGGTGCCGCGCGTCGTCGGACCCATCCAGCGCCGCGCGCCGGTCATGGACCGCGAAGCCGTCTTCCTTCGCAAGCACAGCAAGCGGCTTACCAAGATGACCCTGCCAGGTCCTTTCACCATGACGATGCAGGCCCTCAATGAGCATTACGAGGATGACGCCGCGCTCGCGATGGCCTATGCCGACATGTTGCGCGAGGAGATCGCCGACATATTTGCCGCCGGCGTCGACATCGTGCAGCTGGATGAACCCTACATGCAGGCCGAACCGGAAGCGGCCCGCGCCTTTGCCATCCCGGCCATCAATCGTGCGCTCCAGGGCGCGGCCGGACGTACGGTGATCCACATGTGCTTTGGCTATGCCTACATCATGGACCAGGCCAAGCCACAGGGCTATTCGTTTCTGCGTGAACTCGAAGAGTGTTCTGCCGATGAGCTGTCGATCGAGGTCGCGCAGCCGGGCCTCGACCTGTCGCTGATCGAGGGGATGAAAAAGGGCTTCCTGATCGGCGCTTTGGACCTTGGACGCGAGACAGCGGAAACCCCTGAAGAGGTCCGCGACAGGCTGATCGCCGCCGCAGAGCGCATCCCGGCCGCCAATATCGTGGCGGCACCCGATTGCGGGATGAAATACCTTCCGGTCGATCTGACCAGGGCGAAGCTGTCGGGATTGGTGGAAGGCGCGGCCATGGCGCGTTCGATTCACACCTGATCGCAGTGTCGATGCCGACACGGAAGGTCAGTTGCAAACGCCCCCGTGACGGCCCCCCTCTCTTGTCAAACCGCCCCGAACTGTCCCATTGGCGCGGACGTCAGACATGACACGACAAGGATACTCCTCCGGCGGGGATATTTTCCGCCAGAGGAAGACGCGCGGACATGCCTTTTCCTCTGGCCCCAAATATCCCTGATCGGCATTGTCGCGCCATTGGTCCGAGAGACAATGGCGACGGGCTGGCCCCAATCAAAAAAATAGAGCGTGGCGCAGCCACTCGATTTGATTGCGGTCAGGTGCCGAACTGGCCTTCGTAGATGGGCTCCAGCGTCGGGGTCTCGAAGAGCGACGAGACGGACGTGCCGTTCCAGATGTTCAGGATCGCCTGGGCGAAGACCGGCGCGGTGGGGATGATGCGGATGTTGGGGGTGTTCTTGACCGCCTCGGTGGGCTGGATCGTGTCGGTGATGACCATGGATTTCAGCACCGAGCCGGTGATCCGCTCGACCGCCGGGCCGGACATGACGCCGTGGGTGGTGTAGGCGTGCACCTCGCGCGCGCCGTTGTCCATCAGGTGCTGGGCGGCCTTGCACATGGTGCCGGCGGTGTCGCACATGTCGTCGACGATCACGCAGATCTTGTCGGTGACCTCGCCAATCACGGTCATCTCGGCCACTTCGCCGGCTTTCTCGCGGCGCTTGTCGACGATACTGAGGGGCGCGTTGATCCGCTTGGCGAGTTCGCGGGCGCGGGCCACGCCGCCCACGTCGGGCGAGACGATCATCACGTCGTCGAGATGGTCGCGGAACTGGGTCATCACGTCCAGCGCGAAGACCGGCGAAGCATAGAGGTTGTCGACGGGGATGTCGAAGAAGCCCTGGATCTGGGCGGCGTGCAGGTCCATGGTCAGGACCCGTTCGATGCCGGCCTCGACGATCATGTTGGCCACCAGCTTGGCCGAGATGGGCGTGCGGGCCTTGGTGCGGCGGTCCTGCCTTGCGTAGCCGAAATAAGGGATGACGGCGGTGATGCGCTTGGCCGAGGAGCGGCGCAGCGCGTCGGACATGATCAGCAGTTCCATCAGGTTGTCGTTGGCCGGGTTCGAGGTGGGCTGGATGATGAACATGTCCTCGCCGCGCACGTTCTCGAACACCTCGACGAAGATCTCGCCGTCGTTGAAGCGTTCGACGCGGGCGTCGACGAGCCCGACATTGACGCCGCGATGCATGGACATGCGGCGCGAGACGGCTGTGGCCAACGGCATGTTGGCGTTGCCGGAAATGAGCTTCGGCTCGTGAGTGACTGACATGTGAAAGGGTCCCCGGGTGGTCGATCTTGACAGATTCGTGACGTTGACACCGATTAGCATGGGTGGCACGTCTGGCAAAGACATGCATTGGGCGAGGGTGCCGAATGCCGCGAAAGGCCATGAAAATGAGACGCACCCTGCTGCATTTCCCCGCAGATGCCCCCGTGACTCGCGATGCCTGAGGCGTTGAAAGCCGGGTTTCCGACGTATTGGACGACGTTCGGGCAAGGGCCGCAGCCGGCACTGGCCATTCACTGCTCGCTGGCGCATTCGGGCAGTTGGGGGGCGTTGGCGCGGCATCTGTCGGGGGCGCTGACGCTGACCGCGTTCGACATGCCGGGGCACGGGCGCAGCGGCGCCTGGGACGGGCGCGGCGAGATCCAGGAGGTGACGGCGGAGATCGCCGCCGATCTGCTGGACGGCCCGGCGCATGTGATCGGACATTCCTTTGGCGCGACGGTGGCGCTGCGGCTGGCGGTGATGCGGCCCGAGCTGGTGCGGTCGCTGGTGCTGATCGAGCCGGTGTTCTTTGCCGTGGCGCTGGCGGATTGTCCGGAGATGCGGGACGGCTTCGAGGTACAGATGGCCGGTTTCGCGAACGGCATGCGGGCGGGAGACCCGGAGGCGGCGGCGCGCGGGTTCCTGCATGTCTGGGGCAACGGTACGGAGTGGGAGAGCCTGAGCGCGACGGAACGGAAGCGGCTGGCGGGGCAGATGCACCTGGTAGAGGCCGGGCATCCGGCGTTATACGAGGATGCGGGCGCGATGCTGGCGCCGGGAGTGTTGCAGAATGTGTCGCAGCCGGTGCTGCTGATCGAGGGAAGCGACTCGCCGGACATCATCAGTGTGATCGACGACGGTCTGGCCTCGCGCCTGCCGCGGGCCAGACGGGCGGTGATCGCGGGGGCGGGCCACATGGCGCCGCTGACCCACGCGCGGCAGGTGGGCGCGGAAATCCTGCGGTTCCTGGGAAACATCTGAGACGGACCGTGCCGGAGCGGCCGATCGCCCTATCTGCCATACAGGACAGGACCGGCGCGCCACGTTGCGGCCTGATGAGCAGGAGACATGCATGACCATCGCCATTCTTTACGTCGTCACCTTCGCGGTGTTCCTCGGGTTGGACTACATCGGGCTGAGCTATATCGTGAAGCCGACTTTCGAGCGGGACATCAAGGGTTTGCTGCTGGACAGCCCGCGGCTGGGGCCTGCCGTTGCCTTTTACGCGTTCTACGTGGTCTGCCTTTTGTGGTTCGTGAGCTGGCCCGCGATGAAACAGGAAAACAGCCTGCTGTGGGTGTTCGGATCGGCTGCACTGATCGGCGCGATGGCCTATGGTACTTACGAATTCACGAACCTCGCCACGCTGAAGGACTGGACCTGGCGGATGGTGGCCACCGACCTGACATGGGGCACATTGCTGACGGGAGCGGCCGCGACCGTGGGGGTCGCAGTGGCCCGGTGGGCGGCGTGATCTGCGCGCCGGGCCGGAGGGCCCGTCGCGTCAGTCGCGAGCGAGGGACAGGAACGCGTCGATCTCCTGCTCGGTGATTGACCAGTCGCAGACCAGGCGCATCAGCAGCGGTTCGTGCGGATCACCGGTCTCCAGCGGCCCGTCGTAGAGGCCATAGACGGCGCCGCCGGCCTTCAGTCGCTGGTGCGTGGCGCGGGGCAGGGTGGCGAAGATCATGTTGGCCTGCGGTTCGGCCTCGAAGCTGCAACCGGGCAGGTAGCGCAGGCCCTCGGCCAGCCGCGCGGCGCGGGCGTTTGCGGCCTGCGCGGCGCGCAGCCAGGCACCGTCCTGCAGATAGCCCAGCATCTGGGCGGCAAGGTAGCGGTGCTTTGAAAAGAGGTGTCCGGCGCGCTTGCGGCGCAGTTCCACTTCCCAAGACTTGTCCGGGTCGAAGACGACCAGCGCCTCCACTCCGAGGCAGCCGTTCTTGCTGGCGCCGAAGGAAACGGCGTCGATCCCCGCGGCGTGACTCATCTGGGCCGGCGAGCAGCCGAGCGCGGCGCAGGCATTGGCGAAGCGGGCGCCGTCGAGATGTACGGGCAGGTCGTGGCCGTGCGCCACGTCGCAGATCGCGCGCAGTTCCTCCAGCGTGTAAAGATGGCCGCGTTCGGTCACCTGGGTCAGTGAGACCGGCCCGGGTTGGGATGTGTGCACGTCGCCGGCGGGCAGGGCGGCGATGGCAGCGGCAAGGTCGTCGGCGCTCATCTTGTCGCCGGTGCCGACCGGAGTCAGCCGCGCGCCGCCGGTGTAGAACTCGGGGGCGTGGCATTCATCGACGAGGATATGCGCCAGTGGCGTGCAAAAGGCAGTCTGCCACGGCTGGGCGAAGCTGGCGAGGGCGATGGCGTTGGCGGCCGTGCCCGTACCGACGAAATGCACCGCCGCGCCGGGCGCCTCGAAGAGGTCGCGGACGGCGTTCTGCGCCGCCTCGGTCAGCGGGTCAGCCCCGTAGGAGGGCACGTGGCCGTCATTGGCGCGGGTGAGCGCCTCGATCACTTCGGGCAGGGCGGGGCCGGTGTTGTCGGAGCCTAGTCGCATCCCAGTGGTTCCTCTATCAGATGCTCTTCCCACTCGTCCTCGGGGATCTCGAATTCGGGCAGGGTGGCGTTCTGCACCGACACGCCGGCGGCGTGCACGCTGTCGGGTGTGCCGGAGATGAGCGGGTGCCAGTCGAAAAGCGGCTTGCCGGTCCAGAGAAGCTTGTAGGCGCAGGTTTCGGGCAGCCAGTAGAGGCTTCCCTCGATATTCTTGGGTGAGAGCGAGATGCATTCGGGCACGAACTGGTGCCGGATGTCGTAATTGGCGCAGCGGCAGGTGCTGTCGTCGAACAGGCGGCAGGCGATGCGGGTCAGGGCGACCTCGCCGGTGTCCTCGTCCTCGAGCTTGTTGAGGCAGCACTTGCCGCAGCCGTCGCAGAGCGCCTCCCATTCCTTTTGGGTCATGCGGTTCAGCGGCACGGTTTCCCAGTAGCGCGGGCGCAGGCCGGAGCGTTCGATGGGGTCGGTCATAGGGCGGCCAGCACCGCGCGGGCGCGGTCGCAGTCGGCATCCATCTGGGCGATGAAGGCCTCGAGGCTGTCGAAGGTTTCCTCGGGACGAAGGTATTCGACGAGGGCCACGGACAGATCGGCGCCGTAGAGGTCGCCGGAGAAATCGAAGAGGAAGGTCTCGATATTGGGGACTTCGCCCTGGAACATGGGGCGCACGCCGAGGGAGGCGGCACCGTGGTAATGGCCCTGGTGAGGGCCGTCGAGCACATCGACCAGCACGGCGTAGACGCCGAAGCGGGGCGGGTGCAGACCCTCGATGGACATGTTGGCGGTGGGATAGCCCAGGTCGCGGCCGCGTTGTTCGCCGCCGATGACTGGCCCGTCGATGCGGTGCCAGTGGCCCAGCATGGCGGCGGCGTCGCGGGGGCGGCCTTCGGTCAGGGCGTCGCGGATGGCGGTGGAGGAGACCTGGCCATCATCGCCTTCGAGAAGCGTGGCGATGGTGACGTCGAAGCCCATGTCCTGCCCGAACCGCCGCAGATGGGCGGCGGTGCCGGCACGGCCCTTGCCGAAGCAGAAATCGGCGCCGACGACGACGTGCGTCAGGCCCAGACCGTCGGCGATGACGTTGCGGGCAAATTCCTCGGGCGTGAGGCTGGCGAGGGCAGCGTTGAAGTTGAGCTCGTAGAGCCGTTCGACGCCGAGCTTGGCGAGACGGTTGGCGCGCGCCTCGTGGCCCATCAGGCGAAAGGGGGGCGCGTCGGGGGCGAAATACTCGCGTGGGTGCGGCTCGAACGTCAGCACGCCAAGGGGACCGTCGCCCTTGCGGGCAAGGTCGATCACCGATTGGTGGCCCAGATGCACACCATCGAAGTTTCCGATGGCGACGGAGGCGCCCCGGTCCTGAGGATCAATGAAGGTGTAATCGCGGATGATGCGCATGGCGCAGGGGTAGCCGGATGCGGGGGGGTGATCAAGAGGCGGTGCCGCGGATTGCCCGCGGCAAGCAACGGAAGGCGTCCTGATGCGTTGATGCAGCAGCAACTGAATGAATGGAGACGAGAAATGGCCGACAAACCCGTGCTCTACGGTTTCAACGGATCGACCTATGTGCGGACGGCGCGCATGGTGCTGATGGATAACGAGGTCGATTACGACCAGGTGCATGTGAACGTGCTGGAAGGCGAGCCCAAGCAGCCCGAGCACCTTAAGCGGCATCCGTTCGGCAAGGTGCCGGTCATGGATATCGACGATATGCGCCTGCGCGAGTGCGACGCTATCTGCCGCTATATCGACGAAACGGGCAAGGGGCCGAGCCTTCAGCCGGACGATCCCAAGACGCGGGCGAAGATGAACGAGGCGATCAGCGTTTTCACCAGCTATGGTTATGACGCGCTGATGGGGGCGGCAGGCTATCACCTGTTTCCCGAGCTGATCGGCGGCAGGAATGACGACGCGCTGTCGAAAAGCCTTGCGGATTCGCAGACGCTGAACGCGTTGCTGATGGACTGGGCCGATCCGTTCATCTGCGGCAAGGAGCCGACGCTGGCGGACTACATGCTGGCGCCGATGATCTATTACGTGTCTCTCACGCCGGAGGCCGACAACATCATCACCGGCAAGCTGGCGCGGTGGTGGGCCGCGGTGCAGGAGATCGAAAGCTTCAAGGCGACCGAGCCTGATATGGGCTGATCGCCCTTAGGCGCGTGCCTCAGGTCTGGCTGGGGCCGCGCCGTTGCGAGACGGCCTGGCGGATCGCGGCCCAGTTCTCGGCCTCGGACTTGCGTCCGGCGTCTTGGGACTCGCGCATCTTGCGGGCGGCTTCGGCCTCGGCCTTGGGGCCGTGGGCGCTGAGCAGGGCGCGGGCGTATTCGGCTGTCTGGATTGCATCCATCGGTTGGGTCCTCCCTATGGTTGTGCGGTACCTCAACGCATCATACACGATTCGTGTTCCGGATGTGTGACGCGGCCGTGCATGTGCAGGGCGGGTGCGGGTCGCTCAGTCGAACTTGCCGGTCGGGGCCAGCACGGTCGCTTCGCCCACCAGAACCTTCTTGCCATCGACGAGACAGCGGGTTTCCAGCGTAACGCGGCGCTTGGCGTAGTCGATGGCGATCACCTCGACCTCGGCCTCGACCATGTCGCCGGGGCGCACGGGGGCGAGGAATTTCAGGGTCTGGCCCATGTAGACGGTGCCATGCCCCGGAAGCTGTTCGCCGATCACCGCAGAGATCAGCCCGGCGGTGAGCATCCCGTGGGCGATGCGGCCCTCGAAGATGGTATCGCGGGCGTAGTCGTCGTCCATGTGCACCGGGTTATGATCGGTCGAGACCTCGGCGAACATGCGGATATCCTCGTCGGTCACCACCTTGCGCAGCGACCGGGTCATTCCCATTTCGATCTCTTCGATCGTGATCGTTCCGCGCGGCATGTTGTCCAACATCAGACCCTCCATTTCCACCTGCGCCCGCATTGGGTGCGCAATAAATAACACCATACGATAGGTAAGGTTGCAACTTTATTACTTTGCAGGCGCAGAAAATCAAGGGTTATTTTGTCAGCGCAACTTGCCGATGGCATAGGTCGGAGACGACATTTCCTTTTGCAGGTAAGCGGTTAGCGCGTCCAGGTCGGGCTGGTGCGACGTTTTGGTCTCGTCGGCGGCCAGCCCGCCGGTGATGAAGAGAGAATCGATGTCCTCGCCGGTGGCGCCCTGGATGTCGGTGGCGATTCCGTCGCCGATGGCGAGAATGCCGTCGCTGGAGATATCCTTGCCCAGGGCCGCCAGGCGGCGGCGGGCGAGGTCGTAGATCGGCGGGTGCGGCTTGCCGAAATAGAGGCTTTCGCCGCCCATGTCCGTATACAGCCGGGCGAGCGCGCCCGCGCACCATTCGCGCACATCGCCACGATCGACAATGATATCGGGGTTGGCGCAGAGCAGTTTCAGGCCTTTCTGCTTGGCATAGAGGAAATCGGCGCGGTTCGTGTCGGGATCGGCCATCGGGTCGTTGGGGCCGCAGCAGACGATGCCCTCGGCCTCCTTGAGGTCGACCCTTTCGATCTCGACGGGATCGTCGATCACCTCCAAGGGCTCGAAAAAGCCGGCGTCACGCTCCCATTCGCCCATGAACCAGACCTTGCGGCCGACCATGCCGCGATACATCGCGGCGCGGGCGCTGTCGCCGGAGGTGGCGATGGCGTCGTAGCAGGCGGCGGGCACGCCGAAGCTGTCGAGCTGGGATTCGACGCCGGCGCGGGGCTTGGGAGAGTTGGTGACAAGCACCACCGTCCCGCCATCGGCGCGATAGGTCATCAGCGCCTCGACCGCCTCGGGGTAGGCGGTGACGCCGTTATGCACGCAGCCCCAAAGGTCGACGAAGAGCGCGTCGTAATTGCCGGAAATGTCGGAGAGGGAATTGATGATCTGGGTCACTGCGATACGGGCCTTTCGCGTCGGGTGCGTCGAAAGCGGTATGCCAGTGGCGGGGCTGTTTGACCAGCGGGGTTTCGGCCCGGTTATGCGGGCCGAAACCGAAGTGGGGTTTTAGTGGACCGTGACAGGGTCGAGGTCGTTCTGGCGGGCCAGGACGAAGGCCATCTTGCGGTCGGCGACCAGCGCCAGGCGCTCGCCTTCCTCGTTGTGCACCGCGTAGAGCGTTTCAAGCTCGCCCACCTGCTCGCGCACCTCGTCGGGCAGGTCGTCGGCGTTGACCTGGCGGACATAGACGATGGGACGCTCGGTCTCGTGGTCGAATTCGTACTGCGTGTCCATACTGTTTACCCCTTGTTTATCTTGATGGTCTGAACCACCGTTTCTGGTGCGGCGCGCGTGAGGTCCACGTGCAACAGCCCGTTTTCCATGATCGCCTCGCCCACTTCGACGCCATCGGCCAGCACGAAGCTGCGCTGGAATTGGCGGGCGGCGATGCCGCGATGCAGGAATACCCGGCCATCCGAGTCGTCGCGCTGGCGTCCGCGGATCACCAGTTGCCGGTCCTCCAGCGTGATCGAAAGGTCCCCTTCGGCGAATCCGGCCACGGCCAGCGTGATGCGATACGAATTCTCCGAGGTCTGTTCGATGTTGAAGGGCGGATAGCCTTCGTTCCCCGACTTGGCGCTGCGTTCCAGCAGGCGTTCAAGTTGCTCGAAGCCGAGCATGTAGGGGTGCGATCCCATCGATAGCTTTGTCATGGGCGTGTCCTTATCCAGTCAAGCGACAGTCCGTATGTGAAGGCCCCGTTCGCGGCGACCTCTTGTGATTGAATATGGGGCCGCGGGGCGGGGCCTGCAAGGGCTATGCCCGCAAGAGGTTTGGCGCTATTGTCGGGATACGCGGTGGTTTCGGGAGACTCTTGCCCAAATGAACAAGTTCAACGAGCTGTCGATGAAGTCCGACGAGGTGCTGCGGGTGGAACTGGAAGAGTTCCGCCGCCAGCACCGCGATCTGGACGAGGCGATCCGGGCGCTGGAGGAAAAAGGCACGAGTGATCCCCTGACCGTGAAACGCTTCAAGCAGCAGAAATTGCGGCTGAAGGACCGGATCCAGTGGATCGAGGATCGGCTCTTGCCGGATATCATTGCGTAGGCAGCGGCGATAGGTATAGTGCGCGCTCCGTAAAGGGGAGCGTGACATGGGCAATCCGCAGATCGGCATCATCATGGGCAGCCAGTCGGACTGGACCACGATGAAGGAGGCCGCGGTGATTCTGGACGAGCTGGGCGTGGCGTACGAGACGCGCATCGTCTCGGCGCACCGCACGCCGGACCGGCTGTGGGAGTATGGTAAAGCGGCGGTCGACCGTGGACTGAAGGCGATCATCGCCGGGGCCGGCGGCGCCGCGCATCTGCCAGGGATGATGGCCAGCAAGACGCGGGTGCCGGTCATTGGCGTGCCGGTGCAGACCAGGGCGCTCAGCGGTGTCGACAGTCTTTATTCCATCGTGCAGATGCCCAAGGGCTTTCCCGTGGCGACCATGGCGATCGGCGCGGCGGGGGCGGCCAATGCTGGCCTGATGGCGGCGGCGATCCTGGCCAATGGCGATGCGGATCTGGCGGCGCGGCTGGACGAGTGGCGCGCGGCGCTGTCGGCCTCGATCCCCGAGGAGCCCAGCGATGACTGAGCCTTTGCCGCAGGGCGCGGTGATCGGGATCCTGGGGGGCGGTCAACTGGGCCGGATGCTGTCCGTCGCGGCCAGCCGTCTGGGGTTCAAAACCTGTATCTACGAGCCGGCAGGCGATTGCCCGGCGAGCCATGTGTCGAATTTCCATTTCCAGAAATCCTATGAGGTCGAAGACGCGCTGCGGCAGTTCGCCGGCGCCGTGGACGTGGTGACCTACGAGTTCGAGAATATCCCGACCTCGGCCTTGGACGTGCTGGAGGAGGCTCGCCCGATCCGCCCGGGGCGCGAGGCGCTGCGGGTGAGCCAGGACCGGCTGACCGAGAAGGACTTCCTGACCGGGCTGGGGCTGCGCACCGCGCCCTATGCCGACATCACCGATCTGGCGCGCCTGAAGGCCGCGCTGGAGGAGATGGGCACGCCCGCGATCCTGAAGACGCGGCGCTTTGGCTATGACGGCAAGGGGCAGGTGCGGATCAATGATGCGTCCGAGGCCGAGGCCGCGCTGGACGCGATGCAGGGCGCGCCGGCGATCCTGGAAGGGTTCGTCGAGTTCAGCCACGAGGTGTCGGTGATCGGCGCGCGGGGCTTGGACGGGCAGGTGGCCTGTTTCGATCCGGGCGAGAACGTGCACCGCGACGGGATCCTGCACACTACCACGGTGCCCGCGACTCTGAGCACGGCGCAGCGGACGGATGCAGTGCTGCTGGCCGGGCGGATCCTGAACGCGCTGGATTATGTCGGCGTGATCGGCGTGGAGTTGTTCGTGACGTGTCAGGGCCTGATCGTGAACGAGATCGCGCCGCGGGTGCATAATTCGGGGCACTGGACGCAGCAGGGTTGCGCCGTGGACCAGTTCGAGCAGCATATCCGGGCTGTGGCGGGATGGCCGCTGGGGGACGGGTCGCGCTATGCGGACGTGGTGATGGAAAACCTCATTGGCGACGACATGGACCGTGTGCCGGACATTGCCGGGGAGGCCGGGGCGAGCCTGCATCTCTACGGCAAGGCGGAGGCCAAGCCGGGGCGCAAGATGGGGCATGTGAACCGCGTCGGGGGCGCGGGCTAACCGACGAAGCGCGCGGCGACCTCGCCTTTCATGTAGGTGACCTGACCGCCCGAGAGCGTGGCGCAGACATCTCGGGTCTTGGTGTCGACGATGACGAGGTCGGCGCGCTGGCCGGGGGTGAGCGTGCCACGGTCGGTGAGACCCAGAAGCCGTGCCGGACCCGACGAGATCATCCCCCAGGCGGCGGCGAAGTCCATCAGCCCGCCATCTGCCAGCAGGAAGGCGGCGCGGCGCATGGACGGGTAGTGATAATCCGAGGCGAGCGCATCGCACAGCCCCATCGCGATGAGGTCGAGCGCGCTGGCATTGCCCTTGTGCGAGCCGCCGCGCACCACGTTGGGGGCGCCAAGAACGATGGGCGCGCCGGTGGCGCGGGCGGCCTCTGCCGCCTCGGTGGTTTCGGGGAACTCGGCGATGTGGACGCCGCGCGCGTCCCATGCGGCGCGCTGGGCGGCGGTGTTGTCGTCGTGACTGCCAAGGCGCACGGGCAGGTCCGAGAGCCGGTCGCAGAGGGCGTCGAGGGCGGCGGGTACGTCTTCCATCCCGGCGTGCAGCGCGTGGATGTCTTCGAGGTGTCTGTCGGGATTCTTGCCGATCCTGAGCGACTTGCCCACGTGGCCGGGGGGCGTCTTGCCCTTGGCCAGCAGGTCATGCGGCAGGTGGTCGTTGAACACCAGGTAGGGGATGGCGTGGCGGGTGATCCAATCCTCTATCGTGGCGTAGTCGTCCAGCATCGAGATCTCGAAGCGCAGTTGCACGCGCAGGTCGGTGCCGACGCGGGGGCGGATATCGTCGAGGCTTTCCAATACGCGCCGGGCGAAGTCCGGCCCGCGCATCCCGCCTTCCCAGCTGTAGAACTGCGCCAGCGTGGCGGTGGTGATGCCGTTGGCGGCCAGCTCGGTCTCGGCCACGATCAGGCCCTGGTCGAGGTCTTTCATGGCGCCGCGCCGGGGGGCGAGGTGTTTTTCGAAGGCGTCGCCATGGGCGTCGACGAGGCCGGGCAGGATCAGATAGCCCGAGAGGTCGATCTCGCGGGCCGGTGCGGTGTCGGTGACGCGGCCGTCCGCGACTGCGAGCGGCGTCTCCTCAAGGCCCGCAGGCGTCAGCACCTCGGCCCCGGTCAGGCGCAGGGCAAGGGTCATTCCGTGAGGCCTATGAACATGTCGGTGATGTTCATGTCGTGGTCGAACCTGCCCGTGCGCAGGAAGGCCAGCACCTGTGCTATGACGTAAGGATTGTTCATCATGAAGGTGTGGCTGACCGGCAGTTCGATATGATCGGCCATGCCGTCGACCTTGGTGGATTCGACCGACACCTTGCCGTCATCGGCGCCCTCGATCAGGACCGAGAAATAGGGGTTGAGGGAGCGCGTGCCGGCGATGATCCCAAGCTCGAAATCCACTGGCGGGAGCGTGTTGGTGATGCTGTCCGTGCCGGTGTCGAGTTGCATGCCGGCGGGGCCGTTCATCCACTCGAACAGCTCCAGCCCGCCCAATTCGTCCACCAGTTCCGAGCCGTGATTGGGCGGTCCCAGCATGACGACGCGGCCCATGTCGGCGGGGCGATTGTCGCGCAGCCAGTGGCGCAGGAGGATGCCGCCCATGGAGTGGGTGACGAAATGGATCCTGTCCTGCCCGCAGACGCGGGCGGCATAGGGCAGGGTTTCCTCGGCCAGTTCGGCGATATCGAGTTCGGTCGAGGGATAATCGGTGCGGAAGGTGGTGTAGCCTTCGTTCTTCAGCACTTCCTCCATCACGATGAAGGAGGTTTCGGTCCGCGCCAGGCCATGCAGCAGCACCACGCAATCGGCCAGCGCCGGGGCGGGGAGCAGAAGGGCAAGGGCGGTGAGCGCGGCTTTCATGCAGACTGAGATAGGCGTTCCGGCGGCACAGATACAGCCCCGGCGCTCAGGTTTTGCGGCGGCGCGGCATGGAAAGCGCAACGCCGCCCAGAACGAGGGCGGAGGAGAGCACGATCTGCACGGTCAGGGATTCGTTCAAGAGGAGGATGCCGCCCAGGAGCGCGATAATCGGCACGGTGAGTTGCGCGACGGCGGCGACAGAGGCGGCGAGCGATGGCAGGACGGTATACCAGAGCGCGTACCCCAGGCCGGAGGTGACTGCGCCGGTGACAATGGCGAGGAGGATGCCGTAGGTGGTTAGAGGGGCGGCGTCAGCGGGGCTGGGCAGGGCGAGCCAGGCCAGCAGTCCGAAGGGGGCGGCGAGGGTGAAGTTGGCGGCGGTGGCCTGAAGCGCGTCTTTCGCTTTGCGGCCCGCAAGGGAATAGACGCCCCAGCCGATGCCCGCGAGTGCCATGAGCGCGCCATGCACAGGGCTGACCGGCGTGCCGGCGCCGGGCCACATCAGCCAGGCGAGGCCGGCGAGCGCCAGCCCCGCGCCGATCCAGCGGCGGGCGGGCAGGGGCTCGCGCGTCAGGAGGGCGGCGGCGAACATGGTGATCTGGACCATGCCGAAGAGGATGAGCGCGCCAAGCCCCGCATCAAGCGCGCTATAGGCCAGCGAGAAGCCGTACATGTAGGCCAGGAGAGAGACGACGCCCGCCACCCGCGCGGGCCCACCGAGGCGCAGCCCGCCGCGCAGGACGATGCAGAGACCGGCCAGCATTGCCGCGCCCGCCACCAGACGGATCGCACCGAACGGCACGGCGTCGATGTGGCCGCCCGCCAGCGCCAGGCGGTTGAGGATGGAGTTGGCGGCGAAGGCCACCATCGTCAGGGCGGTGAGCAGGAAGAGGCGCATGGGATAGCCGTAGCGCGGGGCGGGGGCGAAGGAAACTCACATTGGCGCGGTGGCGGAATTTTGAAAAAATTCCGGGCAAATTTCTTTTGAAGAAATTTTCTGCGCCCGGCGTCAGGTGAGCTTCTCGAACCCCGGCGTGTTCGCGTCTTCGGGGTGCTTGGCGAGGTGCTTGCGCTTGATCGTCTCGGAGGTGTCGCGGCTGCCGTCATGGCTCCATCCCGGGGGCTGGATGCAGTAGTTCAGCCGGTCGCGCCAGGTGAGACCCGGCTGAACCACGTCGCGGAAGATGCCGACCCATTCGTGGAAGGCCACGCGGATCGGGTTGAAGGTGCCGAGGTTGCGGACGAGGCCGTAATCGACTTTCTCACTGTCCTGCTCGGGGACGAAGGTGCCGAACATCTTGTCCCATATGATGAAGACGCCCGCGTAGTTTGCATCGAGATAGCGCGCGTTGCGGCCGTGGTGGACGCGGTGATGCGAAGGTGTGTTCATCACCGCCTCGAACCAGCGGGGCAGGCGGGTGATCGCCTCGGTATGAATCCAGAACTGGTAGATCAGGTTCAGACCGCCGCAGAAGAGCACCATCGCGGGGTGAAAGCCCAGGAGGATCAGGGGCGCGCGGACCAGCATCATGAAGGTGAAGGTGCCGGTCCATGTCTGGCGCAAGGCGGTCGTCAGGTTGTAGTGCTGCGAGGAATGGTGATTGACGTGGCTGGCCCAGACCCAGCGGATGCGGTGGCCGAAGCGGTGGACCCAGTAGTATCGCAGGTCATCGAGCACGAAGCACAGGATCACCACCCAGACCGAGGTGCCGAGGTCGAGAGGTGTGATGGCCCAGAGCGCCATGAAGAACCCGTAGGCGACGAAGCCCAGAAGGATGCCGGAGGCGACGTTGCCCGCGCCCATCACCAGAGACGTGAGCGCGTCGTAGGTTTCATACCGGCCGCCGCGGCGTTTGACGACGATCCAGACAAGCTCGATCAGGATGAGGGCGATGAAGACGGGAACGGCGAAGTTCACCACGTCGGGATAGGTCAGTTGATCGGTCATTGGGGTGCCTCCATCAGGCCGGGCCAGAGGCGGGCCTCGTCGGGGTCGAGCGTGAGGGTGATGCGCGGCGCGGTATAGTCGGGCAGGGCAATGCGAAGGCCGGTGTCGGTCTGCGTGACCTGCGCGCCGTCGAGATACCGCGCGGTGGTGTCGGCGCCCATGGGCCAGACGATTCCGGCGCCTTGCGGCGTTTCCACAAGGGCGGCGTGTCGGTCGTGGCTGAGTATCACGCGCGTCGGCGTATCCTCGGGGAATTCGCGCAGCCAGGCGCGGCGGGCTGCGGCCTCGTCCTCGAACGTGGCGGGTTGCGACAGGCCGAGCAGGTGCAAGAGCACCGCAATGCCTGCGATGCCGAGCACGACCATCGGTAACAAGATGCTGAGCGGCATGTCCTCTTCCCTCGCGTCGTATCTAGCCCGGGAAGGGGGCGCACGATCAAGGGTGACGTTACGGCGCCGCCGCCCCGGCGCGCTCCAGCGCCTGTTCGAGATCGGCGATGAGGTCGTCCGCATCCTCGATCCCGATGGACAGGCGCAAGAGGCGGGGATGCACGGGGAAGCCCTCGCCCGAGACGGTCTTGCGGTGTTCGATCAGGCTTTCGACGCCGCCCAGCGACGTGGCGGGATAGAAGACCTCGCAATAGCGGCTGACGTCGATGGCGGTCTGCTCGGTGCCCTTGACGAGGATCGAGAGCATCCCGCCATAAAGACCGCCGGTCTGGCGCTTGGCGATCTCGTGATCGGGATGCGAGGGCAGGCCGGGATACATCACCTTCTCGATGCCCGGATGCCCTTCGAAATGTTGGGCGACGGCCAGGGCATTCTGGGTCGCGCGCTCATAGCGCAGCATCAGCGTGCGCATCCCGCGAATGAGCAGGAAAGCATCGAAAGAGTGCAGCACGGTGCCCTGGATCATGCGGACGTGGAAGATCTCGTCCCAGTACGTCCCGGTTTCGCGGACCGAGAGCACGCCCGCGGTCACGTCGGAATGGCCGTTGAGATACTTGGTGGCGGAGTGAAAGGAGATATCCGCGCCAAGCTCCAACGCGCGGGTGGCGCAGGGAGGCGTGCCGGTGCAGTCGGTGACCAGTTTCGCCCCGGCGGCATGGGCGATCTTGGCGGCGGCGGCGATGTCGGTCGTGTCCCAGTTGGGGTTGTTGGGGGTCTCGACCCAGACCAGCGCGGTGTCGCCCTTGACCGTTGCGGCCTTCATCGCGTCGAGATCGCCGGCGGGGTAGGTGCTGACCCGCAGGCGGTTCTTGGCCTCGTAGGTTTTGAACTGCGCGAGGACGCCATGATACATCACCTCGGGCACCACCACATGGGCGTCGGCGGGCAGGTGTTCGATCACCGCCGTTGCCGCGCCCATGCCCGACGAGAAGAGCAGGCTCTCGGCGGCGCCTTCGAGGTCGGCGATGATCGCCTCGGCCTGTTCGGTGGTGACGTTGCTGTCGCGCCGGTACATGTAGTTTTGGCGCAGTGCGTAGTTTTCATCCCGCGCGTAGGTGGCCGAGGGCTGGATTTGCGGCACGATGGCGCCGGTGGCGGGATCGAGACAACGCAGGGCCTGGGCCAGTTTGGTGGCAGGCGAGAGCGGGCGGTTGGGGCGGTGGGCCATCGGGCAATTCCTTTCAGCGTTGGCGCAGACGGTAGGCATTTGGTTCGCGATGGCAAGCCGGGTCAGAGCGGGCGCGCGGGTGGGACCGTGGGAGATTTGAGCCGCGCCTCTCGCCACGCGAGCAAGGCAGCGCCGGAGAGAACTGTCACGGCGCCGAGAATGGATATCGCGTCGGGCCGGACCGAGAACACGGCGGCATCGTAGAGCGCGGCGAAAACCAGCGTGGCATAGAAGAAGGGGGCCACGAAGCTGGCATCGGCGCGGGCCAGCGCGTTGACGAAGCAGGCTTGCGCGGTGGCCATCAGCAGGCCGATCCCGGCAAGCGCGGCCCACTGTGCCGGGGTGGGCGCGGTCCAGACGAAATAGGCCGCCGCACTGGCGATGAGGCTGCCGAAGAGGTTGTTGATCAGCAGGATCTGAAGCGGGCGTTCGCGGCCCGAAAGAAACTTGATCGCGATGAGTTCCATGCCGAAGCAGGCGGCGGCAGCGAGGGCCAGGAGCGCGCCGGGTTCGATGCTGCCGCCGCCGGGGCGGGTCAGGATGAGCGCGCCCAGAAGGGCGATGGCGGCGGCGGTCCAGCGGACGGGACCGACCTTTTCGCCAAGTATGGGAATCGCCAGCATCATGCCAAAGACCGGGTTCAAGAAGGTGATCGCGGTGGCGTCGGACAGAGGAATGAACGCGGCGGCGGCGAACATCAGGGTGACGCCGCCCCAGCCGAGGCCCGAGCGCAGAAGGTGCAGATGCAGCGCGGGGCGGACGACGCGGAACCGCGTGGCGGCGGCGAAGGTCGATATGGTGATGAGCGCGAAGACGAACCGGCCCTGGCTGATCTGCAACGGATGCAGCGCGGGGCCGAGCGCGTCGGTGCCCAGCGCCTTGGCCAGAAGCGTGCAGCCGGCGATGAAGGCGGCGGCAGCAAGGGTCAGGAGCGCGGCGGCGCCGGGGTTCTGGATGGGCGGGGTCATGCTGACTGACGTGGCAGGCGGCAATGGGAAACTCAAGCGCCATATCGAGGCGCGCCAAGAAAACGCTTTGCGCGGGGCGCGGAACCGGCTATGTCAGCGCCCATGATCGAACCCCGCACATATTGCCTGAGCCGACGCCGCCGCGCCTGGGCCTGACGTCCCGTTCGCCTGTTCGATCCCCCCGGTGCCCAAGCGCACCACCTTCTTCCACCATTGACGAACGCCCTGCCATACGGCACTCAAAGGGCTTCCATGTTTGAGGATACCACTGATGATCCCCTCCGTTCTGCCGACGTATAATCGTGCACCGCTCAGCTTTGTCAAAGGCGAGGGCGCCTGGCTGATCGAGGCGGATGGTCGACGCTTCCTGGACCTTGGCGCGGGCATCGCGGTGAATGCGCTGGGCCATGCGCACCCTTCGCTGGTGGCGGCCCTGACCGAGCAGGCGGGGGCGCTTTGGCATACCTCGAACCTCTACCAGATCCCCAAGCAGCAGGAGCTGGCCGACAAGCTGGTGGCCGAGACCTTCGCCGACACGGCCTTCTTCTGCAATTCGGGCACTGAGGCGTGCGAGTTAGCGGTGAAGATGTGCCGCAAGTATTTCTTTGACGCGGGTCAGCCCGACCGTACCGACATCATCGCCTTCCAGGGGTCGTTTCACGGCCGGTCGAGCGCCGGGATTGCCGCCGCCGGGTCGGAGAAGATGACCAAGGGGTTCGGGCCGCTGTTGCCGGGGTTCAAGCATGTGCCGTTCGGCGATCACGATGCGCTGCACGCCGCGATTGACGAGAACACCGCGGCGATCCTGCTGGAGCCGGTGCTGGGCGAGGGCGGGATCAAGCCGGTGCCGGACCAGTGCCTGAAGGGGCTGCGCGATCTGTGCGACGAGAAGGGCATCCTTTTGATTTTCGACGAGGTGCAGTGCGGCGTGGGCCGGACCGGCAAGCTCTTTGCGCATGAATGGGCGGGGATCACGCCCGACATCATGATGGTGGCGAAGGGCATCGGCGGGGGCTTTCCGCTGGGCGCGGTGTTGGCCACTGAAGAGGCGGCGCGCGGTATGACGGCGGGCACGCATGGGTCGACCTATGGCGGCAACCCGCTGGGCTGTGCCGTGGGCTGCGCGGTGATGGATATCGTGGCCGATGCCGGTTTCCTGGCCGAGGTCAACCGCAAGGCGGGCCTGTTCCGGCAAAAGCTGGAAGGGCTGGTGGCGGCGCACCCGGACGTCTTCAAAGGCGTTCGCGGATCGGGCCTGATGCTGGGGCTGGAATGCGTGGCGACCAATACCGACGTGGTGGCCGCGGGCTATGAGGCAGAAGTTGCGGTGGTCCCCGCGGCGGAGAACGTGGTGCGCCTGTTGCCGCCGCTGATCATCACGGACGACGAGATCGGCGAGGCGGTGGCCCGGATGGACAAGGCGGCGACCGCCGTCAAGACGGCGCTGGCCGAGGCGTGAGGAGCGGGACGATGCAGCATTTTCTGGATATTCACACGACCGACGCGGGCGAATTGCGCGACATCATCGACGGGGCGCGGCACATGAAGACAGCGCGCGAGGGCCGTCCGCGTGGTGCGGCTGATGACGAGCAGCCGCTGGCGGGCCGGATGGTCGCGCTGATCTTCGAGAAGCCGTCGACGCGGACGCGCACCAGTTTCGACGTGGGCGTGCGCCAGATGGGCGGCGAGACGATGGTGCTGTCGGGCGCGGACATGCAGTTGGGCCACGGCGAGACCATCGCCGACACCGCGCGGGTGATGAGCCGCTATGTCGACCTGATCATGATCCGGACCTTCGATGAAAGCGTGTTGCAGGAGATGGCGGATTATGCCGACGTGCCGGTGATCAACGGGCTGACCGACCGCACGCATCCCTGCCAGATCATGGCGGACGTGATGACCTATGAAGAGCATCGCGGGCCGATCCGGGGCAAGAAGGTGGTCTGGGCCGGGGATGGCAACAATGTCTGTTCGTCCTTCCTGCACGCGGCGGGGCAGTTCGGGTTCGACATGACATTCACCGGGCCGTCGCAGCTGGACCCCGAGGAGGAATTCGTCGGGCTGGCACGCAAGGCGGGCAGCACGATCACCATCGAGCGCGACGCGGCGAAGGCGGTGGAGGGCGCAGACCTTGTGGTGACCGACACCTGGGTCAGTATGCATGACAGCCAGTCGAGCAAGGAGCGGCGCCACAACATGCTGCGCCCCTTCCAGGTGAACGCCGAGCTGATGAAGCACGCCAAGGACGACGCGCTGTTCATGCATTGCCTGCCCGCGCATCGCGAGGAAGAGGTGACGAGCCCGGTGATGGACGGCCCGCATTCGGTGGTGTTCGACGAGGCCGAGAACCGGCTGCACGCGCAGAAGGCGATCATGCGCTGGTGTCTGGGCGTCTGAGCCTGACCTGAAAGAGCGCGGTTCCCGCGCGCTGGCTGGTCTCGTCGTTGCCCTTGCGGGCGCCTCCTCGGGCGCGGGATGGCGGGTGCGACGCGTCACGGCGCGGTCCGGGTGGCGTGGCGGAGGCCCGGCCTGCCTTCGGCGAGAGTATTTCTGCCAAGAAAAAGGGCGAGGCGCGGGAAAGGCCGCCGGGCGCGCGACCGGGTTTCTTGGCATCCGGCGCGGGGCGGTCTACGCTGGCCGGGAAGCATGGGAGCGGACATGACAGGCGGCACCGCACAGATCGGCGTATACGGGCTTGGCACGATGGGCAGCGCCCTGGCGCTGAACATGGCCGAGAAGGGCTTTGATGTTGCGGTGACCAACCGCGAGGCGGACTGGATCGGTGCATTTGTCCAGGAGGCCGGGCCGCTGGCCGAGCGCCTGCATCCGCATGACGATTTGCGCGATTTCGTGGCCGGGCTGAAGACGCCGCGGGTGATGCTGTTCATGATCCCGTCGGGCAAGCCGATGGATGCGATGATCGAGGAGGTGGCGCCCCTGCTGGAGGAAGGCGACACGATCATCGACGGCGGCAATGCCGATTTCCACGACACCCGGCGGCGCGCGAAGGCGCTGGCCGGGAAAGGCCTGCATTTCGTCGGCATGGGTGTGTCGGGCGGCGAGCAGGGCGCGCGGCACGGGCCGTCGATGATGGTGGGAGGCAGCGAGCACAGCTGGGATCAGTTGCGCGACGTGTTGCGGGCAATCGCGGCGCGGTATGAAGGTGACCCGTGCGTCGATCATCTTGGCCCCGACGGGGCGGGGCATTTCGTCAAGACCGTGCATAACGGCATCGAGTATGCCGACATGCAGGTGATCGCCGAGATCTATGGCCTGTTGCACAACGGCTGCGTCTGGCCGCCGGCGCAGATCGGGGCGCTGTTTTCGAGTTGGAACGAGGGTCCGCTGAAATCCTACCTGGTGGAGATCACCGGCGAGCTTTTGGCCTATACCGACCCGGCGACCGGGCATCCGGTGGTGGACGTGATCAAGGATGCGGCGGGGCAGAAAGGCACCGGGCGCTGGACCGTGGTGGAGGCGGTGCGCATGGGCCAGGCCGCGACCATGATCGAGGCGGCGGTGGGCGCGCGCGCGTGGTCGTCGGAGAAGGACACGCGCATCAAGGCGCAGGACTTGCTGGGCGGTGAGCGCGGCCTGCTGTCCCTCGACGAGGAGACCCTGAAGGAGGCTTTCATGGCGGCCCGGGTTCTGTGCTATGCGCAGGGGTTTCGCGTGCTGGAGGCGGCATCGCAGGAGTATGAGTGGCAGCTGGACCATGCGCGGATTGCCGAGGTCTGGCGCGCCGGATGCATTATCCGGTCAGTTCTGCTGGACGATATCGCCGCGGCGTTCCGCGAGGATTTGCCGCACGGGCAGTTGTTCCTGTCGCCGCGCTTCGCGGAGATCCTGAAACGCACGGTGCCGGCGCTGCGAAAGGTGGTGGCGGAGGCTGTGGTGGGTGGCCACGCGATCCCGGCGCTGTCGGCGGCGCTGCAATGGTACGACAGTATGCGCCAGGGCTATGGCACCGCCAACATCATCCAGGCACAGCGGGATTTCTTCGGCTATCACGGCTTCGCCCGGTTGGGGCAGGAAGGCAAGTTTCACGGGCCGTGGTGGGAGTGAGCCTTGCGCCCGAAGGGCAAGCGTCTTGAGCGATGGCACGGTCGAGGCCCCTTGCAAGACCGGCGCGGGCGCCGGGGCTGAGGATCAGCCCGTCAGGCTGTTCAGCACGTAGAAGATGAATGCCGACATCAGCGCCGCGGCGGGCACGGTGATGACCCAGGCGGCGACGATGGTCATGAAATGGCTGCGGCGCACCAGCTTGCGGCGGCGGCGTTCTTCGGGGGCGAGGCGCTTGCCCGTGCCGCCGGTGGTCAGGCCTTTCCGAAGGCGGCGTTCCATGTACCATTCACGGAAGAACCCGACGCCGAAGACCCCGCCCACCGCGATATGCGTGGAGCTGACAGGCAGGCCCAGCCAGCTGGCCACGATGACGGTGATCGCCGCCGACAGGGCGACGCAATAGGCGCGCATCGGGTCGAGCTTGGTGATCTGGCTGCCGACCATGCGGATGAGCTTGGGGCCAAAGAGGAACAGGCCGAAGGAGATGCCGAAGGCGCCGATGATCATGACCCAGAGCGGGATCGCCACCTCGCCGGCAAAGCCACCGGCTTCGGAGGCGTAGACGATGGCGGCCAGGGGGCCCACGGCGTTGGCGACGTCGTTCGCGCCGTGGGCGAAGGACAGCAGCGCCGCCGAGATGATGAGCGGCAGTCCGAACAGCGCCTTGAGCGAGCGGCGGCGGTTTTCCATGCCCTCGGACTGGCGCCGGATCAGGGGGATGGTCACGGCATAGATCACGGCCCCGGTCGCGGCGCCGATCAGCAGGGCCGTGCCGATGTCGATCCTGACGATCCGCTTGAGGCCTTTCATGGCGAGGTAGGTGGCGAAGGTCCCGGCCATCAGGCCAACGAGAATGGGCACCCAGCGGCGGGCGGCGGCGATCTTGTCTTCGCGGTAGGAGATGCGGGTCTTGATCAGGGCGAGGCAGGCGGCAGCGATGACGCCGCCCAGGACCGGCGAGATCACCCAGCTGGCTGCGATGGCGCCCATGGTGGGCCAGTTCACGGTGGCAAGGCCCGCGGCGGCGATGCCCGCGCCCATGACGCCACCGACGACGGAATGGGTGGTCGAGACCGGCGCGCCGACCTT
The DNA here is from genome assembly GCF_009363655.1 of Roseovarius sp. THAF27. Classification (NCBI taxonomy): domain Bacteria; kingdom Pseudomonadati; phylum Pseudomonadota; class Alphaproteobacteria; order Rhodobacterales; family Roseobacteraceae; genus Roseovarius; species Roseovarius sp. THAF27. The sequence goes on from NZ_CP045393.1 coordinate 599,131, forward strand.
GGTGGCGAGGTTGACCCAGAGCGCGGCCGAGACCAGCGCGGCCATCATCGCCCAGATGAAGGTCTGGGTGTCCTGCATGCCGCCGGGGTCGATGATGCCCTTGGAGATGGTCGACACCACGTCGCCCCCGGCCAGGAGCGCGCCCGCGCTTTCGCAGATCGCGGCGATGACGATGGCCCCGCCCATGGTGAGCGCGTTGGCGCCCACCGCCGGGCCCATGTTGTTCGCCACGTCGTTGGCGCCGATGTTGAGCGCCATGTAGGCACCGAAGATTGCCGCGGCAATGACCACCGTGTTGCTGGGAAAGGCGCCGAAGAAAAGCGCCGCGCCAAGACCGGCGATGACCATGAAGGCCAGCGCGACGCCAAGCGAGACCAGCGGACGCGAGACATAGGCCGTCGCATACTCGATCTGCGAGATGCGCCCGAGATCCTTGTCGAGCGTCTTCCACTGGTTGTTCTGCGGGTTCTCGGCCAACGGTCCCCTCCCGGTCCGGTTCGGGGCCGAGCGCTAGCCGGTCCGGCGCGGCGGTTCAATGCCGCGCCGTCACAAAACTGTTACATTTCCAGCAAAATGGTCTTGAGGCCCGGTTCCTGTACCATTTCAGCCGCATCCGCGGGGCTGACCCAGCGGCGGGTGCGCTGATCATGTTCGGGGTAGATGTCGGCGAGTTGCTTGACGCGGACCTTGAACACCTCGACCTCGACCGGGGCATCGTAGCCATGGTCGAGATGCTTGTCGTAGGCGTAGCTGCCGACATGGCCCTCGATTGCGGCGCAGTCAGTGACGCCGGCCTCTTCCCAGGCTTCCTGAAGCGCGGCTTCGGCGGCCTTCTTGCCGTCCATCGGCCAGCCCTTGGGCACGATCCAGCGGCCCGTGCCGCGGCTGGTGATGAGCAGGACCTGCTTTTCCGCCTTCGGGGTCACTCGGTAACAAAGTGCGGCCACCTGCATTTCGGGTGGTCTGCGTAATATCGGCTGGACGAACTCGGCCCAGGCCCGCTTCATCGTATTTGTCATTGTGCTGCTCGTCTTAAAAAAGTCTTTCACTATTGTATATACGTTTCTTGCGCCAAAAATCAAATTTTGCGTTCAATTTTGCTGAATTGGTCAGGAGTTGCGGCGTTTGGCGCGCAGGGTCGGGTCGGCCTCGCGCGGGTTTTCGGGCCAGGGATGCCTGGGATACCGCCCGCGCATTTCCTTGCGCACGTCGGCATAGGAGCTGTCCCAGAAGCCGGGAATGTCGAGCGTCGTCTGCACCGGGCGGCCCGCGGGGGACAGGAGCGTGACGCGCAGGGGCGTGCGGCCCACCGTGGGATGGGTCGTCTGGCCGAACATTTCCTGCAGGCGCAGGGAAATCTCGGGATGGTCGCCGGAATAGTCGATGGGGATGCGCCGCCCCAGAGGCGTGGTGAAATGGGCCGGGGCGGCGGCATCAAGACGTTGCATCTGGTTATAGGTCAGGCGCGCGCGCAGGGCGTCCAGCATGTCGAAGCGCTTCCAGTCGGCGGCGGTCTTGAGGCCGGTGATATAGGGCAGGAGCCAGGACTCAAGCGTGTCCAGCAGGGCGGCGTCGGACATGTCGGGCAGGTCCTCGCCCGCCTCGCGCAGAAGGGCGACGCGGGCGGCGAAGCGGCGGGCGGGGTCGGACCAGCTGAGGCCGAGGTCGCGGATACCGTCCAGCATGGCAAGGGCCACGGCGTCGTCGGGGGCATCCTTCCACATGCGGTCGTCGAGGATGAGTGAGCCAAAGCGTTCCTGTTTGCGGGCGATGACGCGGCGCTCGCGGCGGTCCCAGTGGCAAACGTCGTGCCAAGCGATCTGGTCGGCGAAAAGCGCGCGGAGTTCGGCCTCGGACAGGGCGATGGCCTGCCGGATGCGGGCCTCGCGCGGGTTGCCGTCGAGGTCGGTGGCGACCAGCAGGCGTTGACTGGCCAGCGGATCCTCGTCGGGCAAGAGCGCGCCCTTTCCACCCGACAGCACGAAGCGCGGCGCGTCACCCTTGCGGCGCAGGCCGATGCGATCAGGATAGGCGAGGGCGGCGCATTCGGCGTCGGACAGTCCGCTCGCTTGCGTCGATTTTGCCTGTGAGGCCAGGCGCTTGGCCTCGGCCCGGATGCGCATCACCGCGCCTTGGTTGGCCGGATGCGGGTGGCGCGCCTTGGGGGCGCGCAGGGCGGCCATGCGCAGGGCGAGGTCGACGGGCGCGCCGCGCGGCAGCGGATCGCGGTCGGCCAGCAGGGCGGCAAGCAGGGCCGCGTCCGGTCCGGCGGTGCCCAGCATGTGGGCGAGGCGGGGATGCAGGGGGAGCCTGGCCAGCGCCTTGCCATGCTCGGTGATATGGTTCGAGGCATCGAGCGCGCCAAGCATCTGTAGCAGCGCCTGCGCCTCGGCATAGCTGCCGGGATTGGGCGGGGTCAGGAAGGGCAGGTCGTCAGGCGCAGCGCCCCAGAGCGCGAGTTCGAGGGCGAGGCCGGCAAGGTCCGTCGCCTCGATCTCTGCCGGGGGATAGGCGGGCAGGGCGCCCTCCTCGCCCTTGGTCCAGAGCCGGTAGCAGGTGCCTTCCGCGACACGGCCCGCGCGGCCTGCGCGTTGCGTGGCCTCGGCGCGGGTGACGGGTTCGGTCACCAGCCGCGACATGCCGGAGCCGGGGTCGAACCGGGCGCGGCGGGACTTGCCGCCGTCGACGACCACGCGGATATCCTCGATGGTCAGCGAAGTTTCGGCGATGGAGGTCGCGAGGACCACCTTGCGGCCTTCGCTTACAGGGGCGATGGCGGCGCGTTGGGCGGCGAAGTCCATCGCACCGAAGAGGGGGCGGATGTGACAGTCGGGCGGAAGGCGGTCTTTCAGGAGTGCTTCGGTCCGGCGGATCTCGCCTTCGCCGGGGAGGAAGACGAGAACGCCGCCCGTGGTCTCGGACACGGCTTTCGTCACAAGTTCGGCAAAGGCCGTGTCCCACCTTGATTTCTTAGGCGTTGGCGCGTCGAGGTGGCGGGTCTCGACCGGAAAGCTACGGCCTTCGGACGTGACGATGGGGGCCTGCATAAGCTCGGCCACCGGGGCGGCGTCGAGCGTGGCGGACATGGCCAGAAGCATCAGGTCGTCGCGCAGGGCGCCCGCCACTTCGAGGCAGAGGGCGAGGCCGAGGTCTGCGTTCAGGGAGCGTTCGTGGAATTCGTCGAAGATCACCGCGCCGATGCCGTCGAGTTCGGGGTCGGACTGGATGCGGCGGGTGAGGATACCCTCGGTGACGACCTCGATCCTGGTGTCGCCCGAGACCCTGGCGTCGCCGCGCACGCGGTAGCCGACTGTTTCGCCTGTCTTTTCGCCCAGGGTCGAGGCCATGCGCTCTGCTGCGGCGCGGGCGGCGAGGCGGCGTGGTTCCAGCATGACGATGCGGCCCTTGGTGAGGTTTGCGATCAGCATTTCAAGGGGCACGACGGTGGTCTTGCCGGCACCGGGCGGGGCCTGCAATACGGCGCGGCCGTGGTCCCGGAGCGCTGTCAGCAGCGCCGGAATCGCGTCGTCTATGGGAAGCCTGTCACGGGTCATGGCCCGCCTTATCGGCGATGCATCGACACTTTGCCATAACGGGTGCGCACGACGACGGTTTCGGCGCGCATGGTGTTTCCCTGCGGGGCGTAGATCACCGTGACGGGCGCGGTGCGGTGGCGCAGTTCACGCTCGGAATAGCCGGCGATGCGGCGGTACTGGCCCGAGCACTGGACCCGCCCGCCTTCGAGCGCGGCGCGGCTGGTCAGGCTGAGGCGGGCGTGGCGATGGCCGTCGTAAACGTCTGCATTCAGGGAACAAAGCTGGTTCGGGGCCTGATCGCGCAGGGCGGCGTAAAGGGCCGTCAGCGGATCGTAGGCGCCGGGCAGGCTGCGCGGGTTGACGGCGGGTGCGCTGCTGCCGGTATCGCCGGTGACGCGGGTGGCGACACCGCCGGAAAAGGAGATCTTGAGGTTGGTGGAGCGGCTGCCCTCGGAGGTGACCTCGGAATAGCTGGCGGGAACGAACCGTTCCCCGGATTTGCCGCCCTGCGCGGCGAGGTCGAAGCTGGCCTGCTTGAGCGCGGACAGCGTGCCCGTGGTGGCGAACCGGGCGCGGACACTGTAGCCGCTGGCCGTCTCGGTGCTGGCCATGGCCATTTCGCCGACCTTGGCGCCGATCATGCGCACGTCGTAGCGCGCCTGCATACTGTCGGCCAGCGAAGGCGCCGCGCCGAGGGTCGTAAAGAGCGCCGCGAGGGCGAAATGGGTCAACCGGGTCTTGACTGTCACGTTGGGGCCTCTTGCATGGCGTCCGCGATGGGACATGGCGCAAGATGGACCCTAGCACAGTCGATCCGGATTTCATCCCGGCATCTGACACCGGGTCTGTCCGGGAGTGTCGGCGCAACCTGTTACGATTTCGTAAACCCGCCTTGCGGCGGCGGGTGGGGCCGCGGTTGCTGGACATTTCCCGGGTGGCTGGGGCACAAGTCGGAAGGCCCTGACACGGCCGCGCCACGCCGCGCACCGGACCGGAGGAGACGACGCGCCATGACCGACACGGATAAGCTTGCCGATCAACTGCTGGCGCAGGAGCGCCGGGCCCTGGCGCGGTCGATCACGCTGGTGGAAAGCGGGCGGGCCGATCACCGCGAGGCGGCGCAGGCCCTGCTGGACAGGGTCGCGGGGCATGGCAAGCAGGCGATCCGGGTCGGGTTGTCGGGCACGCCGGGTGTCGGAAAAAGTACGTTCATCGAAGCGTTTGGCATGATGCTGACCGGCATGGGACTGCGCGTGGCGGTGCTGGCGGTAGATCCCAGCTCGGCGCGGTCGGGCGGGTCGATTTTGGGTGACAAGACGCGGATGGAGCGGCTGAGCCGCGAGCCCGGGGCGTTCATCCGCCCGTCGCCCAGCCAGACGCATCTGGGCGGCGTGGCGCGGCGCACGCGCGAGGCGGTGACGCTGTGCGAGGCGGCGGGGTTCGACGTGGTGCTGATCGAAACCGTGGGCGTGGGCCAGTCCGAGACAGTGGTGTCGGAGATGTGCGATCTGTTCCTGTTGCTGCTGGCCCCGGCGGGCGGGGACGAGTTGCAGGGCGTGAAGCGCGGGATCATGGAGATTGCCGACCTGATCCTTGTAAACAAGGCCGATGGCGATCTGAAATCGGCGGCGACCCGGACCTGCAGCGACTATTCGGGCGCGCTGCGCCTGCTGCGCAAGCGGCCGCAGGACCCGGAGGGTTTCCCGAAGGCGATGATGGTGTCGGCGTTGCAGGACGAGGGGTTGAAAGCGGCCTGGGACGAGATGAACGCGCTGGTCGACTGGCGGCGCGAGAACGGGCATTTCGACGCAAGGCGCGAGGCGCAGGCGCGCTATTGGTTCGGCGAGGAAGTGAAGCGCGGACTGATGGCGCAGCTGGAGACACCTGAGGCGCGGGCTCTGATGGAAGAGGGCGCCGAGGACGTGGCCGAAGGGCGCACGGTGCCCAGCGTGGCGGCGCAGCGGGTGCTGGACCGTCTGCGCGGTGCGCAGGAGGGTTAATCGGGGCGGCGGCCCGGTTTGGCACGTCGGTATCGCGTCGGTATCCGGGTGGTATTGCGACGGTGCGGTTCGCCGCGCATTCAAACGTTAACGGGGCCGGACCGGGGGCGCGCGGTCTTGCATCGTCCTGGCGGCGGTGGGCGCCCATCCCGGACCTGATCCGGGATCTCCGGCGCGGCACGCCGCGTCTTGAAAGCGCGCGAGACCGACGTCAAGCTGCGGGCGCAGATCTTGCCGGAAAGCCTGCCCGATGTATGCCATCTCGCTGACCTCGATCCCGCCGCGCCTTGCCCGCCTCGGGCCGGTGCTGGACGCGCTTCTGGCGCAGCGCCCCGCGCCGGAGCATGTCTTTCTGAGCCTGCCCGAGCGCTATGCCCGGTTTCCCGGTCCGGTGACGCTGCCGGCCCTGCCCGCGGGCGTGACGCTGTTGCGCGGCGGCGCGGATCATGGGCCGGCGATGAAGGCACTGCCTGCCGCGCGGGTACTGGCGGGGCGGGACATGCGGCTGATCTATTGCGACGACGACTGGCTGCCGGTGTCCGATTGGGCCGCGCAGCTGCTGACCGACGCCGAGGACGTGGCCACGACCGGGCAGGCGTGGGACATCGCGCGTCTGGGGCGGGCGGGCGCCGGTGCCGACATCGCGCAGGGCTTCGCGGGGGTGTGCATCCGTCCCGAATGGCTGGCGGGGCCGGAGGTGGAGCCGCCGCCCGAGGCCACCCTGGCCGACGACATCTGGCTGTCGGGTCAGCTGGCGCGGCAGGGCATCCCGATCCGGGCGCGGCCCGAGGCCCGCCGGCGGTTGTGCCCGGCCTTCGACGATGCGCACGCGCTGCAGGACAGAACGCCGCGTGATGCGGTCAACCGCGCCTGTGCGGCGCTGGTGCATGCCCGCTATGGTATCTGGCCGGAGGCCTCGTCCGCCAGCACGGCGCGGGCGGCGCGCTCGTAGAGGTCGGCATAGAATACGGCCTGGGGAATCGCCGCCTCCAGCGCGGGCAGGAGCGCGGCATAGCGGGCTTCGGAGAGGTCGCGCAGGGCCTCTTTCATCTCGGTCTCGGTCTGACAGACGATCATGCCGCCGGGGTCGATGAAATCGGCGATGTTGGGACAGCCCCAGTAGATCGGCACGCATTTGCAGAGCAGCGCGTCGATCAGCTTTTCGGTGAAGTAGTTCGCTTCGCGCACGTTCTCGATCACCAGCGAAAAGCGGTAGGGCGCGAGGCCGTCGGCCTTGTGCTGGAAGGGCTGGTAGCCGCCGCCCATCACGTCGACGTCCAGACCGCCCGCCCTGACATGATCGGCCATGGCATGACGCAGCGCGTGACCTTCCTGGGAACGCTTGGCCGAGGCGATGAGGCTGCAGGCCCTGGTCTTGGTCAGGTCGAGCCGGGTCCAGTCGCCCACCCACGTGGTGCCCAGGGGAAAGAGCACGCCGTTGGGGATCGCCTCCAGCAGGCCGGGATTGGAACACAGCACCTTGTGGAAGCGGGCATACTGGTGGCGCAGCTTGCGCATGTGGTCGCCGTGGATCGCCTCGGGCTCCAGCACCATGACCGAGACCCTGGCCGGTGTGCCCAGCCAGGGCCGGCGATAGAGCAGGCTGGAGGTGTTGACGATGAGGTGGTCGGTGCGGTCGAGATCCCGCAGCGTCTTGTCGCTGCCGCCGAGCCGGTCGGGACGCCCCAGGGGCCAGACCAGCCGGTCCAGCGGCACCCGGCCCGGGCGCAGCCCCGGGCGGACGTCATAGGGCATCACGGCGATGGCGGGTGAAACATCTGTCATGGCGGCCCTGATACGGTCAAACCCCGGGCCGCGCAATCCGGCGCGTTCGCATTCGGTTCGGGGCCGTGCGCCATTGACATCCCGGCCCGGGATGCCAGCTTATGCCCCACCCGGAGAGAGACGGGTTCGGGTCAAGAAGGCAGCAGGATGACAGAGGCGCGCGACGCATTCATCGGGGCCATGCGGCAGGTGGCCGCGACGGTGACCGTTGTCACGACGGATGGTCCCGCCGGCAAGGCGGGGGCCACGGTCAGTGCGTTCACGTCGCTGTCGGCCGACCCGCCGTCGGTGCTGGTGTGCCTGAAGGCCGACAGCAGCATCGCGCTGGCGGTGGATGCCAACGGCACGTTCTGCGTCAACATCCTGCCCGAGGATGCCGACCACCTGGCCCGCCGCTTTGCCGGTATGTTCGATGCCGACAGCCCCGACCGTTTCGAGGGCGTCGAGGTCGTCGACACGGAATACGGCCCGCTCCTGCCCCGTGCGACGGCGTTTTCGTGCAGCCTGACGCATCGCCATGTCCATGGCAGCCACGCCATCTGCATTGGCGATGTCACGGGCATTTCCGATGCCGGGGAACGGCCGCTGACCTATATGAGCGGCAGTTTTCATATCGTGCGTCCCAAGGCGCAGGTCTGATCCGGGCCGGCGCCGCGCGGCGCGTCTGCAACCATCTCGCGATTTCCCTGATTTCCGCGCAATCACGCTTTCGGTCCGCCGCAATCTCGCCCCGATTCGCGCTTAACGCTGCGTTAAACGACGGGCGAAGGAAGGGCGAGATGAGCTATCTTGAGGCGGGCAGGAAGGTCGGCAGCAGTACGATCGACATGCAGGCGACGATGCGCGGGCTTGTCGCCGGCGAACGGTTGCAGCGGTTCAAGCTGGAGGCCGTGACGGAAATGGCGTTGCGCGTCGCCGGGATCGTGATGACCATGAGCTCGATCGCGATGTGGTTTTTCCTGCCGGTCGATCCGACGACCGGGCGGCTGGCGTCGTTCGGGCTGATGGCCTCGGTTCTGGCTGCGGCGGGGCTGGGGGTTTTCGCGTTCGGCACGCGCGGGTTCCGTCGTCGCATCACGCTGGACGTGGAGGCGGGCACCCTGACCCTGACCAAGATCAACATTCACGAACAGGCGCGGGTGAACCACGAGATCGACCTTGGCATGATCGAAAGCGTCTTTCTGCGCCGCTCGATCCAGCCTTGTGGCATTGCCACGTTGCTGGTGCGGGTGGCCGGACAGGACGCGCCGGCCATCGCGCTGTCGGGGGATCTGAGCGAGGTCGAGGACGTTCACGCCCAGCTGTGCGCGGTATTGCAACGCGGTTCCGTCCGCCCCGAGCGCGCGGCGACGTTGCGCCTGGCCGGGGCGCGGACCTCCGCGCGGGCGCTCGCCGGCTGAGCCGCGGCCGCTAGAGCGGGACGCGCGACACGGTATAGCCCGCCTGTTCCAGCAGCCTGAGGATGCCGACGTCGCCCGGCAGGTGCCCCGCGCCCACCGCGATCAGCACGTGATCCCCGGGCGTCACCTGCGCGTCCAGCCGTTCGATCCAGCTCTGGTTGCGTTTTTCCAGAAGCAGGTCTTCGACCATGGCGAACCCTTCGGCGCCGGCCTCGCCGCCGAATTCCTCGGAGACGTAGCGCGAGAAGGCCAGCGTCAGGGCGATCTCTTCGCTGAGGTAGCGTTCGCGGATGGTGTAGGACAGGTCGTTCATGTCGCCGGGCCAGGCCAGGGACATGCGGATCATCTCGATCTGGTCGTCCATCGGAAAGCTGTCCAGCAGGGTCAGCAGGTCCTCGAAATCCTCCAGCGAGCGGCTGGGGGTGCCGGCCTCCTCGGCGCGTTCGCCCACCAGCATGTCGATACCCTTGGCCTCGAACGCGCCGGCCTGTGCCTCGCAGGGGCCGATGCCCAGCATCATCCCGGCCCAGAGCGGCTTGAACTTGGCGGCCATGAAGCCAGGGATCATCCGGGCCTGCATTTCATCGCGATACCGCTGCCAGTCCTCTTCGCCCAGAAGGTCGGGCAGTGTGGGGCCTTCGGTGATGAACATGAGCGACGGGTTTTCGGCCATCGCCCGCTGCATTGCGGTCTGATCCTTGGTGGACACTTCAAGGTAAATCTTGTCCGCCGCGGTGATCATCGGCTCCAGCCGCTGAAGATGCGCGTCGGTCAGGCGGTGTTCGAAGTGATAGGTGCCGAAAATGTCGATCACCGTGTCGCCGCGCGTGGCCTGCCAATGGATCCCCTCGGAATGGGGCATCGCGGCGGCTTCGCGCTCTAGCTTTTTCCGCGTGCCGGGGTCCAGCGCGTCGATCAGGTCGGCGCCGCCGCAATTGGTGCCTTGGGTTTCTTGCGCGGTCGCGGGCAGGGTGAGGCCGAGGGCCAGGCACAACGGGGCCAGCAGCGCGGTGCGGAAAGTTTTCATCATCTGACCCCTTGTTTTACGTGCTTTAAACAAGATGTAGAGGGGCAGGGCGATGCGCGCAACAAGGGCCCGCCCAGGACCACGCAAAATTATCTCAGACACATATTGACAGCTTCGTGATCGCTCCTTAGCTATGCGCCGTTAGCACTCGACTACGGTGAGTGATAACGGCCTTCGCAGGGAGGCTTGAGGGAAACTTGATAGCCAAGGAGCAAAAGCTATGGCATTCAAACCGCTGCATGACCGCGTGCTTGTACGCCGCGTTGAGAGCGAAGAAAAAACCGCTGGTGGGCTGATTATCCCCGACAGTGCCAAGGAAAAACCCAGCGAAGGTGAAGTCGTTGCTGTTGGCGATGGCGCCCGCAAGGATAATGGCGAGCTGATCGAGATGGCCGTTTCCGTCGGCGATCGCATCCTGTTCGGCAAATGGTCGGGCACGGAAATCACGATCGACGGCGAAGAGCTGCTGATCATGAAAGAGAGCGACATCCTGGGTGTGACGACCGACGCGAAGGCCGCGCAAGCCGCCTGAACGCCACGGATCGTATCCTAAGCTGAACATCAACCAAAGACATCAGGAGCGACTTAATATGTCTGCAAAAGACGTGAAATTCGATACCGATGCCCGCAACAAGATGCTGCGCGGCGTCAACGTTCTGGCCGATGCGGTCAAGGTGACCCTTGGCCCCAAAGGCCGTAACGTGGTTCTGGACAAATCCTTTGGCGCGCCGCGCATCACCAAGGACGGTGTGTCGGTTGCCAAGGAAATCGAACTGGAAGACAAGTTCGAGAACATGGGCGCGCAAATGGTGAAAGAAGTCGCCAGCCGCACCAATGACGAGGCCGGTGACGGCACCACCACCGCGACCGTTCTGGCTCAAGCCATCGTCAAGGAAGGCATGAAGGCCGTGGCCGCGGGCATGAACCCGATGGACCTAAAGCGCGGCATCGACCTTGCGACGAGCAAAGTCGTCGAAGCGATCAAAGCGGCCGCCCGCGAAGTCAACGATTCTGCCGAAGTGGCCCAGGTCGGCACCGTGTCGGCCAACGGCGAAGCCGAGATCGGCCAGATGATCGCGGATGCGATGCAGAAGGTCGGCAACGAAGGCGTCATCACCGTCGAGGAAAACAAGGGCCTCGTCACCGAGACCGACGTCGTCGAGGGCATGCAGTTCGACCGTGGCTACCTGAGCCCCTACTTCGTGACCAACGCCGACAAGATGACCACCGAGCTGGAAGACTGCATGATCCTGCTGCACGAGAAGAAACTCTCGTCGCTGCAGCCGATGGTGCCGCTGCTGGAGCAAGTCATCCAGTCGCAGAAACCGCTGCTGATCATCGCCGAAGACGTCGAAGGCGAAGCGCTGGCGACCCTCGTGGTCAACAAGCTGCGCGGTGGCCTGAAGATTGCCGCTGTCAAGGCGCCGGGCTTTGGTGACCGTCGCAAGGCCATGCTGCAGGACATCGCGATCCTGACCGGCGGCCAGGTGATTTCCGAAGATCTGGGCATGAAGCTGGACAACGTCACGATGGACATGCTTGGCCAGGCCAAGAAGGTGTCGATCACCAAGGACGAGACCACCATCGTCGATGGTGCTGGTGAGAAAGCCGAGATCGAAGCACGGGTCAGCCAGATCCGCACGCAGATCGAGGAAACCACCAGCGACTACGACCGCGAGAAGCTGCAAGAGCGTGTTGCGAAACTCGCAGGTGGCGTTGCCGTCATCCGCGTGGGCGGCATGACCGAGGTCGAAGTGAAAGAGCGCAAGGACCGTGTCGATGACGCGCTTAACGCGACCCGCGCGGCCGTTCAGGAAGGTATCGTCGTGGGCGGCGGTGTCGCGCTTGTCCAGGGTGCGAAGGCGCTGGACGGCGTCGAGGGTGCCAACAGCGACCAGAACAACGGCATCGCCATCGTTCGCAAGGCGCTGGAAGCACCGCTGCGTCAGATCGCGGAGAACGCAGGCGTCGACGGTTCCGTCGTGGCAGGCAAGATCCGTGAATCGGACGACCTGAAGTTCGGCTTCAACGCGCAGACCGAGGAATATGGCGACATGTTCAAGTTCGGCGTGATCGACCCGGCGAAAGTCGTGCGTACCGCGCTGGAAGACGCCTCCTCGATCGCCGGTCTGCTGATCACGACCGAGGCCATGGTTGCCGACAAGCCGCAGAAAGAAGGCGCTGGCGCCGGCGGCGGCGGCATGCCCGACATGGGCGGCATGGGCGGCATGATGTAAGCAAGGTTTTCGCCTCGGCGAAAACCGTCGCCCGGTTGGCGTCCGACACGATCGGATGTCGACAGGGTGCCGCGAAAAACGAGGGCCGTCCCGTCGGGGGCGGCCCTTTTCGTTTGATGGGGAAGCGAGTGCTCAAGGGCAGGGAGTGCTTCGGCTGCTTCGCGCCCATTGCAGAGACGTGTGATCTATAGCTCCGAGCGCCATTGACGGGCCGCGGCGCGGCGATCCGACGGTGGGTCGGCAGCGCTTGATCCAGGCCAGATCCGAAACAGGATTGAGCGAAGCGCTGAACGTCACCCAATCGCCGGGCCGTGGGGGCGGCCCGGCGATGGCGCGGGGCCTGCGGCCTGAGTCAGCGCCAAGGCTGTAGATCAAATGTCTTCTATGTCCGCAAAGCCGACATTCGTGCCGCCTGCAACGACTGTCGGGATCGAGCCCGTTGCAAGACACTGGCATCGAGCCCCCAGCCGGTTAACCGCCGCGCAGCGGCCCGGCTATCGCCAGCCCCTCCCTTGGGCTGGCGATTTGGCTGAGGTTGGGCGCAACCATCATTCGGATCGCCATCCCAGGCACTGACGATGTCCTCCGTCGTGAACGGCGGCTCCGTCCGCATTGCAGACCTCCGGCACGGAAAATTTCGAGGGTTTCGGCCGCAAGTTGCCCCGTGACATGAAAAAAGGCCGCCCCCGGACGGGAGCGGCCCACAATCTTGGAGCGTCGCCGGATCAGCCGGCGATCAGGCCCATCTGTTCGAGTTTCAGCACGACCTGGTGGGCGCAGTTGTCGACATCGACATTCTCGGTCTCGACGCGCAGTTCAGGATTTTCCGGCACGTCGTAGGGATCGGAGATGCCCGTGAACTCCTTGATCTTGCCTTCGCGCGCGAGCTTGTAGAGGCCCTTGCGGTCGCGGCGTTCGCATTCCTCGATCGAGGTGGCGACGTGGATCTCGACGAAGGCGCCGAAGCTTTCGACGTCTTCACGCACGGCGCGGCGGGTGGTGGCATAGGGCGCGATGGGTGCGCAGATGGCGATGCCGCCGTTCTTGGTGATCTCGCTGGCCACGTAACCGATACGGCGGATGTTGAGATCCCGGTGCTCTTTCGAGAAGCCGAGTTCCGAGCTGAGGTTCTTGCGGACGATATCGCCGTCGAGCAGCGTCACCGGGCGGCCGCCCATTTCCATCAGCTTGACCATCAGGGCGTTGGCGATGGTGGACTTGCCCGAGCCGGAGAAGCCGGTGAAGAACACGGTGAAGCCCTGCTTGGCCCGCGGCGGACGGGTGCGGCGCAGTTCCTTGACCACTTCGGGGAAGGAGAACCATTCGGGGATTTCCAGACCTTCCTGAAGGCGGCGGCGCAGCTCGGTGCCCGAGATGTTGAGGATGGTGACGTTGTCGCGGTCCTCGATCTCGTCCATCGGCTCGTACTGGGCGCGTTCCTGCACGTAGACCATGTGCTTGAAGTCGACCATTTCGATGCCGATCTCGTCCTGATGCTCGCGGAAGAGGTCCTGGGCGTCATAGGGGCCATAGAAATCCTCGCCCGCCGAGTTCTTGCCCGGACCGGCGTGGTCGCGGCCGACGATGAAGTGCGTGCAGCCGTGGTTCTTGCGGATCAGGCCGTGCCACACGGCCTCGCGCGGGCCGGCCATGCGCATGGCGAGGTTCAGGAGCGACATGTTCGTGGTCGAGGCCGGGTACTTGTCGAGCACCGCCTCGTAGCAGCGGACGCGGGTGAAGTGATCGACGTCGCCCGGCTTGGTCATGCCGACGATGGGGTGAATGAGCAGGTTGGCCTGCGCCTCTTTCGCGGCGCGGAAGGTCAGTTCCTGGTGCGCGCGGTGCAGGGGGTTGCGGGTCTGGAAGGCGACGACCTTGCGCCAGCCCATCTTGCGGAAGAAGGCGCGCAGTTCGTTGGGGGTGTCGCGGCGGGCGCGGAAATCGTAATGCACGGGCTGCTGGATGCCGGTGACCGGACCGCCGAGATAGACCGGACCGGCGGTGTTGTGCAGGTAGTTGACGGCCGGGTGCGCGGAATCGTCGGCGCCGAAGACCTTTTCGGCCTCGTGCGCCTTGTTCGGGGTCCAGCGGTCGGTGATGGTCATGGTGGCCAGGATCACGCCTTCTTGGTCGCGCAAGGCGATGTCCTGTCCGGGCTCGATGCTGTCGGCGAAATCCTGGGAGACGTCGAGCGTGATCGGCATGGGCGAGAGCGTGCCGTCGGCCAGGCGCATGGTGTCGACCACGGAATTGTAGTCTTCCTCGCCGAGGAAGCCCTTGAGCGGGTTGAAGCCGCCGTTCATCAGGAGTTCCAGGTCGCAGATCTGGCGCGGGGTGAGATCCCAGCTGACGAGATCGGCCGCTTCGACCTTCAGTTTCTGCGCGCTTTCGTGGGAGACGTAGAGTTCGGGGATGGGGGCGAGGTTGTTCTGCACTAGTCTGGTCCTTTGGTTGAGGGGGGCGAGCCCGCTTCGCGTGCCGGTCAGTTCGGCATGAAGCGCGTCGTATTCGGCGAATTTCCGGGCGAGGAAATCATCGGTGAGGCGCAGCATTTCCGCCGCTCCCCGGGTGGTGAGCGCGTAGGCGAAACGCTGGCGCTTGTCGGGGCCGGAGCGGTCGCCGACCTTGACGAAGCCGGCCTCGGTCGCCTGCCGGAGCAGGGTGTTGAGGCGGCCGAGGGACACGTCGAGCGCCGCCGCGAGCGTGCGCTGGGAGGCCTCGGACGACCGGTCCAGCTGCCGCAGGAGGCGGAAGAGGAGGTCCCGGTCGGGGAGGCTGGATTTGGCGTCAGGGGCGGACATGCGGCGACTCGAAGTGTGTTCACGCGTGAACACATATGGGAGGCGGCTTGCCTTGTGAACCCCCTTTCGGGGCGGCACGGGGATTGTTGCCGATATGCCGTGAGCGAGGCGCGCCGACGCTATTGCGCGGCGGACATGGGCGCGGTGGCGGCCTGGGATCGCCGAACCTCTTCATGTAGCCGGTCGCGGAAGGATCGGATCATCGGATCGTCGGCGTGCGCCTTGGCGCAGGCGACCGAGTAGATCGCGCCGGGAATGGTGTCGGTGTCGAAAAGCCGCACGAGACGCCCCGAGGCCAGCGTGCCGTGCACCATCGCGTCGAAGGCCATGGCCACGCCGTGCCCCTGTTCGGCGGCGGTGGTGGCCAGTTCGCAATTGGGGGAGGTCGGGCCGGGCGGCAGGTCGGGTGCGCCGAGTCCGGCGGCGGCAAACCATTCCTGCCAAGAATCGTCGGTTTCGTCATACATCAGCCGCTGGCGCAATAGGTCGCGCGGGCTGCGGATATCTTCGCGGTCCATCAGGTCGGGGTTGCTCACCGGGTAGCGGCTGGAGGTCATCAGCGGCTCGGTGTGGACGCCGGGGTGGTGCGTGTCGCGCCACTGGATAACGACGTCGCTGTCTTTGGACGAGGAATCGATGTCGGGCGCGCCCGTCGAGACCCGCAAGCGGGTCCGGTCGCCGAAATCCAGCCAGTGCCGGCGTGGCACCAGCCAGCGGGCGGCAAAGCCCGGAGTGCACAGCACGCGCAGGTTTCTTTCGCCCGCGTCACGCACCGAACGGGTGCTGTCGTCGCGCAGGTCCAGCAGGCCGATCAGCTTGCCTGCATGGGCGCGGCCGGTCAGCGTCAGGGCCATCCGGTTGCCGCTGCGTTCGAACAGCGCGGTGTCGAGCTACTCTTCCAGTGCGCGAATCTGGTGGCTGACGGCAGAGGGCGAGAGGCACAGCTCTTCGGCTGCGTGCTTGAAGCTTTTGTGGCGCGCGGCGGCCTCGAACGCCTTGACCGCGGCGAAGGGGGCAGGTGCCGTCCCATGGCGGATGAATTTCCTTCATTGGCAGATGAAAAATAGCCTTTTGCGCAGGGGCGCGGTCGAAGCTTTGCATTTTCGGGACATCAATCAAATTGCCCAGGAGGTCGCCATGTGCATCCTGTCCCGAGCCGGCCTGTGGTCGGCGCGTAGTGGTCTTTTCTGCCTTGTTCTCATGGTGTTTGGCGGCGGCGCTTGGGCATCCGATCTTCTGGCCTGGGTCGAGGCAAGGGCGCTGACTGAGCTAGTGGCGCACATGGAGGTCTGGCTGGACGAGCACACCGATCTGCCGCGTCGCTCGGACGCGCCGGAAATTCGGCTGACGTCCGAGGTCAAAGTGGCGTGGCTGGCGCCGATGCGGGCGGCGCCGGACGCGTCACACACGCGGGGGCTTTATGATCCTGACAGCGAGACAATCTGGCTGGTGCGGCCGTGGAACGCGAAGGATCCCTATGACGTGGGTGTTCTGTCGCACGAACTGGTGCATCACCGGCAGGCGGGGCAGCGGCATTGGTATTGTCCGGGGGCGCAGGAATTGCCGGCCTGCCGGGTGCAGCAGGCATGGCTGAACGCGCAGGGGCTGGAGCCGGACGTGAACTAGGTGGTGCTGGAGTCTGGATGCACGCCGCGGGAAATTCATCACGAGTGAGGTGGGTGAGCGTGGGTTTTCACCCACCCTACGAGGTCCCGGATCAGGTCCGGGACGGCTGGAATGGGATCGCGCCGGTAGCGCATTGGTGTGGGTTGGGGGCCAGGCCCCAAACGCAGGATTGATTGGGGGCCAGCCCCCAAACCCCCGGGATATTTTCGGCCAGAGGAAGGCGGGGCGTGCGGCTCAGGCTTGCGGGACGTAGGCCTCGGGGGCGGGGGCGTCTTCGGGCAGCTCGGCGATGAATTTTTCCGCGTCGAGGGCGGCCATGCAGCCCATGCCGGCGGAGGTTACCGCCTGGCGGTAGATATGGTCGGTGAGGTCGCCTGCCGCGAAGAGGCCGGGGATCGAGGTGCGGGTGGAGCCGGGCTCGACCTTGACGTAGTCGCCGTGATGCATCTCGACCTTGCCCTTGACCAGTTCGCTGGCGGGGGCGTGGCCGATGGCGATGAAGACGCCCTTGCAGGGGATTTCCTGCGTCTCGCCGGTCTTCGTATGCTTGACGCGCACGCCGGTGACGCCCTTGGGGGTGTCGTCGCCCAGCACCTCGTCAAGCTCGTGGAACCACAGTGGCTCGATCTTGGGGTGTTTCAGCAGGCGGTCCTGCAGGATCTTCTCGGCGCGCAGCTCGTCGCGGCGGTGGATGAGCGTGACCTTGGAGGCGAAGTTGGTGAGAAAGAGCGCCTCTTCGACGGCGGTGTTGCCGCCGCCCACGACGACGATCTCGTCACCGCGGTAGAAGAAGCCGTCGCAGGTGGCGCAGGCGGAGACGCCGAAGCCCTTGAACGCGTCCTCGGAGGGCAGGCCGAGCCACTTGGCGCGGGCGCCGGTGGCGAGGATGACGGCGTCGGCGGTGTAGGTGGTGCCTGAATCACTCTTGGCGATGAAGGGGCGTGTGTCGACGTCGAGCGAGGAGATGATGTCGCCCACGATCTCGCAGCCCATGGCCTTGGCGTGGGCCTCCATGCGGACCATCAGGTCGGGGCCCTGGACCTCGGTGTCGCCGGGCCAGTTCTCGACCTCGGTGGTGGTGGTCAGTTGGCCGCCGGGCTCGATGCCCTGCACGAGGATGGGTTCCAGCATGGCGCGGCTGGCATAGACGCCGGCGGTGTAGCCCGCGGGCCCCGAGCCGATGATCAAAACCCTGGTGTGACGTGTCTCGGCCATGTCCGATCCCCCTTGATCCGTGGAGCGGGGCATGAGACGCCCCGCGTGAGTCCGGACAGATATAACGGGGCCGGGCGGGGGTGTGTAGCCCCGCAAACCCGGTATGCGGGGGTCGGGACGACATTTTCTGTCCCGAAAGGATATTGCGCCGGGGTGAAACATTATTGCGCGTGGCGCCGGTCGTGATATAACAATCGCGAAATCAACCGGAGAAACCGATGCCTGCGACGCGCCTTGACGACATTGACCGCATGATCCTGGCCGAATTGCAGGCGGATGGGCGGATGACCAACGTCGAACTGGCCCGCCGGGTGGGCATTTCCGCGCCGCCCTGCCTGCGCCGGGTGCGCACGCTGGAGGAGCAGGGGTACATCAAGGGCTATCACGCCGACGTGGACGCGCGCGAGCTGGGATTCGAGGTGCAGGTCTTTGCCAGTGTCGGGCTGGTGAGCCAGGCCGAGGCGGACCTGAGCGCGTTCGAGGCGCGCTGCCGGGCGTGGCCGCTGGTGCGGGAGTGCCACATGCTGAACGGCGAGGTGGATTTCATCCTGAAATGCGTGGCGCCGGACCTGAGCACCTTCCAGAGCTTCCTGACCAGCGAGTTGACGGCGGCGGAGAACGTGGCGTCGGTGAAGACCTCGCTGGTCATCCGCTGTGCCAAGGACGAGCCGGGCGTACCCTTCGAAATCCTGGAGGAGCGGTTGAGCCGGTCGGCCTGAGCCCGCTCAGAAGCCGCAATAGTCGGAGCCGTAATAGCGGTACCGGAACGGATTGCGGTCGAGCACCTCGATATCCTCGCGGGTCGACACGGCGATGACGGCGTTGTTGGCGCCCATCAGGCCGTGGCCCGCGTCCCGGTAGGTCTGCAGAAGCTGTGCCTCGGTCAGGACGCAGGCGTTGATCTCGAAAATGTAGCGGACGAAATCGTCGGGATCGTTTTCGCGGGGTGGCGGGCGGTCATTGGCCAGTGCCATGGGGGCAAGGGACAGGACCGCGAGACAGGTCAGGTGAAAATGGCGCATGGGGAAACCCGTTCTGGCTGAATGCGCGGAGTGTGCGCCGTATGCCGGGGCGCTGCAAGCGGGCAGGGCGGCGTCTAGTCGACCTTGAGCACGTGGTACATGTCGCGGGTCAGCAGGAGCTGGCCGTCGATCACCTCCCACAAATGCATGTATCGGCCGACGATGCGCTGCTCGCCCATCATGACGACGGTTTCGCCGATCTCGACCGCGCTGGTGTCGAAGCCGCGGATGTCGAAGGTCTTGAACTGCAACTCGCGGGCGCCGGCGGCGAAGGCCTGGGCGTAGTGCTGGGCGATGGCCTCGCGCCCGAGGATCGAGGCCTGGCCGGGCGGCAGCAGGGCCGCGTCGGGGGCGTAGAACCCGGCGAGGCTTTCGGCATCCTGCGCGTTGTATGTAGCGACGAAGGCGGTCATGCGGGCGATAACTGGGTTGTCCTGTGCCTGGGCGGCGGTGCCGAAGGCAAGCAGGAGCCCGAGGGCGAGGATAGGCAGGCGAAGCATGGCGGCGGCTTTCAGTAGGGCTTGGGGGGTCAGATGTCTTGCCCGAAAGCGTAGCCGCGACGCGACCGGCGATGCAATGTCGATGGCGGGCCAGGGCCGTCTCAGATGTGTTTCGCCAGTCCCGCGATCCAGCCCGGGGCGTCGCGGGCATCGACCACGGCCTCGCGGATGAGCCAGTCCATGTGGCCCGACAGAAGCTTCAATCGGGAGGGTTCGCGGAAGGCGAGGTAGAAGCGGCCCACGTAGATCACCCCCATGAGCGGACCGAAGAGGGTGACGGGCGCGGAAAAGAGATTGTGCGCGTCGAAGAGGTTGAGGCGCAGGGACGGAAAGAACGTTTCGGCCTGTTCGGCCAAGTGCAGGATCTGTTCATGCCGCGCGTCGCGGTCGAGCCCCTGCCAGTAGCCGGTGCCACGGGCGAAAGCCTCGAGCTCGTGCCGGGGCATGGCGATCTCGTACTCGGTCGCCTCGCGCCGAAGCCAGTCGAGGTTGTCCTGCATGGCGCGCACGGCCTGGCCCGGTGTCTTGCCGAGAAAGGCGGCGTATTCCCAGCGCATCACCGCCTCGGTCTTGAGCATGTCGGGCAGGGTGGCGGGGACGTGGCGGACCTTGTAGCCGCTGGCCTCGCGGTGCCAGTCGAGCAGCTGGGCGTCGGCGGAGGTGCGGTCGGCTTGCGTCATGCTGAGGGCGGCCTCGATCACGTCGCCGGGGCGTTCGGGACGATCGGTGAGACCGAGCAGCCAGTCGGAGCTGACCCCGAGCGCCTCGGCGCAGCCGGCGGCGAGGTGGGCGTTGGGCATCCGGGCGGCCTCGGTATCGAGCAGTTGCGACACGGTGGAGCGGCTGACGCCGGTCTGGCGCGCGAGCGCGCTGAGATTGGTGCCGGTCATGGTCATGGCTCCGGTGAGCCGGTCGCGGAAGATCGTGGCGCGGGCCTGTTTGTTCATATTGGTGCCGTTTGTCCAGTTTAATGGACATCCGTCCGTTTTGTTAAGCAAAGACAGAATACACGACAGGGTGCCGGGATGCTAGGTGGTCGACAGAGACACCACACGACGCGGCAGAGGAGCATTGGAGATGGAGACGAACAAACGCACGCTGGCAAAGGCGACAACCTGGCAGGTGCTGGGCCTGATGGTGATGACGTTGATCGGGTTCATCATGACCGGATCGGTGGCGCAGGGCGGCACCTATGCGATGATCACGGCGGCGATCGGCTTCGTCACGTTCTTCCTGCACGAGCGGATCTGGGCCGGGATCGGCTGGGGTCGCCGCGGCTGACCGGGCCGGCGGCGACGCCCAGCGTCAGGCTGTCAGGCCCTGCAAGGGCAGGCGGGGATGGCAGATGCTGCCGAAATCGGCTGGTTTCTTCACATGCGGAAAGAGCGACAGGAAGAGGGCCAGCATGTTGGGTCCCATGGCGCGCTCGAAGCCGGGGCCGGGGTGGAAGCTTTCGACCTCGATGCCCGAGGCGCGCAGGATGGCATGGCGGCGCAGGCAAACATGATAGACCGTCACGGGCCGGGGCGGCACCAGTTCGATCACGTTCATGCCGTCGACAAGGTCGCTGACCGGGGTCAGTACGCGTTCGCGCCCGAAGCTGTCGCGCAGGCCGGGTGGCCGGCCGAGGATGCGCGCACCGGGACCGGCGGTGAGGTTCAAATCGGGGCGGCCCAGGCCGAAGCTGTCCGGCATGATCCGGGTCAGGCGGCAGGCGGACTGGTCGAGGCCGGCGGCGGACGGAACCAGCGTCATGGCGCCGATCCAGAGCACGCGGGAGGGACCGTGATCGGCGGTGGAAACGTTCATGCCCGGTTCGAGATCCTGCACGGCGACCTGACCGGAGGGCGTGTGCAGGAGCGTGCCGTGGGAAAAGGCGGAAAACGCGCTGTCGAAGATCGGGGTGGCCGGGGCGATCTGGTCGGTCCAGCCGGCCGTTCCGTCCGGGCGCAGATACGTGACCCGGAACTTGCGCATCGGGCGCGGCGACCGGGCGGCGGGAGGGACCTGCGCCGTGCCGGTGCGCGCGTGTGTTGCATTTGTCTTGTGCGCCACCGAGAGAGAGGTGGCGATGGTAGGGGTGCCCATCGTGCGATCCTTTTCAGGGTCATCACAACCGCGTCGGCCCCCACCGACAACGACAGAGGGATGGTCCGTCATGTACGTTACAGGGCCAATAAAGGCAGAAACTGCGAATTGTAGTCAAATTTTGCGGGGAATTGTCCGAATGGGTCGGACAGTACGCGGGAATGCCGGGCTATTGTCCGTGCAGGTGGGACGAAGCTGCCACAATTCACGGTCGGGGGCATTCGAATCAACGATGGCCGCTCTCGTCAGCGAGGCGGCCATTGCCGGTGTCGGAGATCGGGGGAGTGGACCGGATCAGGCGATCCGAAGCGTGGATGTCTTGGGGGTCATGCGGTTCGCATGGCGCACGCGGCGCGAGAACGGCATGTCCGGGGTGGCCTGCTGGCTGGTTTCGATCAGGGATTTCATCCAACGCTTTTTCATGGTCTTTCCTCTTGGTTTTTTCTGCCTCGCCGCCGTTTTTGGGGCGTGTTGTTCTGATGGGTTCATATTTGCCCGGGTTTGGGGCCATGGTTTGGCGCGGCGAAGAAAATCCGAAAAATTTTTCGGGTCGCGCCGCCCGGATTGTGGTCGCGTTGTCGCAATTGGAAACGGCCAGTGAAACAAGGTTAATCGCGGAGGTGGCGGAACCAATCCGGGGGAGAAGTAGGTGATTGTTTCCCGGATTGAGGCAATCTCGTGGACGGTTTTGCCCAGATCGCGACAGAATTGCGGTGCGCCGGTCTAGAGACGGATGGCCGAGATCAGGCGGCCGTAATCGGCCTCGCCGTTATGAGTGGCGCGGCGGTAGGAAAAGAACCGCTCGG
The DNA here is from genome assembly GCF_009363655.1 of Roseovarius sp. THAF27. NCBI lineage: Bacteria > Pseudomonadati > Pseudomonadota > Alphaproteobacteria > Rhodobacterales > Roseobacteraceae > Roseovarius > Roseovarius sp. THAF27. The sequence goes on from NZ_CP045393.1 coordinate 621,174, forward strand.
CATCGCTGTAGGTGCAATGGCGGGTCCAAGTGGCGTCGCCGACGCCCGCGCGGCGCAGGCGGTCAAGGCCGAAGCCGGGCAGGTCGAACTGGTACTTGCCCGGCTTGCCATTGGCGAAAAAGCGGGTGTTGCCGGGATCGTCGTCGGCGAAACGCTCGAAAAACTCCTCGCCCACCTCGTATGCGGGCTGGCTGATCGAGGGGCCGATGACGGCGGTGGTGTCGGCGCGGCGGGCGCCGAGTGCCTCCATCGCGTCGAGCGTGGATTCCAGGATGCCGTCGACCGCCCCGCGCCAGCCGGCATGGGCGGCGCCGATGACCCCCGCCTTGCGGTCGGCAAAGAGCACGGGCTGGCAGTCGGCGGTCAGGATCGCCAGCGCGAGGCCGGGTGTGGCGGTGACGATGGCGTCGGCCCTGGGTCGGGCCTCGGACGGGCCGGTGGCCACGTGCACGTCGGTGGAATGGGTCTGTTTCACGGTGATCAGGTGATCCTCGGCCACGTCCATGGCGCGGGCGACGCGGGCGCGGTTGATGCTGACGACCTCGGACTGATCCGAAGAGCCGCGGCCGCAGTTCAGCCCGTGAAACACGCCCGACGACGCCCCGCCCTTGCGGGTGAAGAAGCCGTGGGTGACAGGCGCGAGACTGTCGTCGGTGAGGATTTCCAGCGTCATGGTTCCAGTCCGGGTGGCGGTGCGGCGCCCTCGGGATAGAGCGCCATCGCTTTGAAGAGCGTCCCCATTTCCTCTCGTCCGGTCAAGCGATGAAATGCGGCGTAATGCGCGTCTAGCGTGTGCCCGCTCATGTTCCCGGCAAGGGCCTCGGCCCGCTGGGTGATGCCGAGGCGGGACAGGAAGAGCGCCTGCGGGGCGAGACGGGTGGTCTTGCAGGTGCCGCGGGCGGCGTCGGTAAGCGCCTCGAAATCCACATGGGCGGAGAGGTCGGCCAGGCCCGGTGCGGCGAGAATGTCGGCGCGGTCGTGGCCTTGCACGGCTTGCAGCGTGTCGCCGAGCGAGCGCCAGTCGCCGTAGTCGATGATGAGCGCCGCGCCGCCATGCGACGCGATGCGGCGGGCCAGCGCGTCGATGACGGGGGCGGCGGCGGGGCAGGTCTCGACGATGTCGCCGTCGGCCGTGTCGTCGAGCCGGCGGGCGAGGGTCGGCTCGATCCGCTTGGCGTTGAGGCCGAGGGCGAGCGTGTCGTCCGAGAGGCCGACGACGCGTTCGCACCAGCCGTCGCCTTGGCGCTGGTACTGGCGGATGGGCAACGCGTCGAAGAACTCGTTGGCGACCGAGAGCGTGGGCAGGTCGGGCAGGGTGTCGGCGCTGTCGTGCCAGGTGGGGGCGTGAGCGGCCAGGGTTTCGGCCTGCCGGGCGCGCAGGGCGGGGGAACTTTCCACCAGATGGACCTGCAGGGCGTCGTGAAAGCCGGGCACGCCGCGCGTGGCACGCAGGGCGTCGGCCATCAGGGTGCCGCGGCCGGGGCCAAGCTCGACAAGGGCGACGGGGTTGGGCGCGCCCTGGTCGAGCCAGGTTTGCGCGAGACAGAGGCCGATGAGTTCGCCGAACATCTGGCTGATCTCGGGGGCGGTGATGAAATCGCCCTGTTCACCGAACGGGTCGCGGGTGGAATAGTATCCGTGCCGGGGATGCATCAGGCAGGCGGCCATATAGGCGTCGAGGCGCATGGGGCCGGTCGTGGCGATCTCGGCCCGAAGGATCTGGGCCAGGGGGGTCATCCGGGGGCGGAGGCGCGGGCGTGTCTGCGGTAGGCCAGCACCAGCGTGATCAGCCCCATGGCGACCATCGGAATGCAGAGGATCTGGCCCATGGTCAGGCCGTATCCGTTCACGTGCCACGCCAGGCCCAGCGGGTTGCCGGGGCTGACGAACTGCGCGTCGGGCTGGCGGACAAATTCGACGATGAAGCGCCCGATGCCGTAGCCGGCGAAGAAGATTCCGGTGGCGGCACCGACGCGCTTCAGCAGGCCGCGACGGAACACGAGGTAGAGCAGGATCGCGCCCAGGATCAGCCCTTCCAGCGCGGCTTCGTAGAGTTGCGAGGGGTGGCGGGCGCAGATCCCCACGGCGATGCCGGTGCAATCCTGCGCCGCCGCACCGGGAAAGATCACGCCCCAGGGCAGGTCGGTGGGACGGCCCCAGAGCTCGGCGTTGATGAAGTTGGCGATACGGCCCAGGAGCAGGCCGACGGGGGTGACCGCGCAGAGGATATCGGCCACGGTCAGCCAGCGGATGCCTTGTACCTTTGAATAGGTGATGCAGGCGATGATGACGCCCAGAAGCCCGCCATGGAACGACATGCCGCCTTGCCAGATCAGCAGGATCTCGGCCGGGTTCTGCAGGTAATACATGGGCTGGTAAAAGAGCACGAAGCCCAGCCGCCCGCCCAGAATAACGCCCAGGATGACCCATGTCGCCAGATCCTCGACCTGCTTGGCGGTCATGGGGGCCACGTTGTCCTTCCACAGGTGCGGACGGTTGATCGCCATCACCACCAGACGCCAGCCGATCAGGATGCCCGCGATGTAGGACAGGGCGTACCAGCGCAAGGCAATCTCGAACCCGAAGACGGTGAAAGAGAACACCTCGGACGAGATATCGGGGAAGGGGATCGCTGCTTTCATGGGCGCCTGTCTGCTGTTGGTGCGTGGCGAAGTCAACCTTGCCCCGACGCGGTTTGGTGCCCATATAGAGATCAAGTGTAACGGAAGGTAGAGCGATATGCAGACGCGCAACAAGGTTCTGGACGATATCAGCCAGCTGATGACGAACGCGATGGGCGTGGCACAGGGCGCCAAGCAGGAGGCCGAGACGGCGATGTCGTCGATGGTGGACCGCTGGCTGGCCGACCGCGATTTCGTCACCCGCGAGGAATTCGACGCGGTGCGCGCCATGGCGCAGAAGGCCCGCGAGGAAAACGAGGCGCTGAAGGCGCGGCTGGACGCGCTGGAGAAAGGCGCGAAGTAAGGCCCTTTCTACGGGCTGGAAGATATGGCGCGGTTCGGCAACGAGCCGCGCTTTTTCGTGCGGACGGCAAAACCTGGCCGTACGGGCCGGAAACCGGATATAAGATTCTGGAGTGGCGGGTGCGGGAGGTCGGGTCATGCGCGGTTTGACGGTTTGGATGGCGGCTGCGGTGATGGCCGCGCCGGCTTGGGCGCAGGAGGGCAGCGTGGACTGCCAGGCGGTGCTCGACGCCGTGCTGGCGGACCGGCCCACGGAGTACCGATCCTGCGCGGCGGAGATCGTGCCAGCCGAACTGCGCCAATGCGAAACGCCGGAGACGGCGGGCGGACGGCCCAGCAGCCATATCCTGCTGGCGATAGACGCCTCGGGCTCGATGGCCGGCCGCGTCGGGGGCGAGACCAAGATGGCCGCGGCCAAGCGCGAGGCGCTTGGTTTCCTGCGGGACATGCCGCAGGAGGTGTCGGTCGGGCTGGTCATATATGGCCACGAGGGCAACAACGAAGACTCCGGCAAGGCAGAGTCTTGTGCGGCCACGGAGATGGTGCACGGGTTCGATGCGCCGAGATCGGCGCTGGAGGCGAGCATCGGCGCGTTGGAGCCGGTGGGCTGGACGCCGCTGGGGGGTGTGCTGGCTTATTCGGCCGAGGTGGTCGCGGAACTGGAGCCGCCCAAGGAGGGCGATTTGGCCCCGGTGATTTACCTGATTTCGGATGGGGAGGAGACCTGTGACGGGGATCCGGCGGCGCAGGCGGCGGCATTGTATGAGGCCGGGGTGCGCACGACGGTCAACACGATCGGGTTCGATGTGGATGCCGAGACGGCGGCGCAGCTGGAGGCCATCGCCGAGGCGGCGGGCGGCACATATTATCCCGCCGACGACGTGGCTGCGTTGCGCCGGCAGCTTGATGCGATCACGGCGGCGGAGGCATCGCTGGCGCGGTACCGGAATTGCGTGAACGCCAACCTGGGTCGGATCGCGGCACCCTATCACGACGCGCGGATCGCGCTGGCGGGATGCTACGCGCGGAACGATCCGATGAAGGCGAAATCGGCGCTGATGAACCGGGCGCGAAAGGCCGAGCGTGATGCCACGCCGGAGGCTGCCTGCGCGGAGATGCTGACGGCACATGCGCTGGCGATGGAGCTTGATGGCGGGTTCCTGAACCGGCAGTTCAAGGCGTGGGGCGAAGAGGCGGAGGCCAGGATGGAGGCTTATCGCGAGGAGATGCGCCTGGACGCGGAATAGGGACGCGCGGGTGGGTTTTCACCACCCTACGGGTGAAGGCGGCGCAAAGGTGGGTTTTTACCCACCCTACGATGTGTCCGGGCCGCGGATCATGGGAATAACCTTGCGCATATCGGCGCGCGATGTCGGCACGATGCTGCTGACATCCGGGGGCAGGATCCATTCAGTCGAAATCGGTATGGAACGCGTGCCGCGAGGTTTGCATTGTCCAACTACATTCACGCGGGCCAAGCGCCCGCAAGATGGAAAAAGGAGAAGTCCCGATGAAAACGACACTCACATCCGCACTGGCCATTGCCGCCCTCGTGTCCGCCCCCGTGGCGACCTTCGCCGCGAATGACGAGGCGACCAATGCCGAGGCCGACGCGAGCGTCTCTGCACAGGCGGGCGATGTCGCGCAGGAAGTCGGCGACACCATCTATGCCATCGGCGAAAGCACGACCGACACGGCGCAGGCCGGGGTCGATGCCGTGGGTGGCGTGGCGGAAGACGCCTATGACGCGGCCAGCGACATTTCCACCGAGCTGGATGCCGCTCTGACCGGCGATGCGAAAGTCTATACCAGCGATGGTGAACTGGTCGGCACGTATAACGACGCGGATTCCCAAGGCAACATCGCGGTCGTCGATCTGGACGGCGAGATGGAAGGTGCCGATGACCGCGCAATCGAACGTGCGGGCATTCCGCTGAACGCCCTGATGGTCGGTGACGACGGTGTGACCGTCAACATGACCAAGGCCGAGTTCGAGACGGCGCTGAAAGCGAACGCACGGACGAGCTCGGGCGGCTAAGTCGCCGGATACAGTTTGAAATTGAAGTCAATGGCTGCCTTCGGGCAGCCATTTTTTTTATGTCGAGCCCGTTTTTGATCACGGTGGAGCGCGGGCGCGAGCGCGAGGGCCTTCGGCGCAAGAGGTCCCGGATCAAGTCCGGGACTGCGGCGGGGTGAGGCGCGTTTACCGGTCCCCATCGCTTGATGAAATTTTCATGTCATCCACAACTTATTGCGGTTATCCCCAAGAAATAGCTTTACAGGCCGCAAATCCGCCCTCACCATATCTTGTAGGAAAAGCGGGAATGAACCCCTTTCCTAGAGCAGGCAGCTAGCGTTTGGGGCGCTGCCAGCCCCCGCTACAACACACGAGGTGGCGCCATGGCACTTTCCGAGCAGTACTTTTCAGAAGACCTTCATCCCATCGACATCGTCGAGCACCTGGCCGAGCATCACGACTGGGATTTCGACCGGATCGGCGACGACCAGATCGCGATGGCCGTCGAAGGGCAGTGGCGGACCTATTCGATCACGCTGGCCTGGTCGGCCTATGACGAGACGCTGCGCCTGGTCTGCACCTTCGAGATGGAGCCGCCCGAGGAGAAGCTGCCGGCGCTCTATCACGTGCTGAACGATGTGAACGACCAGTGCTGGGCCGGCGCATTCACCTTTTGGGCCGAACAGCAGCTGATGGTCTATCGCTACGGGCTGGTGATGACCGGCGCGCAGGCGATCAGCCCGGAGCAGATCGACACGCTGATCACTGCGGCGGTGATGAGCGCGGAACGGTTCTATCCGGCGCTGCAACTGGTGGTCTGGGGTGACCGCGCGCCGAAGGAGGCGATGCAGATCGCCATCGGCGAGGCCTATGGCAGGGCCTGACAACGCACAATCTCAAGGCGAACGGGGCGTGCCGGGCGGCGCGCCCTTTTTCTTTTGCGCGAGGTGTGGCCGAAGAGGCGCTGGCGTATTGCAGGGACGCAATGTGCGGACTATCAACCCGGGGAAAGACAAGGAATGAAGGGACGCACCGGAATGGATATGCAGCATGTGGCCGACAGGGGCCTGGTCCTGCTGGGCTGTGGCAAGATGGGATCGGCGATGCTGGCCGGGTGGCTGGAGCGCGATTTGCCGCCCGGCTCTGTCTGGGTGGTCGACCCCAAGCCGTCGGACTGGCTGCACGGGACGGGCGTTTATCTGAACGCGGAGTTGCCCGAGCATCCGGCCATCGTGCTGATCGCCGTCAAGCCGCAGATGATGGGCGAGGCGCTGCCCACGATTGCCGCCATGGGCGGTGGCGGGACGCTGTTCGTCTCGGTCGCCGCGGGCACGCCGATCGAGGCGTTCGAGGCGGCGTTCGGCAGTGACAGCCCGATCATCCGCGCCATGCCCAACACGCCCGCCGCCGTGGGCCGGGGGATCACCGCAATCGTCGGCAATGGTGCGGTGAACGCGGACCAGATGGACCTGGCCGAGGCGTTGCTGAAAGCGGTGGGACAGGTGGTGCGGCTGGAGGGCGAGCACCAGATGGACGCGGTCACGGGCGTGTCGGGGTCTGGCCCCGCGTATGTGTTTCACATGATCGAATGCATGGCCAAGGCGGGCGAGGCCGAGGGGTTGTCGCCGGAGCTGGCGATGCAGCTGGCGCAGGCCACGGTGGCGGGCGCGGGCGCGCTGGCCGAGGCCGCGATTGAGTCACCGGCGCAGCTGCGCGAGAACGTCACCAGCCCCAACGGCACGACGCAGGCGGGGCTTGAGGTGCTGATGGACGAGGATACGGGCCTGCCGCCGCTGATGAAGGCGACGGTGAAAGCCGCCGCCGACCGCTCGAAGGAGCTGCGCCGTGGCTGACGAGATCACGTTCGACGATTTCCTGAAGGTGGATATCCGGGTGGGCAGGATCACCCGGGCCGAACCGTTTCCCGAAGCCAAGAAGCCCGCGATCAAGCTGTGGGTCGATTTCGGCAAGGAGCTGGGGGAGAAGAAGAGCTCGGCGCAGATCACCAAGCACTACGACCCCGAGGGTTTGGTCGGTAAGCAGGTCATGGCGGTGGTGAACTTTCCGCCGCGCCAGATCGGGCCGGTGATGTCCGAGGTGCTGGTGCTGGGCGTGAGCGATGCGGAGGGCGGGATCGTCCTGTTGTCGCCGGATCTGGATGTGCCGACCGGAGGGCGGATGCATTGAAGCGGGTCTATTTCACCCGGCCCCTGCCGGAGAGCGTGGCGGACATGGCGCGCGCGCATTTCGAGGTCGAGATGCGCGAGGAGAACACGCCCTTGAAGATCGGGCAGATGCGCGCGGCGCTGAACCTCTATGATGGTGTGCTGATGATGTTCGGCGACACGTTTTCGTCCGAGGTGTTCCGCGAGGCGCAGAACCCGCGCTGCAAGGTGCTGGCGAACTACGGCGTGGGGATCAACCATATCGACCTGGCCGCGGCGCGGTCGGCGGGGGTGCTGGTGACCAACGTGCCCGGTGCCGTCACCGAAGCCACGGCGGATATCGGCATGACGCTGATCATGATGAGCGCGCGGCGCGCGGGCGAGGGCGAGCGGATGGTGCGTGCGGGCAAGTGGCCCGGCTGGAACCCGACGCAATTGTTGGGGACGCATGTGACCGGCAAGACCGTGGGGATCATCGGCATGGGCCGGATCGGGACGGCGATTGCGAAGCGGTGTCATTACGGGTTCGACATGGACGTGATCTATTGGTCGCGGAGCGAGAAGGAACTCAGCTTTTCGACCGAGCGGGTGAGAACGCTCGAAGAGCTTATGGCGCGCGCCGATTTCGTTGTGGTTGCCCTGCCTGTCAGCCCTGACACGCACCACCTGATCGACGCGGAGGCGCTTGCATTGATGCCGAGGCACGCGCACCTGATCAACATCGCGCGGGGTGACATCGTGGACGAGGCGGCGCTGATCGCCGCGCTTCAGGAAGGCCGGATCGCGGGCGCGGGCCTTGATGTCTACGAGAACGAACCGGAGGTGCCTGAGGCGCTGAAGGCGCTGGAGAACGTGGTGCTGCTGCCGCATATGGGCACCTCGACGCTGGAAGTGCGCGAGAAAATGGGGCGCGTGGCGGTGGAGAACCTGCGCGCGGCCCTGGCCGGGGAGACGCCGCCGAACCTGGTGAATTGAGCGGGCGGGGGCACAGGTGGGGTGAAACCCCACCCTACGGCGCGGAAAGAGGTCCGGGAGGGTCTGGGTCTGCGGGCCGGGCGGCATGGTGGCGGGGTGGAACCCCACCCTACATTGCCTGGAGCGCGAACACCGGCAGGCTGGCGCCGAGGCACATGAGGGCCAGCCCGAGGCAGGCCAGCACCCCGTCGCGCACGAAGATCGCCGTGGCGAAGCAGATCGTCGCCATTCCGAGAACCGAGGATGAGAACGGCACGATCTCGAGAAAGATCATCAGGACGCCGCACAGCACGCAGAGCGCCTGGTAGAGCTTGCGGAAAGGCCGGGTCATGAGCGGTCCGAGGCGGGGGCGGGTGAGCGCGTCGATCCTTTCGCCGATCCGGTGCAGGCGGCGGAGCGCGGCCAGCATCTTGTCGTTGCCGATGCTTCGGTTCATCACGAAGGCGGGCAGCCAGAGGTAGTGCCGACCCACCAGCATCTGTGCGGCGATGGAGGCGATCAGGATGCCGCAGGCGCTGGAAAACAGGGGGATCCCGCTGAGCGGCGAGGTGACCAGCAGGGCGGGCACGCACATCGCCGTGGTGAAGGAGCTTTTGCCGAACGCCTCGATCATGCAGCGCAGGGTCACCTGGTCCCGGTGGGTGGTGTCTTCGAGCCGGTCGATGATGCCGGTGATCGGCCTTGATGATCGTTCGGGATGCGCCATGTCGCCTTTCACGGATATAACCAGTGGCCTTGATGACGCGCCGCGCGTCACGTCGTGAAACGCCGCCGCACGGCCGGCAGTTCCCCGCGCCGCCGGGTTTGCCGCCGCGTTTCGCTTGACCTCGGGGCAGGGTTCTGGCGTGGTGGCCGCCACGTCGAGGGAGAGAGACATGTTCAAGCCTGCGATTACCGGCTCGGGGGTTTTCACGCCGGAAGAGACCATCACCAACGACGAGCTCGTGGTGGCGTTCAACGCCTATGCCGAGCGTTTCAACGCAGAGAATGCCGACGCTATCGCGGCGGGCGAGGTGGAGGCCAAGGCGCCGTCGTCGTCGGAGTTCATCGTCAACGCGTCGGGGATCGAGCAGCGCTACGTGATGGACAAGTCGGGCGTGCTGGATCCCGGCCTGATGCATCCCAGGCTGCGCGAGCGGTCGAATGACGAGCCGGGGATCATGGCGGAGATGGCGCTGGATGCCTGCGGCAAGGCGCTGGCCCAGGCGGGGCGGGACGCGGGCGAGGTCGACCTGATCATCTGCGCGGCCAGCAACCACGAGCGGCCTTATCCGGCGGTGGCCATCGAGATCCAGCAGTTGCTGGGGGCCAAGGGGTTCGCATTCGACATGAACGTGGCGTGTTCCTCGGCCACGTTCGGGATCCAGGCGGCGGCCGACATGGTGCGGTCGGGCAGCGTGCGCTGCGCCATCGTGGTGAGCCCCGAGATCTGTTCAGGGCACCTGGAGTGGCGCGACCGGGATTGTCACTTCATCTTCGGGGACGTGTGCACCGCGCTGGTGATCGAGCGGGCGGAGGATGCCAGGGGCGCGCATTTCATTGTCCATTCGACCCGTTGCGCCACGCAGTTTTCCAACAATATCCGCAACAACAACGGGTTCCTGCGGCGCACCCGCGACCCGGAATTGCACGACCGGCGCGATATGCAGTTCGTGCAGGAAGGGCGCAAGGTGTTCAAGGAAGTGCTGCCGCTGGTCAGCGCGCATATCGCGGATCACATGGAAGAAGCCGGGGTCGCGGCGGCGGGTCTCAAGCGGCTGTGGCTGCACCAGGCGAACAAGACGATGAACGATTTCATCGGGCGCAAGGTAATGGGGCGGGTGCCCGAGGCCGACGAGCAACCGAATATCCTGCAGGACTATGCCAACACGTCCTCGGCGGGGTCGATCATCGCGTTCTCGAAATACTCCGACGACCTGCAGCCCGGTGATACCGGCCTGATCTGTTCGTTCGGGGCGGGCTACTCGGTGGGCTCGGTCCTGGTGGAGCGGGCCTAGATTTCGGGCGCGCCCGGCCGCGGGATGACGGGCTGGTCGCCGGGCTCGGCCTCGGGCGTCCAGTCGGGATCGTCGCGTTTGATGCGCTGGGAGATCATGTAGCCGGTTGGCCAGGCGAGCAGCAGGCCCGCGACGGCGCTGATCGCGATGGTCCAGACGGAATAATAGCCCAATGCAAACCCGGCGATCACGATGGCGCCGGTGATGAAGCTGCCGGTGAAGAACGTGATGTAGAAGGACAGGCGGTCCATGTCGGTTTCCTTTCCATTACGTAGGGGAAACGCAGGAGCTGCGGGCCGGGTTCCCGGAGCGACTCGGCGCAAGCGTCACTCCGCGCAGGTGGAGCCGGCGCCGGAGGCGTAGGACCAGTCGACGGCGCAGCCCGCCTCGTCAAAGGCGAAGATCTGGGCGTTCTCGTCCTCGGTCGAGAAGGGCAGGGGCGGCTCGACCGTGACGCGCAGCCAGGTTTGCACGGTGTCGGGGGCGACGCACCAGTCGAATTGCGACGGTTGCACCGCATCCCAGCCGCGGGCGCGGGCGATGCCGGTGATGTCGGCGGCGCGCAGGCAGTCGGTATCGGGCAGGTCGGCCAGGAACGCCTGCCGCGCCTCGGTATGGGCGGCGGTGGCCTTGTCGACGGAGAAATCCACGGTGTTGATCGCATAGATATAGACCGCAACCAGCACGGCCACGAGCGACAGGAGGCCGAGAACGATGTACCGGGACAGTTTAGACATCGCCCGTGACCTCTCGCCAGTGGCGGCGGCAGAGGCTTTCGTAGGTTTCGTTGCCGCCGACCTGGATCTGGGCGCCGTCGGTCACCACCTGACCGTGGGCGTCGCGGCGCACGACCATGGTGGCCTTCTTGCCGCAATGGCAGATGGTGCGGACCTCGCGCATCTCGTCGGCCAACGCCAGAAGGGTGGCGGAGCCGGGAAAGAGTTGGCCGCGGAAATCGACGCGCAGGCCGTAGCACATCACCGGCACGTTCAGGTCGTCGACCACGCGGGCCAGTTGCCAGACCTGCGCCTCGGTCAGGAACTGCGCCTCGTCGACGAAGATGCAGGACAGCGGACCTTTGGCCAGCACCCGGTCCAGTCGGGCGAAGAGATCGTCGTCGGCGGTGAAGGTGTCGGCCCTGGCCCCGATGCCGATCCGAGAGCCGATATGCGCGGGTCCGGCGCGATTATCGAGCGCGGCGGTCAGCAGGTGGGTGTTCATGCCGCGTTCGCGGTAGTTGTGACTGGCCTGCAACAGCAGGGTCGACTTGCCGGCATTCATGGTGGAGTAATGAAAATAGAGCTTGGCCATGCGGCGACTTATCCGCATGACGCCTGCGGGTTCAAGCGTGCCGGGGTCGGCGCGGGCGCCGGGCACGTAGGGTTTTCCACCATTGCGGCGCCGCGGGGCCCCTCCGGATAACGGCCCGGTCCAGGGAAAGAGCGCGATGTCGAAAGCCGGATCATACCTCAAGAAGCACACCGAAGCGCTGGTCAAGGACGTGGGGGTGGAGCCGGCCTGCGAGTTGACGGGCAAGTCGAAGGCCACGCTGGGGCGGTATTACTCGGACCACGAGGAGCATTCCGGCCGCTACATGCCGATCGACGCGGTGGCGGCGCTGGAGGCGGCGGCGTCCTATCCGCATGTGACAGCGGCGCTGGCGGAGTTGAACGGCACGCGGCTGAATTTCGACGACAGCCGGCAAAATGATGGCGGAACGGGCGGGGTGAATTCGGACGTGATCGCGCTGTCGCAGCGCTTTGCCATGCTGATGAGCGAGTACCACCAGTCTATCCAGGACGGGGTGATCACGGTCACCGAGGCCAAGCGCCTGCTGAAGGAGACCACCGCGTTGCAGCAGGTGCTGATCGCGATGAAGCTGCACCTGGAAGACGGCCACCTGTGATCCGCGCGGATCAGCCGTTTCGGGCGGCGACGTGATCCCAGACGGCGTCGGCGGCGGTGACGCCCAGGAAGTGCCCGCCGTCCAGCGTGGTGACGGTGCGGCCGAGCGGTTCGGGCAGCTGGGCGATCATTTCGGCGGCGCGCAGCATCGGGTCGTTGCGGCCATGCAGGATGGAAAACGGCATTTTCAGCGCCTGCATCTCGCGGTGGACGCTGTCGAATTCGAAGCTGAAATCCGCGGCGACCCCGCGCAACGAACTGCTATAGATGTCCGAGAACATGGCGTAGCTGCTGGCGTCGCTGGAAAACGGGCGTTCCAGCACCTCGCGGTCGGCGGCGTTGTCGCCGAAAAGCTGCATCAGTGCCACGCGGCAGGTCTTTTCGCTGAGATAGTATTTCTTGAACCGCCAGGTCACGGCCTTGAACAGGCGCGAGTTCGACACCAGACCGCGCAGGGCATCGAAGAACCCCGCGACCTTTCCGCTGCGCAGAGACTCGGTCTGCATCAAGGTGGGGGACACCAGCACCAGCGATGCGACCACTTTCGGGGCTTCGAGCGCGAGGCGGACGGCGGCGCGGGCGCCGGTCGAGTTGCCGACGACCACGCAGGGATGGCCGATATATTCGCGGATGAGCCCGTGCGCGTCATCGACCCATTGCCGCAACAGATCGTCCTGGTCAAAGAGCGACGAGGTGGGCCGGATCTCGAGATATCCTTCGCGGATGGGGGTGATGACCCGCAGCCCCAGCCGTTCCAGATGCGGACCGGCGTCGCGCATGAGCAAGGCGAAGAGAACGCCGTGGCTGAGCAGCACCGGCCGGCCGCCGGGCGGGCCGAACTCCACGATATTGACGAGCCGGCCATCCGAGAGGCGCCGCGACAGGAGCCGCGCGCTGCGTGACAGGTAGCGGGCGAAGAAGGGTTCGATGAAACCCGCATGGCTGGCCTCGCCCTCGGAGATCGAGATGAAATGGACCATCTGGCCCAGAAGCTTGGTGATCAATTCGCGCTGGCCCGAGCACATCAGCTTGCTGCAGGCGTTCTTGAGGTGGGCGCGCTTGGTCTCGTAGGACAGGGCGTCTAGATCGGCCGCGGCGCGAAGGCTGGCGCCGCCGATCACCTGGAACACGGTGCGTATCTCGGCCTGGGTCAGGCCGCTGTCCTCGTTGAAGATGTCGAGAAACTCGGAGAACAGAAGCTGGGTCACGGCGAAGCCCCGCAGCCGGCGCTTGCCGACATTGTCGCGGTTGGACGGGGTGATCGGGACGTACCAGAACAGCATCTGGACACCCGGATCCCACGAGATGTGGCCCGCGGAAAGCCCGTGACGGGCCACGTTCCCCAGGATGGCGGCGATCTGGGGGTTGTCGGTTTCGGCGGGCAGGATCCGCGTGGAATGATCGGTGATGCTGGACAATCCGCCGCGCAGGAGCTTGCCGGACCTGTCGAAGTCGGCCCAGGCCAGATCGTCCTCGATGGCCGCTTCGGCCACCTTCAGGCGTTTGGCGACATAGTCGCGGGCTTCGCGGGCCTTGTCGCGCGGCAATATTGAAAACACCGACGCGAGGTCGGCGTCGTAATCCCCAACTGGCATGGTCTTCCCCAATACCAGCCCTGACCTTATCGGGCCGTTACGGTGTCAGGATACCCAATTGGGTGATGTGCGCCTAGTACGATTCTGTGAGCCTTGCAGGCGGAGACCGCAGACAGGGCATTGGGTATGGACTCTTTTGGGAAATTCGCCGCGCGGCTGCCGGGGGCGCTGGCATTTGCGCTGGCCCTGTGGCTGGTCGCGTCACCCCTGGCGGCGCAGGAGGGGCCTCCGTTCGAGGGATATTACGTGGTCGAGAACGGTCAGGCGGTGGGTCCGCTGCCCGCGTCGGAGATGCAGGCGCGGTTGCGCGACGGGCGGGTCACGGACACCTCGCTGGTCTGGAAGAAGGGGATGCAGGACTGGGAGGCGGCGCGGTTCCGCCCGGATCTGGGCGCGGAGCTTGGACCGCCGGCGGAGCGCGATCCGCAGCCGGATCAGACCGTGCAGGATTTCGGGCGCTACCTGGCAGGCACGTGGACAAGCGAGGCCGCGCAGGCCGAGCTGCCCGAGGTTGGACAGGTCGACGTGGTCAGCACGATCACCTTCGGCACCGACGGGATCTTCACGTTGCTGACCGAAATGAGCAGCGTTGCCGGCGCGCCGCAGCCGATGACGGTGCATGTCGAGGGCAACGGAACCTTCACGCTGAGCGGGGCGACGACCAACACGGTGACAGTCAGCTACCTCGGCACGTCGCTGACCAAGGTGGAGGGACAGGCCGGCGCGGGCTGGCCCGACCAGCTGCAGTTCGACACGACGATCAAGGCGATCGACCAGGGCACGTTCTTCGAGGATGGCAGTACCTATCGAAAGGTGTCGCAATGAGCGGCGGCGCGATGTCCACGCCTCCGAGGGGTATGATGCGGCGGATCGGCGCGGGGGGTGTCCCGGCGCCGGTGGTGGCGGTCTTGCTGGCTTTCTTGCTGGCGGTCTGGAGCGGTGCTGGTGCGGCGCAGCAGATGACGGCGGACGGGGTCTACGTGGTCGACAACGGTCAGGCGGTGGGGCCGCTGACCCATGCGGACGTTGAGCAGCGCATCAGGGATGGCCGGCTGACCGCGCAGACCATGGTGTGGAAACAGGGCATGGCCGATTGGGGCCCCGCGCGGACGGTGAAGGAGGTGGCGCAGCTTCTCAACGTTTTGCAGCCGCCGCCACCGCCGCCGGTGCGGGACTACAACGCGTTTCTAGATGGACGCTGGGAAACCGGACGCACGGACCTGCCGATCGAGGGTATCGGGCTGGGCACGCAGAAGATGGAGGTGATCTACAACAAGGTGGGCACCTACACGTCGACACAGATCATCGAGGTCTCCGATGGCATGGGAGGCGTCCTGCGCACGACCAACAAGGGCAGAGGAACGTTCAAGATCACGAACCCGTCGCCTGAAGGGTTTCACCTGTCGATGATCGGCACCACGCTGATGACCTCGAACGGCCCGGGCGGCAATGTCCCTTTGCCGGGAAATTTCAACTACGACAGTACGTTGAGGGTCGTGGACGAAAATACGCTGAATGACAATGGGCTGATTTTCCGGCGCGTGAACTACTGACGGATTTCAAGGATGACAGATTGGGGATTATCATGACGGTGACGGATTTCCTGCGGCCATTGCGGACGCGTCTCGTGGCCGCGATTGTCGGCCTGACAGTGGCGCTGGCCTTGCCGGCGGGCATGGCGGGGGCGCAAAGCTCGTCTTCGGTCACGGTGAACGGGGTGCAGATCACCATCACGGGGGGCGGGTCGCAGAGTATCTCGACCACGTCGACCGGGGCCGAGATCGTGATCGACGGCCGCGAGATCGTGATCGACGGCACCACGATCTCGCTGGATGGATCGTCGATCGACAGCGGTGCCTTCGACGAGGTGGAGATCGTCGTCGAGGGCAACACCATGCGCATCCTTGTCGATGGCAAGGAGGTCATCACCAGCACCCGGTCCGGCGCGCCATCGGGTGACGGCGACGACGCGTTGAGCGAGGCGGCGAAGCTGAACAACCTCGGCGTGGCCTATTACCGGGGCGACGGGGTCGAGCAGAGTTTCGAGAAGGCGATCGAGTATTACGAACGGGCCATGGCGCTGGGCAGCACGATCGCCGCCGACAACCTGGCCAACATGTTCTGGTACGGGGTCGAGGGCATCCCCGAGGACGAGCCGCGCGCGGTCGGCTATGCCAAGGTGGCGTTCGAGGACGACCATTCCAACTCGGTCTACATCATGGGGATGGCCTATCTCCAGGCGATCACGGTCGAGAAGGACGTGGAGCTGGCTTTGGAGCTTCTGAACCATGCGGGAGACGCGGAGCGCACCGATGCGCTGAACCAGCTGGGCGTGGAATATGCCCGCGGCGAGAACGTGCCCCAGGACGATTCGGAGGCGGCCGCGTATTACCGGCGCGCGGCGGACCTGGGCAACCACGTGTCGCAGTCGAACTATGCCTGGTTCCGCTGGCAGGGCCGCGGCGGCGAGAAGGATGCGGCCGAGGCGCTGCGCTATGCGCTGATGTCGGCCGAGCAGGGCAATACCAGCGCGACCTACCTGGCCGGGGTGATCCACTATCACGGCGGCGAGGGCGTGGAGGTCGACATGGCCGAGGCCGCGCGCATGTTCGAGGCCGCCGCGCAGGAGGGTCACACGACCGCGGCCTTCAACCTGGGCATCATGTATCGCGACGGGGACGGGGTGGAGCAGAACCTCGACCGGGCGATCGAGTGGATGGAGGTGGCGCTCGAGCGCGGTCACGAGGAGGCTGCGGACGAGCTGGAGCGGCTGAAGGCGAGCCGGGGCGCGGCGCACCCCCCGCAGGAGGCGATCTGGTGGTTCGCGGAGGGCCAGCAGCAGGTCGGGCCGATGACGCTGAACGACCTTCGCGCCGAGATGGCGGCGGGACGGGTCGGGGATCGGACGCTGGTGTGGCGCAAGGGAATGGCCGACTGGGCCATGGCGGGCAGCATCGGGGAACTGGCGCAGTAGCGCGCGCCGCGTTATGACGGGGCGAATACTTGGGAAAGGAGCCCCGTCATGACAGATATCGTCCGCCACCATACCGCCGCCCGCATGAGCCAGATCGTGATCCATGGCGAGACGATCTACCTGGCCGGGCAGGTGGGCAACCGCGGCGACAGCGTGGCGGATCAGACCCGCACCTGCCTTGAAAAGGTCGAGGCGCTGCTGGGCGAGGCGGGCTCGGACGCGACGCGGATCCTGCAATGCACGATCTGGCTGGCCGACATGGCCGATTTCGCCGAGATGAACGACGTGTGGGACAGTTGGGTGCCCGAGGGCCACGCGCCCGCCCGGGCGTGCGGCGAGGCCAAACTGGCGCATCCCGAACTGAAGGTCGAATTGCTGGTGACGGCGGCGGTGGACGCGAAGGACGGCAAGTGACCGGCATGCCCGGCCGGGCTTTGCGGAGCTGACCGGGGCGCCGGGTCGCGGCCCTTCCCGGACCTGATCCGGGATCTCGCGGCGGAGAGATCCTCGGGTCGGGCCCGAGGATGACTTATGGGTGGGGCAAGGCCGGTTCGATCGGGGGGCAGCCCCCAAACACAGGTTTAATTGGGGGCCAGCCCCCAAACCCCCGGGATATTTTCGGCCAGAGGAAAGGCGTGATGGACGCTGCCCGGGGGCTGCGCTATCAGCGGGGCGAACTTTTAAGGAAGGAAGTCCGATGTCCGGTCATGGCGCGCCCGTCCCGATGCAATCCAGCCTGTCGTCTGGCCTGAAAGGCGAGGCGCATGTGCCCGGCGACAAGTCGATCTCGCATCGCAGCCTCATCCTTGGGGCGCTCAGCGTAGGTGAGACGGTGGTGACCGGCCTGCTGGAGGGCGAGGACGTGCTGGACACGGCCAAGGCGATGCGGGCCATGGGGGCGGAGGTCGCGCGAGACGCGGACGGCACCTGGCACGTGCATGGCGTGGGCGTGGGCGGATTCGCCGAGCCGGACCAGGTGATCGACTGCGGCAATTCGGGCACCGGCGTGCGGCTGATCATGGGGGCGATGGCGACGTCGCCCATCACGGCGACCTTCACCGGGGATGCCAGCCTGAACGGGCGTCCCATGGCGCGGGTGACCGACCCGCTGGCGCTGTTCGGGGCGAGGGCCGTGGGGCGCGAGGGCGGGCGGCTGCCGATGACCATAGTGGGCGCGCGGGAGCCGGTGCCGGTGCGCTACGAGGTGCCGGTGCCGTCGGCACAGGTGAAATCGGCCGTGCTGCTGGCGGGGTTGAACGCCCCGGGGCAGACCGTGGTGATCGAGCGCGAGGCAACGCGCGACCACACCGAGCGGATGCTGGCCGGGTTCGGTGCCGAGATTTCGACCGAGGTCACGGACGAGGGCCGGGTGATCACACTGGCCGGGCAGCCGGAGCTGCGGCCGCAGACCATCTTGGTGCCGCGCGACCCGTCGAGCGCGGCCTTTCCCGTCTGCGCGGCGCTGATCACCGAAGGCTCGGACGTGGTGGTGCCCAATATCGGGTTGAACCCGACGCGCGCGGGTCTGTTCACCACGCTGCGCGAGATGGGCGCGGACCTGACCTATGAGAACGAGCGCGAGGAAGGCGGCGAGCCGGTGGCGGACCTGCGGGTGCGATACTCGCCCGACATGAAAGGTATCGAGGTTCCGCCCGAACGTGCGGCGAGCATGATCGACGAATACCCCGTGCTTTCGGTAGTGGCGGCCTGTGCTGCGGGGCGCACGGTGATGCGCGGGGTCAAGGAATTGCGCGTCAAGGAAAGCGACCGGATCGACGCGATGGCAACGGGGCTGCGCGCCTGTGGCGTGACGGTCGAGGAGGGTGAGGATTGGTGGATCGTCGAGGGCAGGGGCGCGGGCGGCGTGCCGGGCGGGGCGACCTGTGCCAGCCATCTGGATCACCGCATCGCCATGTCGTTCCTCGTGCTGGGGCTGGCGAGCAAGGCGCCCGTGACGGTGGATGACGGCGGGCCGATCGCCACCTCCTTTCCGGTGTTCGAGGCGCTGATGACCGGGCTGGGCGCCGAGATCCGTCGCGTTTGAGTGCAGCGCCGGAGATTATTCGTGCGAATAATCCCGGGCGACGAAAATTCGTACGAATTTTCGGGGACGGGTCGATGACGCGGGTTTGACAGATAATGCCGGTGGCGGGCTTTCGGTCGGGCCGGAAACCGCTATGGTGCCCGCCAGACGAATGCTTGAGCCAAGGACGATGTAAGATGAGCGAGTCCGATCCACTGGTGGTTTTCACGCCCTCGGGCAAGCGCGGGCGGTTTCCGAAAGGCACGCCGGTGCTGACCGCGGCGCGGCAGTTGGGGGTCGACCTCGATTCGGTCTGCGGCGGGCGGGGGATCTGTTCCAAGTGCCAGATCACGCCGGGCTATGGCGAGTTTTCCAAGCATGGCGTCACGGTGCGCGAAGGCGCGCTGTCGGACTGGAACGCGGTCGAGGAGCGCTATGACCAGAAGCGCGGGCTGAAGGCCGGGCGGCGGCTGGGCTGCCAGGCGCAGGTGATGGGCGACATCGTGATCGACGTGCCACCCGAGAGCCAAGTGCACAAGCAGGTGGTGCGCAAGGCGGCCTCGGCCAGGGTGATCCAGATGGACCCGGCGACGCGGCTCTACTTCGTCGAGGTGGACGAGCCGGACATGCACGAGCCCACGGGCGATCTGGAGCGGCTGGAGCGGGCGCTGCGCGAGCAGTGGGAAATCGAGGAGATCACCGCCGACCTGACGCTGCTGTCGAAGTTGCAGCCGGTGTTGCGCAAGGGCAAGTTCCGGGTGACGGTGGCGCTGCACAAATCGCACCTGGACCCGGTGCCGCGGGTGATCGAGGTCTGGCCGGGGCTGCATGAGGCGGGCCTGTACGGGCTGGCGATCGATCTTGGGTCCACCACGGTGGCGGCGCATCTGACCGATCTGGAGAGCGGCGAGGTGAAGGCGTCGTCGGGGATCATGAACCCGCAGATCCGGTTCGGCGAGGACCTGATGAGCCGGGTGAGCTATGCGATGATGAACCCCGGCGGGGACCAGGAAATGACCCGCGCGGTGCGCGAGGCGATCAACACGCTGGCCGAAGAGATTGCGAAAGAGGCGGAGATCGACCCGATCCTGATCGTGGAAACGGTGTTCGTGTGCAACCCGGTGATGCATCACCTGTTGCTGGGGATCGACCCGGTGGAGCTGGGGCAGGCGCCGTTCGCGCTGGCCACGTCGGACAGCATGGCACTGGAAGCGCGGGAGCTGGAGCTGAGCGCGATCAACACCCGGGCCCGGGTTTATGTGTTGCCCTGCATCGCGGGGCATGTGGGCGCGGATTGTGCCGCCGTTGCCCTGAGCGAGGAGCCGGGGAAGTCCGAGGACCTTGCGTTGATCGTGGACGTGGGCACCAATGCCGAGATCCTTTTGGGGGACAAGAGCCGGGTGCTGGCCTGTTCCTCGCCCACGGGACCGGCCTTCGAAGGCGCGCAGATTTCCAGCGGGCAGCGGGCCGCGCCCGGCGCGATCGAGGCCATACGGATCGACCCCGAGACGAAAGAGCCGCGCTTTCGCGTAATCGGATCGGACAAGTGGTCCGACGAAGAGGGCTTTGCCGAGGAGGTGGGGCCGGGCGGTATTACCGGCATCTGCGGCTCGGGCATCATCGAGGCGGTGGCGGAATTGCGCATGGCGGGGCTGATGGATGAAAGCGGGCTGATCGGCTCGGCCGAGGCGACCGGGACGGCGCGGATGGTGCCGGAAGGGCGGACGCATTCCTACCTGGTGCATGACGCGACCGCCGAGGGCGGGCCGCGCATCACCGTGACGCAGGGCGATATTCGGGCGATCCAGCTGGCGAAATCCGCGCTTTACGCGGGCGCGCGGCTGTTGATGGACCAGCGCGGCGTGGACAAGGTGGACCGCGTGGTGCTGGCCGGGGCGTTCGGCGCGCATATCAGTGCCAAGCACGCGATGGTGTTGGGGATGATTCCGGACGTGCCGCTGGAGAAGGTCACGAGCGCGGGCAACGCGGCAGGCACGGGCGCGCGCATCGCGCTGTGCAACGTGGGCGCGCGGCGCGAGATCGAGCGGGTGGTGCGCGAGATCACCAAGGTCGAGACCGCGATCGAACCCAAGTTCCAAGAGCATTTCGTGGCCGCCAACGCCATCCCTCACAAGACCGACCCGTTTCCGGAACTGGCCAAGGTGGCGCCGCTGCCGAACCCGTCCTTTAACACCGGGGGCGACCAGGAGGGTGGCCGCCGCAGGCGGCGGCGGGGCTGACCAAAGGCCGGAGAAAGCGATTGCGTGGCGCGGGGCGATTGCGCAGAATACAGGGCGCCCGGGCCTAGATCCGGGCGTTCCGAGCCTGCCCGAGCCCCGAGTGGCGCAACCGATTGAATGCCTGCCATGACCCTTCGTTTCAAAGCGCTTTCCCTGTCCCTCGCCTCGGCGGCCGCCCTGCCGGCCCTTGCCTGTCCCGGGCCGGAGGATCTGAAGAAAGGCGTTGTCTTCGAGACCCAGGACGGCACGGTCGAGACGCATCGGCAGCTGGCCACCGACGTGATCGTGATCCAGACGGAGTTCGCTGACGGATCGGGGTCGATCCTGGAGACAAGGCACGGGCTTTACCTGGCAAGTTCGGTGCCCATCGAGGACGGTGTGGTACGGGTGGCAGAGAAGGAGATCTTCGCCAGCTATGACGAGCTCGACAAGTGGCAGGAGCCGAAGCCCGATGCCGATTGGAGCAATGACAGCACCGGCGGGGGTACCGCAACGTCGGGCCCCATGCAGACGATCAAGCTGGGGCCGTGCGCCTATCCGGCGTTCGAGATCGACATGAGCTTCAACGACGACCCGAGCTATACCGAGCGCTATCACTACCTGCCGGAAATGGGTGTGGGCTTGCTGGTGTCGAGTTCCTCGAGCGGCGACGAGGAGGTCTACACCTATACCGATGTGCGCGTGGCGGATTAGGTCCCGGGGCGGGCCAGAATCTCTCTTGACCGGGCGGATGGCGAGGCATATCTGAGCCAGATGCGCAGGCGGGTATGATGTAATGGTAGCCTGTCAGCTTCCCAAGCTGAACGCGCGGGTTCGATTCCCGCTACCCGCTCCAACGCGTTTCCGGTCACGATTGAAACCAAGGAATGGTGGCCCGTCAGCGGGTGGCCGTGGTCGCGTTCGGTGCGGGATCGACGGCGGTGGCATGACCGCCATCTATCGTCAGGAACATGCCGGCAGACATCAGGAACGCCGCCAGAAGCACGATCTCGGCAAAGGGCAGGCCGGACAGCAGGCCCTGGCCCCAGACCCGGCGCGCCTTGCGATGGGCGCGGCACTTGTGCGCGGGGGACCCGTGACGCGGGTCGGAAAGGGGCGACGAAGGATCGTCGTGACGGGAGTTGGCAGACTGGGTCATGGTAGATGCGGTTGTGCGTTTCAATGAAGACAGGAGTATGGAAAACCTGCCATCTTGTTGCCGATATAGGGTGATTTGCCCGATAAAGTCAGGCAATTTGCGGAAACACTGTGTTGCGGTGTGAACGCACCCCACGCAGCGGCGGGACGAGGCAGGAAGATACATGAGCTTTACGGTAGCGATTGACGGGCCGGCGGCGGCGGGCAAGGGCACGGTGGCGCGGGCGGTGGCCGCGCGCTTTGGCTTTGCGCATCTGGACACGGGGCTATTGTACCGCGCGACGGGGCGGCGGACGCTGGACGGCACCGAGCCGGTCGAGGCCGCGCGGGCGCTTTTGGCCGCGGACCTCGAGGCGGACGACCTGCGCACGGCGGAAGTCGCCCAGGCCGCCAGCCGGGTTGCCGCGGTGCCCGAGGTCCGTGCGGCGCTGGTAGAGTTCCAGCGGGCTTTCGCGGCGCGGTCGGGCGGTGCGGTTCTGGACGGGCGCGACATCGGGACGGTGATTTGTCCCGATGCCGAGGTGAAGCTGTTCGTGACGGCGAGCGACGATGTGCGCGCCCAGCGGCGGCTGGACGAGCTGCTGTCCAAGGGGGCCGAGACGGATTACGACACCGTGCTGGCGGAGTTGCGCCAGCGCGACGAGCGCGACAGTGCGCGGGCCACTGCGCCGCTTTTGCCGGCGGCCGACGCGGTGTTGCTGGACACCACGACCCTGACCATCGAGGGCGCCGTGGAGGCCGCCTGCGCCGAGGTCGCGCGGGTGCGCGACGGAACGTGACCGCGCGGATCACCTTTCACCGCGGGGGCGGGTGGATGGACAGGTTCCGGGCCTACCGGCTGAGCGTGACGGGCGAGGAGGCCGGGCACATCAAGCGCAACAGCCAGTTGACGGTCGAGGTGGAGCCCACGCAGCATATGCTGCGGGCCACGATCGATTGGTGCGGTAGCAACATACTTTACGTGGACCTGTCGGAGGGCGGCGAGCTGCATGTGGAGGTGTCGAACCCCCACGGGCCCTTCAAAGGGCAAGGCGTGATGCGTCGGGCGCCGGGCGAATATCTTCAGCTGCGGCTGCTGGAGGGGGCTTTCGGGCTCGAAACCCCTTGATTGTCATGGCCGAGCGGGCTATAGCGCCCCTCGTCGACAAGGCGGAACCGCCGCAGAGCATTGAGAGCGAGCAGGGTCGGGAATACCGGCCCTCTTTGTTTTGCGTTCCTATGGTGGCCCGTCTGACCAACGAAACCTTGAAGACCGGCGGAGACAACCGCGCGGCCGGACACAACGAAACGTTAGGATTGAAACGCCACATGGCTCAAAACGCATCGATGGAGGAATTCGAGGCCCTCCTTAATGAAAGCCTCGAAATGGACACCCCCCAAGAGGGAACGGTTGTCAAAGGCAAGGTCATCGCGGTTGAAGCGGGACAAGCCATCATCGACGTCGGCTACAAGATGGAAGGCCGCGTCGAGCTCAAGGAATTCGCAAATCCCGGTGAAGCGCCCGAAATCGAAGTGGGCGACGAGGTCGAGGTGTTCCTGCGTTCGGCAGAGAACGCCCGCGGCGAAGCCGTCATTTCCCGTGAAATGGCCCGCCGCGAGGAAGCCTGGGACCGCCTGGAGAAAGCATACGCGGACGACGCCCGTGTCGAAGGCGCGATCTTTGGCCGTGTCAAAGGCGGCTTTACCGTCGATCTGGGCGGCGCCGTGGCCTTCCTGCCCGGCTCTCAGGTCGATGTGCGCCCCGTGCGCGACGCCGGCCCGCTGATGGGTCTGAAGCAGCCCTTCCAAATCCTGAAAATGGACCGCCGCCGCGGCAACATAGTTGTCTCGCGCCGCGCCATCCTGGAAGAAAGCCGCGCCGAGCAGCGCGCCGAAGTCATCGGCAACCTTTCCGAAGGTCAGGCCGTGGACGGCGTCGTCAAGAACATCACCGAATACGGGGCCTTCGTGGACCTGGGCGGTGTCGACGGCCTGCTGCACGTGACCGACATGGCGTGGCGTCGTGTGAACCACCCGAGCGAGATCCTGAACATCGGCGAGACCGTCAAGGTCCAGGTGATCAAGATCAACAAGGAAACCCACCGCATCAGCCTGGGCATGAAACAGCTGCAGGACGATCCGTGGGATCTGGTCGCTGCCAAGTACCCGCTGGAATCGGTGCATACCGGCCGTGTGACGAACATCACCGACTACGGTGCGTTCGTCGAACTGGAGCCC